>CALRIA010000051.1 GCA_943359595.1 Candidatus Magasanikiibacteriota bacterium | reverse complement strand
CCGAGTATCCTTCGGCGACACCGGCACTCATAGTCGGAGCATTGGCGAAGCTGGGGACGGACACGGTCATGATGAGCGCGGAAATGAAAAGAACGATGAGCTTGCGCATGATTGACTCCATTGTTGTTTGTAGTTGATTGTCTAAACACTGAGAATCTGGATTGCCAACTCCAGATGCTCTCTGGCCTTTTCTGGACCATTTTCGGACACATAGTCAACCAGCGGACGGAGTTTGTCGATTTTATTGTCCGTTGATTTGATTTCTGCCACACGAAACTCTTCGGTTTCCAGGCTGAAGCCGAAAAATTCTTCAAGTTTGTGTAGGTGCTGCACATCTGGAATTTGCTTTCCGGTTTCATAAGCGGAGATGGTTCCCTGAACAACACCAACTTTTTTGCCCAAATCTTTCTGGCTGAGCCCGAGCTTTTTTCGAGTTTTGTACATTTCAACTCTGCTTCTTTCTGTCAGTTTTTGCCACTTTTTGAACATGCGATCTCCTAATTTGTTAAAGAACGGCACCAAGGTTATTTACCTTGGTTAATCATATTATCATATATTTATATATTTGTCAAGCATATTATGGCTAATATTAGCTAAAATATAGTCATAAACAATCTGATATATAAAAAAAATATTGACAAATTTGGCTAATTTCAGTATATTAATACTATCATAAATAATATGACAATATGCTTGAAAACCAACTAAAACAGCTAGGGTTTAGTAAAAACGAGACCAAAGTGTATTTGGCTTTGTTTGATATTGGCAAATGTAAAGCCGGACAAATAATTGAAAATATCAATCTTCATCGCAATTTAGTTTATACTGCTTTGAGTGAATTGGTAACTAAAGGTTTGGTGGCAAAAGTTTTAAAAAATGGGGTGGCGACTTTTTTTGTGAATAGTCCGGAGATACTTTTGAGTATGGTGGAAGAACAAAAAAATATTGCGCAAGAAATTGTGGACACTTTAAAAAAGAAAAATGAAGTTGTGCACGATATCGTAGTGTATGAAGGTGACGAAGGAATAAAACGCAGTCGTAATCGCGCGCTGCAATACGATGCGGGAGAAACTTTGTATGTTATTGGTTCACAAGCGAGTTCAACTGTGGAGATGGAAAAATATTGGCGTCAGTTTCATATTAAACGTGAAAAACAAGGGATTAATTTTAAAATGATGTATGAAAGCGGGGTGAACCCATCCGATTTAGAATGGCGAAATACTCTAAAATTAAGTGAAGCCAAATACTTGCCAGTACAAATTGATTTTCCAGTTTGGTTTGCATTTATAAAAGATTATTTGGAAATTGGGATTCCAGGAAATAATCCGTTGACTTTTGGTTTGAGAAGTAAGGAAGCAGTGGCGGCATTCAAACAGTTTTTTAATTACTTTTGGAATCAAGAGGTGATAGTTGAAAATGGTTTTGAGTCTTTTGAGAAATCTATTTATGTAATGCTTTTTGAATTAAAATCTGAGGAAGAGTATTTTGTTTTGGGTGCTTCTGTGGGACAAGGGGATGAACGGATACAAAAAATTCTTGAAAAATTTCATGCCGATAGAATTAAAAAAGGAGTGGTAGTAAATATGTTGGCATATAAGGATGATTTTAAAAGAATGACGGATCGATTTATTCGTAGTGGCGATCCAGATTTAAAATTAAGCCATGCCAAAGAGTTTATTTCGGCTCCACCGATTCCAATGCAAATTAATATTTATAAAGGTAAAGTTTTTTTTATTATTTATGGCGAGGAACCGACGACGATTAGTTTTAAAAGACCAGAAATTGCTCAAGTGTTTAAAAATTATTTTGATTCACAGTGGAATCAGGAAACTCAAATGTTAAAAGGGCGGGAAGTATTGAAAGATTTATGGCTTGAAGGCGTGGATTGTAAAGAAATGAAGTGGATTGGAGCGCGGGGATATTTTATGGATGCTTACCCGAAATTATTTAAAGAAATAGAAGCCAAAGCCAGGAAAACTTCAGGTGTAATTTGGAAAAATGTCGTGGATGTTAGTATGAAGGAACATACCTTAACAAGGTTGCCTTGGATGAAAACAAGGTATAATTTACCTAGAACAAAGAATCCGATTGTGATTTGGTTGTTTGGTGGTAAGGTTCTAATTGTAAATTGGGCAGAAGGAGAACCGATAATTTTTTGTTCTACCAACAAAGTTTTAGTGCAGAGTTATAGTGATTATTTTGATGAGCTGTGGGAGAGGGATAAGTAATTTGCGATTAATAAAAAAAAGTATTACAATGCCCCTACTATGGTAATATACATTTACGGCGAGGATACATTTCGTAGCCGCCAATATTTGCATGAACAAGTCGAACGTTTCAAACAAACTCGCGACCCACAAGGTTATAACGTGGTATTTTTGGATGCACAAAAAGTTGAATCTGGAAAAATTATTAGTGAAATTTTGGCCACACCATTTTTGGCGGAAAAACGCATGCTGGTTATAGAAAATATTTTGTCTATTTCTGATAAAGAGTTTCTGCAACAGCTGGTTGATAGAATAAAAAATAATAAAATTCCTGAAAATAATATTGTGATTTTTTGGCAGGGAGAAAAAATTGGTAAGGTAAAAGAAGTGAAAGATTTACACGCTTTGTTGATTAAAGAAAAATATGTTCAAGAATTTTCTTTGTTAGTTGGCGTATCACTAGCTAATTTTATTACTAGCGAAGTCAAAAAACGTGGTGCTAAAATTGCTACTGTAGCAACAAATTTTTTGGCTCAAAATGTGGTGGGGGATATATGGTTTTTAAATTCGTTGCTAGATCAATTTTCCGCTTATGCAAAAGATAGAGAAATTAGCTTAGCAGATGTAAATCTGTTTTTAGAAGAAAAAGTGGATGATAATGTTTTTAATATGGTAGAGGCAATTGTGTCTGGTAATAAAAAACAAGCTTATAAATTATTGACGGAACAGCGTCGTTTGGGCGAAGATGGTTTTAAATTATTTGGCTTGATTGTTTGGCAATTTAGGATTTTGTTACAACTACGTAGTTTGTA
>CALRIA010000050.1 GCA_943359595.1 Candidatus Magasanikiibacteriota bacterium | reverse complement strand
ATTGTTGAGCCGGAAGTTTTGATGGATGGCAACCATACTATTGAGAGATGTTACGAAGTGACTAAAAAAACTTTAGCTGTATTGTTTGAAGAATTAAAATTAGCGGAGGTGGATCTGTCCGGTTTGTTATTGAAACCAAATATGGTAATTGCCGGTTTGGAAGGAGAAAAAACTTCTTCGGTAGTAGTGGCTACAGAAACTTTGAGATGTTTTAGTGAGGTTGTGCCAAAAGAAGTAGCGGGAATAGTATTTTTATCTGGCGGTCAAAGTGGAAGTGAGGCATGCCAAAATCTAAATGAAATTGTAAAACTATCTCAAAATACACCTTGGAAATTTACCTATTCATTTGGTCGGGCTTTACAAAACACCGCTCTGAAAGTTTGGTCAGGAAAGGCCGAAAATGTAGAAAAAGCTCAACGGGCCTTTTTGAATCGAGCATCTTTGGACAGTGCGGCTTCGCTTGGTAGATATGATTCTGGTCTAGAAATGGCTTAAAATAATCTTATTTAACTTATCCACAGAAAGACTGTCGAAAATATTTTGACAGTTTTTTTATTTGTGATATAATCTAAATATAGCTAACCTAAGAGAAGTATGGATTTAACTATTTTTAAAAAGCTTGGTTTTTCAGATAAGGCTGCACGAATTTATTTGACACTAATTAGTCTAGGACCATCTTCGGTGCGTAATTTGGCTAAAAAGACTGAATTTAATCGTGGTACCGTCTATGATAGCCTAAAGTGGCTCAAAGAGGTTGGTGTAGTCAATTATTATGAGAAAGAAGCCAAGCAATTTTTTGTTGCAGAAGATCCGGATAAATTGTATGATTTGGTGAATAAACAGGCAGAACAGTTGCAGGAAATAAATAAAAAAATGAAAGATGTGATATTGGAGTTAAAATCTGTCTACGATACTGGTGGACAGCGACCAGTCGCTCGGTATTATGAAAAAGGAGAGATTCGAAAGATTTTAGAACAAGTTTTGGAACGCTGTGAAGAAACTGGAAATTTGGAATATCGTGTATATTCTGATCTGTCTATTCGAGATTATCTCTATGAAGGGTTTGAATCATTTAGCGATGCGCGTATTGCCAAAAATATAAAAGTGAAAGCCATCGCGATTGGCGGCGGCGGTGAGTTGCGTGGACTGGACGAACGTAAATGGTTGGAAATCAAAAAAGATTATCCGACGTATATCATTATTTATCCTGGTAATTCAGCTTATATTTCTTTAAATACCAATGGTGATTTAATGGGAGTGGTTATCGAAAATGATGGTGTCTATCAGACACAAAAAGGTATTTTTGATGCGCTGTGGGAAAAATTAAAATAATTTAATTATGTTTGATTATAGTTTTATTGATTTGGATGATACCCTGTTTAATACTTATATATTTAAAGAAGATATATTGGAGTGTTTTGCGCGTTGTGGTGTTACCAAAGAAGATTACTACGATTCATATCGTCAGGCTGTTTTTGGCCCAGTCGAAGGTTATTTTGATTATACCTTTAAAAAACATGCTGATATTTTACGAAATTTGAATTATCAGATTCCTGACTCAACAATTGATGACCTAAATAATTTATTGAAAAAAAATTATAATGATTCTCAGGCCGAACAATTTTTGTTAGGTATTAAAAAAATTAGTCATAAATTAATATTGTTAACTGCCGGCGAACCAGAGTTGCAAAAAAAGAAAATTGATTCTACCGGACTGGCTAAATATTTTGATCAGATAGAAATTATCGATGGCGGTAAAAGTCAAAAAATTGTGGCTGTTGCCGGTCAAGCAAATAAAATTTTATTTGTTAATGATAATTTTAAAGAAAATATTCAGCTTAAACATGATTTACCATATGTGTTAGTAATTGCCAAGAAACATAAGGTGTTATGGAAAGAAGATAATTATCAAAGTATTGATTTGCCATATTTTGATTCATTAATTGAAATAAAAGATTATGCCACTCGATCTCTCTAAAATTGGCGTGGTGATTTTGTCCGCTGGCAAAGGCACCAGATTAAACTGCGTCGATAAACCAAAAGTGATGTTAGAAATTGGAGGCAAGCCAATCATTTCTTATGTTGTTGCAACTCTTAAACAAATTGGTTTTATTCGTCAACAGATCTGTTTGGTGATTGGTTTTAAAAAAGAAAAAATAATAGATTATTTTAAAAATGAAGTCAACTATGTTATTCAGGAAGAGCAGCTTGGTACTGGTCATGCGGCTTATGTTGGTATAAAAAGTTTACCACCATATATAGACCAAGTATTGGTAATGGGTGGAGACGATGGGGCGTTTTATACTGAAAAAACATTATTAAATTTAATAGAAAAACATTTAACCAACAAATGTACAGTTACAATATTGAGTTCTGCAGTTAAAGATCCGGCTAGTTTTGGAAGAATAATAAATGATGAAAGTGGAATAAAAATTATAGAAAAAGAATATTTAACGGAAGAACAAAAGAAAATTTGTGAAGTGAACACAGGAACATATATATTTGATCGTTGGTGGTTTGAAAATATTTTTCCGCGCATGCCTAAAATGCATAAGCTGGGAGAATTTGGAATAAATCCAGCCATTACTTTAGCAGGGGAAGAAAATAAAAAAATTCAGATAATAAAATTAGAAAATATTGATGAGTGGTGTGGAATAAATACTTTAGAGGAGCTAAATTTGGCCGATAAATTAAAATCTTTTTAATAAAAAAATATGTGTGGAATAGTTGGATACATTGGTAAAAAAGAAGCATTACCGATCTTAATCAGCGGTTTGAGACGTTTGGAATATCGTGGTTATGATAGTGCAGGGGTGGCAATTACACATGCTGGTAAAATTAAAACGATTAAGACTGTAGGTAAAATTGATATACTAGCCGAAAAAGTAAAAACCTCTGATCTAATTGGCCAGGTTGGCATTGCACATACTCGTTGGGCAACTCATGGTGGCGTGACTAAAGATAACGCTCACCCTCACATTGCTTGTGATGATAATTTAGTAATTTGCCATAATGGAATTATTGAAAATTATCGAGAACTAAAAGAGAAATTTTTAAAAGGCCATACT
>CALRIA010000049.1 GCA_943359595.1 Candidatus Magasanikiibacteriota bacterium | reverse complement strand
GCTGACATATATTCACCTATGTATGGAAGGTTTAAATATCCAGCTTCGTCGATGTTGTTTTGGATGTCGCTGAATTTTAATTGAGGAATATTTATTTCTAATAATGGTTTTTTGATTTGTATATCAGCAGTAATCCCAAAAAGCGATGGGGCTGTTTTGTATTTTTCTAATCCAATATCATCTAAATAACAAAAATTATTTTTGCAAATTCCATTGCCACCATAGACAGTGCAGTCACTGTCTTGAGTACAGCTTTTATCTGTTTTTGTACATTGTTTGTTGCCACAGGAGATTTGATCAGTAGTTAATCCATTTATTGGGACGGCTTTGGGGGTGACACCACAAAAAGCTATATCTCGTTGATTTGCTCCACAGTCACAAAAAGTTTGTTTACAATTTTTTTCATCTATTCCAGTAATTGCACCAGCGGCATTTTTGGTTGAGGCACAACAACAGTGGGTGATTATATTACAATTTGCTTGGCCTTTTTCACTTTTATTGGCGCCGTCTTCTTTGTAAAAAAAATTGAAGCCGTCTAAAAAATAATTATCATTGGTAGGGGAGTATGAAAATCTTAGTTTTACATCAGCACCAACAGCATTTTTATCATTGACCAATACGTAGTTTGAATATTCTTTTTTTATCGCATCAAATTGAAATTTTGTAGGGGCGCCTTTGGGGTCGTAAACAGTTACATTACAACGCATTAGTTGTTTATTGTCAGTGAATCCACTAGCATTGCAATAATTTTTATAATCTTCTTTATTGTTTATTGAAATATCTTTAAGCCCAGCCCAAGGGTCATCTGCTTTGGCAATTAATGGAAAAAAAATGTTACAAATTAAAATTATTAATAGTAATATTTTTTTTATTTTTTGAATAATCATAAAACTGTCTGGATATTTATTTATTCACAAATTGAAGGAGCGTATTCAATATGAGCCGGATCAGCTTTTTTGAGCCAGACAAATTTCCCAGTGGCTTCAAATATATTTCCTGCTGCATCCGGTATACCATATTTTTTTACTAGTTCTTCACATTTTTTTTGTTTTTCTTGTCCAGTTCCACTTTTATCACCCAGATCACATTTAGGGTTATGTGGATAGTCTATATCAAAGGCAAGACCTAGTGCATGTAGTCCGCCAGCGAGCCAATTTGGAGATGGTGACATTTTTCTAGGAACTCCATTTTTATCGGTGTAGGTGCCGTCTTTATTACCACTTTTTTCTAATAATTTTAGTTTTATATAATTAGCTAGAGCAGTATTTGCGTAACCACCTTTTTGTAAACTAACCCCAACTTCGCTGCCATATTTTTTTATAAAACTGGTTGCAGCACTATGACCTTCTGGCATATATGCTCCGCTATTTCTCGAATTATATACTTTGCCATTTTCAATATGCAGGCTATTATCTTTTAAGTGGTTTAACCATGCTACAATTGTTGGGTCGGTCGATCCTTCAACAGCTTTGAAGCGTTCTTGTAAATCTTTGGCAATAAAACTGTGTACTCTTATCTGTTTGCCCAAGAAAGTCACATTAGTAATATTTTTTTCTAGTTCTTCTTGAGTTTTCCCTAATTTATTTAAAACACATGTATCTTCTACTGATAGAGGAGCGGCAAAGCCATTTGTTCCAGGTATTATCCATGTTTGTCCACTTGGTTCATTGTGTTTTTTCCCCTGTTTTCCTGGCTCAACTTCTCCAGTAGTTTCCCCATGAGTGAGATATTCCGGAAGAATGGATGTTTCTATATATTTTACTTTTAGCGCTTTAAAATTGACCAAATCCGGATTTATATTATACAAAATAGCATAAGATCCCCAAGCGATAAATACTCCGATTGCTATCTGTCCAATCTTTTTGAAACCGCTAATGCGCGCTTCGCCGCCTAGAGTTGTAATCTTTACACCTTGAACTATGATCATTATAACGGCGACGATACTAACCGCTACCATCGCTACTTTATAAATCGCCGACATGTATTCTCCAATATAGGGTAAAGTTAGATTGCCTTCCTCATCAATATTATTTTCTACATCGCTGAATTTTAGTTGGGGTATGGTTATCTCTAATATTGGTTTTTTTATTTGTAAATCAGCGGTAATTCCAAAAAGTGATGGGGCTGTTTTATATTTTTCCAATCCAATATCATCTAAATAACAAAAAGCATTTTTACAAATTCCTTCTCCGCCATACCCAGTGCAATCACTGTCTTGAGTACAACTTTTATCTGTTTTTGTACATTTTTTATTATTGCAGGAGATTTGGTCAACAGTTGATCCGTTTATTGGCACGGCTTTGGGGGCAACACCACAAAAAGTTATATCTCTTTGGTTTGATCCACAATCACAAAAAGTTTGTTTACAATTTTTTTCATTCACTCCTGTAATATTGCCAGCGGCATCTTTAATAGAAGCACAACAGCAGTGCGTAATTATGCTACAACTAGCTTGACCTTTTTCACTTTTGTTGGCGCCGTTTTCTTTATAGAAGAAATTTACACCCTCCAAGAAGTAATTATCACTGTTAGGTGTGTAGGTAAATCTGAGTTGGACATCCTCGTTAAGAGCAGTTTTATCATTAACTAATACAAAATTTGAATAACTTTTTTTTATCGCATCAAATTGAAATTTGGTAGTAGCGCCTTTTGGATCATAAACGGTAATGTCACAGCGCATTAATTGTTTGTTGCCGGTGAATTGAGTAGCAGCGCAATAACTTTTGTAATCTTCTTTATTATTTATTGAAATATCTTTAAGCCCAACCCAAGGATCGTCGGCTTTGGTAATGAACGGAAAAAATAATACTAATAATATAATTAATAAAAAAGTATTTTTTTTTAAAAAATTAATAATCATAATCACTTGACGATAAATTTCGTTAGCATTTCTATGATGTTAATGTCATTTTCTAAATTTATTTTTTTATTATTAACATAAATGGTAGGTGTTTGGTCAACTCCAAGTGAATTGGCTATGGCAATAGTGCGAGCAATTTTTTGTTTGGCTTCATCGGAGTTTACACACTGCCACCAATTTGTGGTATTCATCTTTAATTCGGCGGCAATTTTAGTGAGATCGGATTCGCTAGAAATATTTTTTTGAGTATTTAAAATATCTATATATTGCCAATATTTATTCTGTTTACCAGCACAAAAGGCGCTGCGGTATGGAAGGTCATTGGTTTTATAAAATAAGTTTTTATGAGGTATCTCTTTTAAAAAAAGACGAATATCCTGTGGATGTTCTTTTACAAACTTATTGATCTCATAATATTTAAGTTTACAGACAGGACAAGAAAAATCATTAAATAGGACAACAGTAAGTGGAGCGCCAGGATTTCCTAGTATTTGGTCATCATTTTCTATTGGAATGTCATAATAACCTTCACTTAGTAGTGGTGTAGCATTTGGGGTAACAGTAATTTTTCTCGCTCGAATTACTTGAACGGTAAAAATTGAACCGGCGGTGATTACCGCTAATAGCAATAGTAAATAAAATTTTTTAATTTGATGCATATTAGCGATTGTTTAATTTATAATTTAATGTCAAAGACACCGTTTTGAACAGCGTCAGTGAAGAAAACTTTATTTTTTGTTTGATCGTAATTGATGCTTTTAATATTATAATCGCCACCTAACGAAATGTTGGTTTTTAAACCAGTTTTTAGATCAATTTTATACATGTCGTCATTGTTGTTAGCGGCAACTTCTGGAAGAATGCCAGCTCCTTGTGGTAGATCGCGTGGTACAGCACAGTACAATGTAGCATCACCAGCAAAAGTACATTTTTTGGCCCAAGTATTCAATTTTAGCATTTGACGATTGTTGCCAATACTATCACCGTAAGAATCCGTTATCCAGAGTTCTGGTTTAAAATCACTGCGGGTACTATATACGCTGTATAAAAGTTTTTGACCAGTCGGCGACCATTGTGGTTGAAAGCCTAATCCCTCAACTACCGCTGATTTAAAATTTTCTCCATGTAATCCAACAAACAATACCTCACGTCTTTCGCCGCCAAGTGGCTCGCCGGTTTGAGAAAAGGCCACGGTTTGACGACTAGGTGACCAATTGATTTGGACTTTTTCAGCGTTGTTGCCCATTGGTTCTACCAACGTTGTA
>CALRIA010000048.1 GCA_943359595.1 Candidatus Magasanikiibacteriota bacterium | reverse complement strand
CACTAACTGTCAAATTTACCCCATTTGCATCCAATTCTAAAGCAACAACAACATTGCCTTTCTCGGTATATTTGGTAGCATTGTCCACAAAATTAAATACTACATGACGAATTTTTTCTTCATCACCAATAATATTGTAAGGTAATTTTGTCGTCCATTTTAATTTCAAGCCTTTATCTTCAGCTCGTTTTGATAATTCAAATACCACTCCATCAACCATGTGAGTCAGATTAAAATCTGCAAAATTATATTTGGCTCTCCCTTGTTCAATACGAGAAATATTCAAAAATTCATCTACTAATTTGATTAGATGCTCATTGCTTTCATCCATATTATTCAGAATCTTTACTGTATCTTTAGTTACCTTACCATAACCACCATCTTTAATTAATTCAATATAACCCTTTAAAATTGATAGCGGTGTACGTAGCTGGTGAGAAGCAATCGATAAAAATTCTGTTTTTTGTTTGTCTAATTCTTGTAATTGTAAATTAGCTATCTCCAAAGAACCAGCCAAACTAGTCGCTTCTTCTTTTTGTTTTACTTCACGTTCCACACTACGTGACAAACCTATACCAAAAATAAATACCACCAAAAATAGAACTAAATCAATGATAAATTGCTGAACAGATTCATAGATAAAAATACGAGAAAAGAATACTATCCACAAAATACCAATCAAAATTTTTGTAGTAATTACTTTTATGTTAAACAAACTATGTTTA
This sequence comes from Candidatus Magasanikiibacteriota bacterium, assembly GCA_943359595.1. GTDB lineage: Bacteria > Patescibacteriota > Patescibacteriia > Magasanikbacterales > GWA2-37-8 > CAIOJG01. The sequence goes on along the minus strand of CALRIA010000048.1, from coordinate 3,580 downwards.
ACAATTGCAAAAGCAACAAACGAAGACAGGATTACAAAAGATATTGGTCCCAAAAATACTCCTGATGATGTTTTAAATATCACTACCGCTATCACCGTAAATAACCCCATAAAAGTGAAGGTGAACAAGACACCCAGCAAAAACAAAAGCAATTTTGCTTTTTCCTGATCAATAGCTTTACGATATTTATATATCAAAACACCAAAACTTGTTAAAAACAAACCAACAAAATCTAAAGCAAAAACTATAATCCCTGGACCAGGTACTGGCACTGGGCTACCATTGGGATATTCTATCGAGCTAAATACTAGTGGAGATAAAGAAGCGCCTGCTGAAGCAAACATTAAAAAGAGCAAAGGAATTAAGAAATTTTTCTTCAAAGAAAATAAACGACCAGGAAAACTCAAAACCAATAAAAGCAAAGTTGGTCCAATAAAAGAACAGACGAACATTACTATTCTTATCCAAAATAATTGACTCGAAGCGGTAGTATAAGGTGGGTGAAGAGATAAATAATTAACCACTATATAAGCATCTACTAAAAATGCCAAAATACCAAACAAGCGATTGGTCCAACTTTTTCGATCTCTAGTGTAGGTCAACACTCCTAAAACAGTAGAAGCAAAGAATGTAATTAAACTTAATAAAATTTCAAAATCCTGTATGCCAAAACTAAACATATTGTATTAAAATAAATCGACTGTTATAATATAAATATAATAATATTATACACTATTTTTAATCTAACCACCAGCCAACTATGAATGATTACTCTGGCAAAAACTATTCAGTTTGGCAAACTACCCAGTTACAAAAACAAGAATTTGAAAAACTTTCTCCCAAGGAACAACTGATACATTTGTGTTTAACCGCTCATTTAGCCCCTAGCTCTCACAATACTCAGCCCTGGCGTTTTATGATTAATTCTGATCAAGCAGAGATAACTATAAATATCGATAAAGAATTTATTTTACCAGCCTCCGATGTGAATGGCCGGCAAGCAATAATTAGCATCGGTTGTGCGCTAGCCAATCTAAAAGTGGCTGCCAAAAACTTTGGCTATCAAGTAGAAGCAACAATTTTAAATAATGATAAACAAATTTTTAAACCAATTGAAAAACACACTGGTTTAATTCCGATCATAAAAATAAAAGTATCACCAACCGCTCTAACAGAAAATTTAGCTGATATTTATCAAGCAATTTTTGAAAGAAAAGTAACCCGAGCGGAATATTTAGAAAATTCTGAACTACCAACAAAGTTATTGGAATATATAAATTCTCTAAGTAATAATCAGATCAAAATTCATCTTGTATCTGATATATTACGTCGTCTAACTATTAGTGAATTTCAAGGCCAAGCTGATAATTTTGTAATTAATTCCAAAAAATTTAGCCGTGAACTTGGTGAATGGTTGCTTCCCAACAATACCACCAGTCACGTCGGTATGCCTGGAATAAATTTTGGTCTAAGCGATGAAGAAGCAAATAGATTACACCAGGGATTAAAAGGCGATATTCCTTTGAACCCAGCCGATGGCTTAAAATTTTCTACTGGAGGAAAAATTGGTATTGAAAAATCCCCAACTATCTGTTTTTTGACTGCGGCCGATGACACGATTGAAAATTGGATTGCGACCGGTGAAATTGTAGAAAATATTTTTTTAAAATTAACGGCTAACGGGATTATGTTTACGATGCACGCTGGCATTACTGAAGTTTCGTTGATCAATAAACTTTTTTCCATGTCTTTTTTAGGCACCAGCCGAAAAATTCTCTCTCTTTTTAGAATGGGCTATGCTAAAAGAAAAGAAGACGGCGACCGTCCCCATTCTCCTCGTTTGCCTCTAGATAAAGTAATTATCAATTATTGATAAATTTTTACTTCTAAAGTTTTTTTATTAAAAAAGAAACGTTTTGGGTAGTTATACCCTAAACGAATTCTAGCAACCAATTCGGCTACAATCGCCCCTGAGGCCGCTGCTGTTGATCCTAATTGCGGAATAATAGTAGAAGTTGGTATCTCACATTTTTCTTCCATAATTTGTAATAATTCATCTTGGCGATAATCAGTACCAATCAAAGTATCAACAAAATTAAAAAATGCCTTACGCTCGGTTCCACTTTGAGAAAAATTTTCAACCGCCGTCACCAACTCTTGATCACTTGCACCATAGGTTAAAGGTAAATTTTCATCAAGATCATAGCGTGACACTTCTATTTGAACCATTGAACCCATATCACTAGCCATAATCAAAGGCAAACGACGTTTTCTGGCTTCTTGACGAATAAATAACTTGCTTTGAGGATCATCAATCTCTTCAATTATTATATCCACTTTAGGTTCAAGCTCATCGCCATCAAAAAATTTGGATATATTCATCTGATTTAAACCGTCATCATAAACATAAACATTGGTAAAAGGATCAATACTGTAAATCTGGTCAGCTACTACCTGGGCCTTGTTTTTTAATCCCACATCAAACAAACTCACACGATCGGCATTATTTTTTACCATATCCCAATACCCCAAACGAACTCGATTGATATTCTCCATCTTGTATGGAGCTTTGTCGGCAATTTTAATATTATCAGGTCGCATATCCATCATAATGTTGTGAATAATATTACTACCTACGCTACAACCGGCCACACCGATTATTGTATTGGCAAAAATTTCACGCACTTCACGCCATTTTAATTTAAACTCAGGGTCAGTCAACAAGGTCGAACTACTAGCTACAGACACCACCTTATGCCAGTATGGATCACAAAAATGAACCAAATGTTTTTTGTCAGGATAATACGCAAAATAACCATAATTTAACAGTTCATCATTTTCAATTGCAAGAGTGTAGTTCTCCCATTCCAGATTAAATTTTTCACGTAAAGTTAAGCCAGAACTATCAACCAATGGAGATGTAGCAGCCAAAGTTAAGCGATCATTCAAGCCAAAAATCGTCGCTGCAGTCAGGTCAAATTGATTTTCCGGTAATACAGAAAGCCAAATATCTTGATAAAAAAAATCAACAACCCCTTCTTTGTTTTTTTTTAAATAATTATTTTTAACTGCTTCTTGAGCACTAAATAAAAACGGCTTCTGTTGTAAAATATTATTGCTCATAATTATTAAGAAAATTTAAATCCGCTAAAAATTTGTTTATTTTTTGCTCTAAATCAGATTGATGGACTAATTTTAAAATCAAAGACCTTGGTACTTCTTCTTCTAAAATTTTTCTCAATTGTTCGCGGCTGCAAACATTGTCAGGCAAGACTTCATCGCCGCTCACTAGATCACCCAAAGAAGAAAGCTGTTTAATTAATTCTAATTTGTTATCAAGCAATTGCTGTTCAACGCTGTTCCAATCAATTTCTTTTTTTAAAACAGATTTTAATGTAACAGCACTTATTTTTTCTTGAATTAACATTTTTTTAACCCAAATAACAAGTTCTTTAATTCTAAAAAAATAAGTAGGGTGGCGGAAAGATACTTCACCAGGGAAAAATATCTTTAAACTATCGGGGTGTACAGATAATGTTTCATAAGTATCGGAAAAATCTAGATAAGTTTGACTATCATT
>CALRIA010000047.1 GCA_943359595.1 Candidatus Magasanikiibacteriota bacterium | reverse complement strand
TATTAAAAAAACTGAGCTGGCCGACTTTGCCAATGTTCGCCGCAATGGTTTGATTGCTTTGAAATTGAAACCGGATGATAATCTAGAATGGGTGAAACCAAGTAATGGCAACAATGAAATTATGATTGCTACAAAACAAGGCCAAGCTATTCGCTTTCGTGAAAAAGATGTGCGCGAAATGGGACGTACTGCTAGTGGTGTTCGTGGTATGCGTCTCAAGGGCACTGATGAAGTTATCGGTATGGATATAGTAGATTCCAAAAATGCTTCACTAGAATTTTTGACTGTTGGAGAAAATGGTGTTGGCAAACGCACTGCTCTAAAAGAATACAAAGTGCAGGGTCGCGGTGGAAGTGGAGTGAAAACTGCCGAAATTACTGCCAAGACTGGAAATCTGACTTTTGCCAAAGTGGTAGATATCGTTGATGCTAATGAAAAAGATCTTTTGATGATGTCGGCTCATGGACAAGTTATCCGTATGCCATTCAAATCTATTTCTTCTTCTGGGCGAGCTACTCAAGGGGTGCGCTTGATGAGATTCAAAGAACCCGGTGATAAAGTGGTGAGTGTGACGATGTTATAAATAATTATTCAAGACTTTATTTACACTGTCATCCCGAATAAAGTAAGTGGTCTTCAACAAAAAATCTCCGTTATTAGCGGAGATTTTTATTTTCTGAATGTCAGCAGAAATCTTCTCTCAAAATTTTATTTACTTTAATAATTTAACAATAGCCGGCATTCCTTTTGCTTGTAATTGATCCACGGAATAACCTGTTTTTTTGGCAATCATTTTCATCAAGACGCCAAGATGAGCCGAGAGTCCGGCGGTTTCTATATATTGAGCCTCTTCATTTATCTGATATCCAAAAGGCAACATCATACGATAGCTCATAAATATTTGCAGATCTTTAGATAAAATTTTTTTTGCCAATAAAGATAATACAATTTCGCCATCATTTTCATAAAAAGAAAAAAACTGCGGCTTAGCATAAAAGGCGCGTGGTTTTAACGACATTGCATATAATACTCCTCTAGTAGTTTGATATTCTAATGCGGCACGTTCAGCCACATATCCTTTAAGCAAAGCTAACTTGGTTGCTTCACCGGATAAAAAATTTGGGAAATAAAGATTAACCTCTTCTTTAGTTAAATATTTTATGAGGAGCTCTCTAAAACGATAGGCCATTTCATCGAACAACATAAAAATAGATGATTGAAAACGATAAAACCGAGCATACATTTCGTGAATTATTCTAAAATTCTCAGCCAAATAATCCGTATTTTGCCAAATTTTTTTTCTATCTTTTAATTGCTGAATAATATTTTGTGCATCATAGGTGTGTTCGGCCATTGCAGACAAGTACAAATTTGGGTGCTCTAAAAAATATTTTAATAAACCAAAACTACTCATTTCTTCGCGCGACCACAATAATCCACGTTTATCAAAAATAGTCATTGGTTCATGAATACCAGGATAAAGCAATTTCTGTTCTGATAGATACGGCTTCTCCAGAAATGCTCTATCAAAATTAGACCAAAAATATTTTGGTCGCTCACAAAACCATTTTTTACCATCAATATTTACAACTAATACTTGATTACTTTTTTCAGCAGGCCGGCATTGCACCTGCACCACAACCATTTTCTCTACAGGAATAGACGAAATTTTTTTTATTATATCTTGTCTTGTCATAGTATTGTAATTGTTTCAGATGTAGCATTAAGTCGCACCTTTTGTCCGTCTTTTAATTCTACGCCTTTGAGGCCGACGAGACAAGGTATTCGATATTCGCGTGCTATAATGGAAGCGTGACAGGTTATACCGCCACGACTTGATAAAAGTCCCCCAGCATTTTTGAGTAAAGCTACACCACTAGTCAACCATTCGTTCAGAAGAACAATGTCTTGCTTAGTGTAAGCAACCCCTTTTTTATAAAAACGTATAGTTCCTATTGTTTCGCCAGACGAAACACAAATGCCAGTTGGTCCATTGTTAGATTTCATAGATATTAATTGTTTATATATTACTTTTGTTTAACCTTAAACATTTCCCATCTAACAGGAATCGTTTTCCCGTGAATCTCTAAAGTTGGCGTTTCGTCAGGATGAGCAGGAAGATGCACTTTAAAATATTCAGCATAACCAAGCGCTGGAGAAATTTGTTCACCAGTTTGCGATTCATATTCTTTAATAATTTCATACAACCAACTTTCTGGAACAATCGCACCATGAGTGCCAGCCAAAACGACCAACCGTGGAGGAGTAGCGTCAGAGACATCAAATCCTTTTTGTTTTTTTTCAGATTTTTCTTTCCCAAGATCATTTTCCCAACCTTTTCTTAATACCGCTCCAGCCTTTGCCCAGACTGCGGCATTCTTTGTAAAATTTTCAGTTCGTTCTGCAATAACATCTTCTGCTGAAATATCTGTAATTCCAGCGGCATCCAAATCTTTAGCTAAAATACTCGGATCTCTTACCCATTGTTCTGGCAAAGTTGCCCCACCCTTCCATTCCTTTCCAGATCTTCCTCCCATTCTTTCCATAGCTTGTTTGTGAGGACCAGCAGAAATAAAAGGAGGAAATGCATAATTTTTTGTAGTATATGCGAATTTTCCTTGCGCAGGGGGAAAAGGCAATTCCGGCGACGACATTGGCACCCCAAGTAATTCGGCAATTTCACCAGCAGCTGTTTCTAATGTCTGATATGCACGAGTAATATGACTAGAGCGCACCATAAAAACCAACCCTTCTGATTGTATCTTTTTTAATTCTTCCCCTATTACCTGACCAGTTGTTTTTACTTCATTAATTCCTTTTGGTGACAGCGATCTTTCAAAATCTCTCTCGTCTTCGCTTCTTCCATCTTCAACTGCTGGCATTGCAGTACCATGACGAATAATATACACATCAGTTTCCAAACGATTAGCCGGTTCGTGTTCTTTACTTTCTTTTCTTGCAATCAAGGCTGACTCTGAAATATGTCTTTCCGAATTAGTCATATATTAATCAACTTATAATTAAAAAATTTTGTTCTTTATAACTATCATACTAAATATAACATTTTAACTATAAAACATCAAATTAATCCGTACCCCCATCGAAGGCATACCGCCGACTCATTTTAATTGCTCAGAATAACAAACATTAAATTAGCCGTCGTAATTTTCGCAACCAAGTATATAAATTATATTTTGTTTTATTTAATATCAAATCAAATGTACCGGGCGCTTCTATATATCGCCCGCCAAAACCTTGTTTGAATCGACTCACGCCACCATATTGATGTTTTTCATCAAACTCATTTTCTGAACTATCATTTTTTTTTGGCGCCACACCGAAAAAATCATAAAATTTATAACCCTCACTCTGACCAATTTTTATTCCTTCCCACTGTAACAAATATGGTGCCATCAACTGTCGATACTCATGATCGGATGCACCAAACAAATAAGTAAAGGTATCGCCATACCCGATAAATATCGCTGTCGCCACTGGAATCTGTTCGCTATACACCGTCAGCTGTCTGCTCAAATCAGAATTCAAAATCACCTCATAATGTTTGCTCTCATGCAAACGAAAATTATCTCGACTGCCGGTTTTTTCCATCAGTTCCAAAAATATTTTCAAATTCTTTTCATTTTTTATTTCCAAATTTTTCTTTTGCGCTAAACGAATATTATACCTAGTTTTAGCGTGCATCGCATTCAAAATTTCTTCTTCACTTTTTTGCAAATCCAAAACTAAAGTTGCACGCGGATTGACATCGTAACTATTTTTCAAATTTTTACTAATTATTTTTTGCGCCGGCTCAATTCTCCAAAATAAAACTTTTTTTGTTTTAAAATATTCACCAAATATATCCAAAAATTCCGCATTCAACTCTCCAACCGGCCCCTTTGGACAAAAAGCATAATGCCAACCAAAAATAAGCGGCAAATAAACTACTTGAGCAGCAGTCACTACTGCCCCATCTTTTTCTACAACCAACCTTTCCACATTCTTCCCTTCGGCAACCAAAACATCACCCCACTGCCAAGATTGGGCAAATGACAGATTGTTGGCAGAAACAAAATTGTCCCAAACTGTTTTTTCCTTGATAATTTTCAATTTTTTCATAATTATCAGTATTTTAACCTAATTAACAGATAAAATCAACCGCGACCCTTTACAAACCAACTTTTTTAGTATACAATAAACACGTAATTTGGAATCTCCAAGTTTAATTTTTTTACTTAGTAATTTTACCAATATGGGTTTACCTGGTCATCGCCGTACCAGTGGCGACAAACGCCGTCGTGCTGCTCAACATGGATTAGATGCTGTTAACCCAGCTATTTGTCCAAAATGTGGCAAAACCACCC
>CALRIA010000046.1 GCA_943359595.1 Candidatus Magasanikiibacteriota bacterium | reverse complement strand
GGAATCCGAGGTTATTTTATTAAAGCCAATTATACTTTGGAAGATAATTTCAAAGAGGTTAAAAAGGTGTTGGCGGAAAAATAATTATCAGTGTGAAAAAAGTCAAAAGATTTTTGTTTCCGGTATCGGTATCTTTCATCGTTGGCATTATTTTAACAGCTAGTTTTTTTTATTGGCAACATTTAAACAATCAGCAGTCTGATATTTATGAAACAATTGCCGAATTTGACCAATTAAAAATTGCCAAAGAGCAAGCCAAGCAGTTGGTCACGGCAGCTTTTTTATCTTCCTCTACTTTAGATGTCAATGATTTAAAGAATTTGTCACCAAAAATTTATCATGTTAATTTTGGTATTTTGATGTATCATCATATTAACTATAAAGCAAAAATTTTATCGGTACGTCCGGAAATTTTGGACGCACAAATAAAATATTTATTAGAGCAGGGTTATAAGTTTGTTAAATTAAGTGATGCTTTTAAAACTTTTTCTTTAACCTCTTCCACACCATATGACAAAACTTTGGTTTTAACTTTCGATGATGGTTACCGAGATTTTTATCTAAATGCTTATCCAATTTTAAAAAAATATAATGTCCCAGCTGGCCTTTATGTTATCAATCAAGATATCGGACGTCCTGGGAATGTTAGTTGGGAAATGCTTCAAATTTTGCATCAAGAAGGTTTGGTAGAAATTGGTGTCCATACGGTAAATCATTTGCCACTCGGTAGATTAAAGCCAGAAGTAGCATATTATCAGATGGCTAAAAGCAAAGAATTATTGGAGCGTGGTTTGCATGATCGAATTGATACTATCGTATATCCCTTTGGGAATTTTAATGAGAATGTAAAAAAACAGGCCAAGCAAATTGGTTTTATTGGTGCCGCGAGTGTATATTTTGGAGATCGCCCCAATGGCCAAGATCTTTATGCCTGGCGACGAGTGATGATTACCAATAGTGATGTGGGGGTTTTATTACTTCGTAAATTATTTGTTGCCTTTAAATTGGCAAAGTAGCCTATGTTAAAGGAGGGGATCGATACAATTTTTAAATCAAGAAGCAGAACTTTTTTAACGTTCTGTTTTTGTTTTATTATGGGGGTAGCGATTTTTTCTACTAATATAGATGCGGTTGAGGAGCAATTTTATTTGTATTTTTTTTTATTTATTATTTTATTTTTTTTGATTATTTTTTGGAATAGTTTTGTTTTTAGATTTGTACTTATAGGTGGATTATTTTTTATTTTAGGTGGTTTACGTTTTTATTGGTCATTACCTGGTTTTCAAGAAAATAAATTGAATTATTATAATGGTCATACGGTAGATTTGGTAGGAAAAATATCTCAGGAGGTCATGATAAAGGAAAAAAATAATCAAGCGGTAGTGTCAGTATCAGTCGTGGGTGCTAAAGAGGTAACTGGCAAGGTATTATTATTTTTGCCACCTTATACTGATTTACAATTTGGTGATCGGGTTCATTTTGTATGTCAGCTAAAAAAGCCAGTTGGGTCCGATAGTTTTATAAATTATGATAAGTATTTAGCCCGTGATGGCATTTGGTCGCAGTGTAGTTGGCCAAAAATTGAAAAATTAACGTACCATCCATCTTGGATAGAAAAAATTATTATTAATTTTTTTAATTTTAAACAACAAATTCAAATTCAGGTTGATAGGTTGTGGGTAGAGCCTGAGAGTGCTCTGATGGCGGGCTTGCTCTATGGAGCCCGTTCTGGTTTTAGTCAGGAGGTGAATAATGATTTTAGTCGAGCGGGTATCACTCATATCGTAGCAATTTCTGGTTATAATATAAGTATCGTCGCTAATATTTTAATGAGTGCTTTGCTAATGGTTGGGTTGAGTCGTCGGCGTGCTTTTTGGTTTGCAATGTTTGGTATTATTTTATTTGTTTTATTTACTGGAGCTTCTGCTTCGGTAGTGAGAGCGGGTATTATGGGAGTGATTGTTTTGTTGGCTAGTCAGCTCGGTAGATTATCTAGAATTGGAAATGTTTTAGTTTTTACAGCAGCCATGATGTTGTTGTTCAATCCTTTTATATTGGTCTGGGACGCTGGTTTCCAATTGTCTTTTTTATCTACTCTTGGTTTAATTTATTTATCTCCGGTATTGAATGGTTATTTTATTTTAGATAATAAAAATATTATTTTAAAAAATATAATAGAAAATTTTATTACTACGATTTCAGCTATTTTAGCTACTTTGCCCCTTATTTTATTTCAATTTGGGCGTTTATCATTGGTGGCACCATTGGCCAATTTGCTTATTATTTGGATTGTGCCCTACTTGATGTTGGTTGGTTTTGTAGCGTTGATTTTAAGCTGTTTATTTTTTCCATTAGCTTGGTTAGTTGCTTGGGTGGCAAATTTTGGACTAAAATATGTTATAATGATGTCACATTATTTGGCATCGTGGTCATTGTCTAGTATTAATTTTAGTTTACCATTTTTTGGGATGTTAGTTCTTTATCTATTAATTTCTTGTTTTATATATGTCTCGAATAAAAATTTTAAGTTCAATGCTCGGCTATGATTTGGCAGCTTTGGATTACGACAAAAAAGAAAAATATTTAAATAGTTTTGAACAAAATAAATTACTGCCGTTATTTGGCGAAATTAATGGTAAAAAAATTTTGGATGTGGGGGCAGGTACTGGTCGTTTTGCATTGATTTTATTTAATGCTGGGGCACAAGTGGTTGCCTTGGATGTTTCTTCTGAGATGTTAAAGATGTTGGCTAATAAAAATAAGAAGATCGAAATAGTGGTTGGAGAGGCGGAAAATTTACCGTTTGAGGAGGATTATTTTGATTTTGTAGTGGCAACATTTTTGGTAGTACATTTAAAAAATCTAACAGCTTTTTTTGATGAAGTCTATCGAGTGCTAAAAGATGGTGGCCGATTTATCGTCACCAATATAAATCAAAAAGAAGCTCCAGAAGTTAAAACTAAACAAGGAAAAATAAAGATTGAATCTTATTATCATCGTCCGGAAAAAATTATTAAAGAGCTGGAAAATTTGGCCTTTAAAATTGAGAAAAATATTTTTATCTATGAAAACGATATCTGGATAAATCAAATTATTGTGGCTAGTAAATAATTTTCTATGGAGGGGAGATGGAAAAAAATAATTATTTTGCCAATAGGTCTATTGGTACTAATCTTGGTTGGATTATATTTTTTTAAAATTAATATTCCTCATTATTTTAACTCTGTAACTTTTTTTGACATTGGTCAGGGTGATGCGGCTTTAATTCAATTTGATAATGGGCAAAAAATGTTGGTAGATTGTGGACCGGATCGTAAAATTTTATCCAAGCTTGGGTCGACTCTACCATTTTTTGATCGGACGATAGATTTTTTAGTAGTCACTCATCCTGATAGCGATCATTACGGTGGATGTCCAGCCGTATTAGAAAGGTATCAGGTAAAAAATATTATTACCAACGGCGCCCAAAAACTTGGTGATCCATATTGGACTGCTTGGCAGAAATATCAAGGATTGGAACAGGCTCAGAATAAAATTATTTCTGGCAAAGAAACGTTGATTATTGGCGAGAGTAGGCTAGAATTTTTGGCACCAGATGAAAGTTTTGGGATAGATTTAAATAAATTTGGTGGCAATAATCACTCTATAGTTTTTTTGTTAAAAAATAATTTAGGGAAATTTTTGTTTACCGGTGATATGGAAGCACCGCTTGAAAATGCTTTGATGAATAAATATTGTTCAAATTCTTCGCGCTGTAGTGCACTTAAAGCGGATTATTTGAAAGTGGGACATCATGGTAGTGACAGTTCGTCTGGGGAAGATTTTTTGCAGTTGGTCGATCCAAAATTTGCTATTATATCTGTAGGTCCCAATAAATACGGTCATCCGTCTAGACGTGTTTTACATAAATTAGACAGAGTGGGGGCGAAGATATGGCGTACTGACCAGTTAAATGATATAATAGTAAAATGAAAAAAGTTGTTTTTTTATTTTTATTTTTATTATTGTTTTCTGCCAATAATGTTTTGGCGGTGGAAATTGTTGATTCTGATAGTGATGGTTTAAATGATGAATTAGAATTAAAACTAGAGACCGATCCTCAAAATAGTGATAGTGATAGTGATGGCTATAAAGATGGAGAAGAGGTGTCCAATGGCTATAATCCATTAGTTGGTGAAAATAATCAAGCAATAGAACGAAAAGTAGAAGTTGATCTCACTACTCAAAAATTAAAATATTATTTTAACAATATTTTAATTGGCACAGCTCCGGTTTCGACCGGTAAAATAGGTCATGATACTCCAACCGGTAATTTTGAAATCATTCGCAAATTGCCGATTTATCGCTATATTGGTCCAGGCTATGATTTGCCAAATACAAAATGGAATTTAGAATTCAAACGCAGTTTTTATTTGCATGGTGCTTACTGGCATAACCAATTTGGTATTCGACCGATGAGCCATGGCTGTGTAAATATTGCTTATAAAGATGCGGAAAAAATCTATAAATTTTTGAAAGTTGGCGATGATGTAAAAGTCAGTGGTAAAACTCCACATCGGGCTTTAGTTAAAAAATAGGATCATATCGTGTATTTGACATATTTTTAAAAAACTGGTATATTGACATACAGAATATAAAGCACTTCTGTAGAGGGTGCTTTTTTTAATAAGTTAATTTAATTTGTGTATTTATGTCAGAAATTACAAAAGCTATTCAGTTACTTTGCGAGGAAAAAAAC
>CALRIA010000045.1 GCA_943359595.1 Candidatus Magasanikiibacteriota bacterium | reverse complement strand
GCCTCAATAAAAGCTTTATTTATTTCTTCCTTAGTAGTTTTCTTTTTAAGCAACATAGTAAAATCAGATAGTGATACAGTAACTACCGGCACACGAATAGACAGCCCATCAAAATGTCCTTGTACACTAACCAACACTTCTCCAACGGCTTTGGCCGCGCCAGTAGTAGTAGGAACAATATTTTCTGAAGCCGCGCGTGCTCGACGTAAATCTTTATGAGGACCGTCTTGCAAATTTTGATCAGCGGTATAAGCATGGATAGTAGTCATCAAAGCTTTAGCAATACCAAATTTTTCTTCAATTACCGCCATTGCTGGCGCAATCGAATTGGTAGTGCAAGAAGCATTGTTAATTACCAGCGCTTTTTCTTTACCTACTCTGCCACAATTGACCGCACGGACATAAGTTGGGACATCGGCTCCTTTGGCTGGCGCACTAATAATTACTTTTTTAGCACCTGCTTTCACATGTAACTCCGCACCTGCTTTATCAGTAAAACGACCAGTACATTCCAATACCACATCTACTTTTAGTTTACCCCATGGTAAAAGTGAAGGATCTTTTTCTGCATATACCGGAATTTTTTTGCCTTTTACAATAATATTTTTTTCATCATTTCCAACCTCCAGATGATAAGTGCGATAAGCAGTATCATACTTCAAAAGATGAGCCAACGTCTTGGTATCAGTTAAATCATTGATTGCCACAATTTTAATGTTTTTCTTTTCAAAAGCGGCTTTGAAAACATGACGCCCAATGCGACCAAAACCATTAATAGCTATATTCATAGATAAATAATTATTTTAAGACAACAATATTATACCGATATTAACGAACAATGGCAAACACACATTTTAGATATTCCCCTTCAGTAAAAGCCGCTAATTCCGGATGGTCAACGCCATGAGTATAGGTTTCTAAAACCTGTACAACACGACCAGCTCGCCCAGCCGCTTCGCTAAGCATATAACGAAAATCAGACAAAGATATATGTTGAGAGCAAGAAGCCGTAACCAGTATACCATTGGCTGGCAGAGCACGAATGGCCGCTTCATTTATTTTTCTATAACCCTGCAAACCTTCATTAACTTTATGACGATCTTTCACAAAAGCTGGTGGATCCAACACAATTACATCAAAATCAAATTTATTCTCTTTTCCAGTCTTATCTATTTCTGGTTGTAAATATTTTTTAACATCTTCACAGACAAATTCACATTTTTTTAAATCAAAATCATTAAGTTTCATATTGGCTTTAGCCATATCCAAAGCACTTTGTGAAGAGTCCACACTCACTACTTTTTTAGCACCGGCTCCCAAAGCATAGGCACTAAAACCACCAGTATAAGAAAAACAATTCAACACTTTTTTACCTTTACAATATTTTTGTAAAGCATCACGTTTATCGCGTTGATCCAAAAAGAATCCGGTTTTTTGACCATTTATAATATCAACAAAAAATTTATAACCATTTTCTAAAATCTCTACTTTTTCTGAAACTTTACCAAACAACAAACCAGTGCCAGCTCCGCCTTCTTTTTCTCTATTGCCAACATCACTACGCTCATAAATTCCTTTTGGTCTTAATACTTTACATAAAGCAGACACAATCTCTTTTTTCCAAAAAGCAATTCCCTGATTATGAAATTGAACAGATAAACAATTGTCATATTTATCTACAATCAAACCTGGCAACAGATCATTTTCACTATTTATAACCCGATAAGAGTTTGTTTTTTTATTTTCTACCAAATCCTGACGTACTTCGTAAGCATCTCTAATTTTTTTAATAAAAAACGCTTCATCTATCTCATCCTTTTCATCCCAGCTCCATAGACGCACTGCAATCTGGGAATAAGAACTAAAATAACCCTGAGCCAAGAAAAAATCCCCTTCATCATAAAGCTTTATCGGTGTACCACTTTTTATACCATCAGGAATATATTTTATTGCCCCAGAAAATACCCAAGGATGACGACCACGGATTGGTCCAACGCGTTTGGTTAAAACTGTGAGTTTAGTCATATTATTTAACATTGTACAAAAATTACTATTAAATTTTACCTTAAACTAAATAAAAAAACAACCCCGAAATGATCAGGGTTGTTTTTAAATTTTTACTTTAATTGTTCAGCTACTTCCTCGGCAAAGTTCTTGACCACTTTTTCAAATCCCTCACCCAATTCATAGCGGGCAAAACGTACCAATTTGGCATCGTTATCTGCCAACAATTTTTCTATTTTAATATCTTCGTCTTTGATGAATGGCTGTTCCAACAGACAAACTTCAGCATAATATTTATCCAATTTACCTTTGACGATATTTTCTATAATATTTTCTGGTTTGCCCTGTTGTTTGAGCTGATCAATATATATTTCTCTTTCCTTGGCGACTAAAGCTGGGTCAATCGAAGTACGATCAGCACATTTTGGATTGGTTGCAGCGATATGCATCGCCACATCAGTACCGACAGTAGTATTGCCACCAATTAGTTCCAAAATTATACCAATTTTTTTACCATGTAAATAAGTAGCCACCAAACCATCGGTCTGATAACGCACAAATCTACGAATGGAAATTTTTTCACCCAATTTTAAGCCACGTTCGTTGATAGCCTCTTCCACTGTTTCACCAGAAGACAATTTCAGAGCATTTAATGCCGCTTCATCAGCTGGATTTTCTTTGGCTACAATTTCAACTACCGCATTGGCAAATTGGACAAAATCTTCACTACCAGATACAAAATCAGTTTCGCAATTTACCTCTACCAAAGCACCAATCTTTTTATCAGCACTCAAATAAGCAACCACTACGCCTTCACTAGCAACCTTATCAGCGCGTTTAGCGGCTTTTAAAATACCTTTTTTACGCAAAAGATCGGCGGCTTTCTCCATATCACCCTCAGCTTCAGTCAGCGCATTTTTACAATCCATCATACCAGCGCCAGTTGAAGCGCGTAGTTTGGCGATATCAGCTGCTGTAATGGCCATATATTTATAATGTTTAGATTCCCATTTTCATGAGAATGACAAATGATTTAGATACTAGATTCTTTGGTCATTGCGCGACGTTCCTTTTTTACAATCGGCTTCGCGGCAGTGGCCTTTACTAAAGAAGATCTGTCAGAAGTGTCTTTTTCTTCAAAAGCAACTGGCTTTAATTCTACTTTTTTGAAATCCTTTTCCATAGCAATCTTATTCTTTTCCCAATCAACTTTACCTTCATTAACAGCTTCAGCCATCAAATCGGAAATAGTTCTAATAGAATTTACAGCATCGTCATTGGCTGGGATAACAAAAGTAGCCTGGTCTGGATTGACATTGGTGTCACATACCCCGATAATCGGCACGTTGGTGCGCAAACCTTCATTGACCGCAGTCTTACAAACACGCATATCAATAATAAACATTGCATCTGGCATTTTTTCCAAATTGGTCAAACCAGCCAAATATCTGTCCATCTTGGCAACCGATTTTATCAAATCAAGCTGTTCTTTTTTTGTATATTTTTCAATTTCACCACTAGCAATTTGTAATTTCAAACTCTTATATTTTTTAATACGTTGTTTTGTTTCATCAAAGTTGGTAAGCAAACCACCGATCCAACGTTCAGTCAAAAATGGCATACCACAACTTTCAGCCGCCGCCTTTACCAAAGGTTGAGCTTGGCGCTTGGTACCAACAAATAAAATCACTTTACCAGTAGCCGCTAAATTTTTGGTATATTCCAAAGCTTTCTGTAATTGTTCTACGGTACGTTCTAAATCTAGAATGTGTACACCGTTACGAACACCAAAAATATATGGCTTCATTTTTGGATGCCAGCGTGATTTCTGATGGCCGAAGTGCATTCCGGACTTAAGCAAGTCCATCATGGATGGAATTTGTGTCATATTTTCCTTATCTCCGCTTGCGCGGGTTATTGCCTCTTCGCTCTCACCCACCGAGTGGTCGGGGGAGGAAAAAAAATGAGCGAATGAGTGATTAAAAGATGGTCGGATTATATACTAACCGGGCTAAATAGTCAAGTTTCTAAAGTTTGGGCGTTCTCTTGACTTTTCCAGATAATCTGCTATAATTCTAGCCATTAAGAAAAACCATCTTTTTTAATTTTACCTTTTTAAATTCAACTCTATAAATTATGAAAAAGAAGATTCATCCAGAATACAATGAAGATTGCGTAGTATCCTGCGCTTGTGGCAAGACTTTTACCACTGGTAGTACTATGAAAGAAATCCGCGTAGAATTATGCAATCAATGTCATCCTTTCTATACTGGCAAACAAAAGTTTGTTGATACCGCTCGTCGCGTGGAGAAATTCCAAGAAAAAGTTAGTAAAGTTGCTGCTGCAGCCGCTGGTCGCAAGGGCAAAAAAGTAAAAAAGGCTGAATCCGCCGCTAAGAAAGTTGCCAAAAAAGCAGCCAAAGCTTAGCAATTTTAAAAACAGACCATTTTAGCGTGCTTTGCTTTTGGTCTGTTTTTTGTTAAACTTACTGCTAACCAAAGATTATGATTCAAAAATACATAGACATAAAAAATAAATATTTAAAGCTAGAAGCCGAGTTGCAAGATCCGGCTATTCTTAATAATTCCAACAAACTCAAAGAAGTATCTCAAGAATATAGCGACCTTCAAGAAGTTAAAGATAAAATTTTTGGTTTGGACAAATCAGAAATAGATTTAGCACAATCGGAAAAAATGCTGCTAGCTGAAACTGACGAAGAGATGAAACAGCTTACTCAAGTTGAAATTGAAGAATTAAAAACAAAAATTGCCGCTCTGGAAACCGAGCTATCCGAACTCACGCGACCGCATGACCCGATGGACAAGAAAAATGTCATTGTCGAAATCCGGGCTGGCGTTGGTGGCGATGAATCTGCTTTATTTGCAGCGGAATTATTTCGCATGTATTCACGCTATGCCGAAAACAAAGGATGGAAAGTGGAACTTATTGATGTGAACCGCATCGGCATCGGCGGATATAAGGAAGTTATTTTTTCTATCAAAGGCAAATACGTCTACAAAGATCTAAAATATGAAATGGGTGTACACCGCGTACAGCGTGTTCCTGATACCGAAAAAGCCGGACGTATTCATACTTCTACTACCACTGTCGCTGTCATGCCAGAAATCGACGAAGTAGAGTTTAAAATCGAAGCCAAAGATTTACGTATTGATACTTTTTGTGCTGG
>CALRIA010000044.1 GCA_943359595.1 Candidatus Magasanikiibacteriota bacterium | reverse complement strand
GGTTTTATTTTTCCTGGTAGTGAAATTTATGGTGGTCTGGCCAATAGTTGGGATTACGGACCACTTGGTCATTTGTTAAAACAAAATATTAAAAAAGCTTGGTGGAAGTTTTTTGTGCAGGAACGTTCTGATATGGTTGGACTCGATAGTGCAATTATCATGAATCCAAAAGTATGGGAGGCTTCTGGGCACTTACAAAACTTTAGCGATGAATTGGTGGAATGTAAAAAATGTCATCATCGTTTTCGTACTGACCATCTACTGGAAGCCGCTAGTTTAAAACCAGAATATGATAAAGGTCAGCCTAGATTTCTTAGTGAGTTACGTTGTCCAGAATGTGATGGCAGTCTGACTGACCCAAAAAGTTTTAATTTAATGTTCAAAACTTTTTTGGGTACCAATGAGGATAGCGCGACTACTGCCTATCTAAGGCCAGAAACCGCTGCCGGTATGTTTGTGAATTTTAAAAATATTTTAAATTCAACGCGTCGTCGTTTGCCATTTGGAATTGCTCAAATTGGTAAATGTTTTCGTAATGAAATTACACCAGGCAATTTTATTTTTCGTACTCGTGAATTTGAGATTGGCGAATTTGAATATTTTATCAATCCTAAAGATTGGGAACAAACATTTGAAATGTGGTTGGGTGAAATAAAACGTTGGTGGCAGGATATTATGCAGATTGATATGGATAATTTGGTCTGGCATGAAATTGAAGATGGTGAACGTGCTCATTATAGTAAACGCACGGTCGATATTGAATACAAATATCCATTTGGCGTAAAAGAATTACACGGTATTGCTTATCGCACTGATTTTGATCTGTCTCGTCATGAAAAAGTGAGTGGTCAGGATATGCAGTATACCGATCCAGAAACTAATGAAAAGTTTTTACCGCATGTAATTGAGCCAACCTTCGGTATTGATCGCATGTTACTTGTTTTATTGTTGGAAGCTTATACAGAAGAAGAAGCGCCAACTGCTAAAGATGGTGAAACTGAAGCCCGTATTGTAATGAAGTTTCCAAAACATTTAGCGCCAATTCAAGTGGCAATTTTACCATTATCAAAAAAAGAAGAATTATCTAGCGTAGCTCGTGATCTTGCCAATGATTTACGCAAAAATTTTAGCGTCGATTATGATGAGACGCAGAGCATCGGTAAGCGCTATCGTCGTCAGGACGAAGTGGGTACCCCGTATTGTATAACGGTGGATTTTGATTCGTTAGTCGACAAAAAAGTAACTGTACGCGATCGTGATACTATGTTTCAAGAGCGTATTGATATTACAGATTTAAAGAATTATTTGATCGCTAAGTTTTAATCACGATAAGAATTGAATATTAAGTTATGTATAAAATTTCCAAACTTAAAAATAAAATGACCTTGATCACTGTGCCACTCAAAGGTACCAAGGCCACAACGGTGTTAGTATTAGTACCGGTCGGCTCACGCTATGAACACAAAAAAATTTCTGGTGTTTCCCATTTTGTGGAACATATGATGTTTAAAGGTACTCAGAAACGTCCAGACGCACAAGTGATTTCTAGAATTCTAGATGCTTCTGGGGCGGATTACAACGCGTTTACCAGCAAAGATTATACTGGTTATTATGTAAAAATTGACAGTACCAAACAGGCGATTGCTTTTGATTTGATTGCTGACATGATTTACAATTCCAAAATGGATGGCGCGGAGATTGAAAAAGAAAAAGGCGTTATCGTGGAAGAGTTGCGTATGTATGAAGATAATCCTACTATGGGCATCGGTTTGTTATATGATAATATTTTATTTGGCGATTGTCCGTTAGGTTGGGATGAAGGTGGAAGTGAAGAAACTGTGCGTGGAATTACGCGCGAAGAGTTGTGGAATTATTATCAAGCTGCTTACAAAACTGAAAATATGGTTTTGGTAGTGGCGGGTAATGTCGATAAAAAATTGAAACAACATTTACAACATTTTTTGAATACTGATTCAGAAAAAAATAAATCAAAAGCATCAATCAAAAAAAATAATTTCGAAAAATTTGCTTGGCCAACTACGAATAAAACATTGGCACAACGTGTGGCGGTCAAAGAGAAAAAATTGGACCAATCCCACGTGATTCTCGGCTTCCCAGGTATTGCTCTTGATCATCCAGATCGTTATGTTATGTCCGTTTTGTTGAATATCCTAGGCGGTGGTATGAGTTCTAGATTGTTTGTCGAGGTGCGTGAAAAACGAGGTTTGGCCTATATGATACGAGCTGGTTCTAGTAACTTTCGCGATGTTGGTACTTCTTATATACAGGCTGGGCTTGATCCATTACGTTTGGGAGAAGCGGTGAAGGTAATCAAGGAAGAACTGCAGAAAATTTCCGATATTGCTGTATCTGAAAAAGAACTAAAAGATGCTAAATCAAATATTTCCGGTCGTATGACACTGGGTATGGAAGATAGCAGTGCCCAAGCTGAATGGTTTGCCAAACAATTTTGGATGATGGATAAAGTGTTGACTTACGAACAGGTTTTACAAAAAATTAAAGCCGTCACGGTTAAAGACGTACAGCGATTGGCCAAAAAGATTTTTGATTGGTCGCAAGTACGCGTCGCAGTTATTGGTAATGTTAAAAAAGACGAGATAATTAATTTGTTTAAATAAATTATATGTCAGTATCCAAAAAAGTTTACCTCTTTGCTAATTGGAAGATGTATTTGGATTATGATGAAAGTAATATTTTGGCGAATGCCTTGGCTGGTGCTTCCGTAAATTTTGCCAAGAAAATAAAAATGGTAATTTTTCCAAGTGCACTTTCTTTTTATCCAGTCGCGCAAGTACTCGATGATATAGGAATTGCTAGTGGCGCACAAAATGTTCATTTTGAAGATAGGGGTGGATATACCGGAGAAAATTCGGCTATGATGTATAAAAATGCCGGTGCCAAATTTTCTTTAATAGGACATTCTGAACGCCGTCATTTATTTGGTGAAACCAATCATGAAGTGCATCAAAAAATGGAAACGGCATTATCGGTTGGTTTAACTCCAATATTATGTGTAGGTGAAACAGCTAAAGAAAGAAAAGGGAACAAAGCCAAGGATGTAGTAGAAATTCAACTACGGGCGGCGTTGGATAATTTAAAATGGAAACCAAAAGACAAATTATTTATCGCTTATGAGCCAGTCTGGGCGATTGGTACTGGTAATCACTGTGATCCAATTGAAGCTGAAAAAATGTGTGTGATGATTTTTAAAATGGCTAGCATGTTGGCCAAAGGTTTAGAGGTAATCATATTATATGGTGGAAGTGTTAATGAGGGGAATATTAGAGATTTTTTGAAACAGCCAGATATCAGCGGTGTTCTAGTTGGTGGTGCATCTTCTAAACTTGACACTTGGCTACAAATTGTGCAAAATGTCTGTTAAATCATATGTTTAATATCTTATTTTTATTAGTTGTACTGATTTGTCTAGGGGTGATTGGTTTTGTTGTCTGGAAAAAAACCCCTCAATTATCCAATCTAGACGTGGAAAATTTGCCACAGGAAAAAACATCACGCAAAAAACATGAAATTATTAAAAAACGTATTGAAGTGCACAGCCGGGAAGTGAAAGAAAAATTGGGAGCTAAATTGCGTCCGTTTGATAAGATGTGGCGTCAACTTCAATTAAAATTTCGAGTTTATGTTGGTAAAATAGAGCGTCTGATCCATCATGAAGACATGATAAAAACTAAGCAAGAACATAGTTTGTTAACCGTAGAAGAAAAAGATGCTAAGCTTAAAAATTTAATCCAAGAGGGAGAGCAAAATTTGCATCATGGCCACTTGGATAAAGCTGAACATGCTTTTATTGCGGCTATTAAAATCAATGCAAAATCGGCTCCAGCTTATCGTGGTCTTGCTGAAGTTTATCTCAAAAAAGATTCAGTCGAAGAGGCTAAACAGACTTTTATATTTTTGTTGCAGTTAGAACCTGAGAACGATGCAGTTATGGTGCGTTTAGCGGAGATGGCAGAATCACAAAATAATATTGATGAGGCGATCGAATACTATCAACGTGCTATGGTGGCTAACGATTCGTTATCCCCACGCTTTGCTCATTTGACGGAACTGTTGCTGAAGGTAAATCAGCCTTTAGTGGCTAAGGAGGCCATTCTTCAAGCGGTGGAGCTAGAACCACAAAACCCTAAATATCTTGACTTACTGATAGAAACTGCTATACTATGTCAAGATAAGAAATTGGCAACCCAAGCTTACCAAAATTTACGTTTAGTAAATCCGGAAAATTCAAAACTAGCTGATTTCAAGGGTCGTATTGATAAGATATAAACAACGCCGTTGTAGCTCAGATGGTAGAGCATTTCCATGGTAAGGAAAAGGTCTCGGGTTCGATTCCCGACAACGGCTCTGGATTTTCACAGTACCAATTAACGCCGACTTAGCTCAGTTGGTAGAGCAACGGTTTTGTAAACCGTAGGTCTAGGGTTCGAATCCCTAAGTCGGCTCCAAGTTCGTTCTTTTAAAAAATCTATGGTATAATGTGATTGGCCTATTATCAGTTACTTTATGCCAAAGAAAACCATAACCATAGAACAAGAAAAATTAGTTAAGGAATGGTATATCAATGGAAAGATGGGGAAAGAAATTGCTCTTTTGTCTGGATTGTCTTTGAAACAGATATACAGTTCGCTTAGACGACAAGAAATTCCTAGAAAAAGTTTGTCTGAGCAAAATAAAATTTTGTTTGAGAGAAAACAACCATCTTTTGATTTTAAAGAAACTCTTTCTTTAAAAGATAGAGAACTTTTAATAGCGGCAATTATGTTGTATTATGGAGAAGGGGCAAAAACTGGTGTTACGGTGGATTTGGCCAACTCCGATGAATTAGTTATAAAATTATTCTTAAAATTTTTAAGAAAAGTTTGTCGTGTGAAGGAAGAAAAGCTTAGATTTTATCTTTATTGCTTTGAAGATCAAAATGTAAATGTTTTGATGAAATATTGGTCGTCTCAATTAAACGCTGGAATAGCACAGTTTACAAAACCATATGTGCGTCCAACTTTTAATCGAGGCGGCAGATCAATGCCACACGGAGTGATGCACATCCGTTATGGAGATAAAAAATTGTTAAAAAAGATTTTGTATCTTTGCAAAGATTTAGCTTGTTCTTTATAAAAAATATTGGGCAGATACCAAAGTGGTTAAATGGGACAGACTGTGAACAATTGCAGCTCTTAGGGGAAACCCTAGGATGAACTCTCTGGGATAACGGTGAAGGCTAAAGGGGGTGCTAATACCGTGGGAACTCCGAAATGTTCGGGGAGCGCCGTAGAGACTAGATACCAGAGTACCCTTCGTGGGTAAAGATATAGTCCATGCCGTAAGGAAACTTATGGATAAGTGAAATCTGTTGGCTCCGCCTTCG
>CALRIA010000043.1 GCA_943359595.1 Candidatus Magasanikiibacteriota bacterium | reverse complement strand
ATTTTTTTTATTATGCGTGTTCGTCATACTGAAACTCGTTCTCAATCTTCTGAACCATCGGTGAATTTTTATCGTACAATTGCTTTATCTTTTTTAATTATCACCGTTGTCTTGTTGGCAGTGGTGGTTTTTGTTACTTCTAAAAAAGCCACTATTACTATTTTAGCCAAAGAAGATACGCGCAGTGTCAATATGACAGTTAGTTTGAGCGCCGGAAGTGGGTTGCTTGCTGACAACACTATTATGGGAACTGTTTCTTCCTCAATAATAAATTTTTCTCAAAAATATTTTCCTACCGGTTCAAAAACCATCGAAGGTGTGGCTGGTGGTGAAGTGACTATTTATAATAAAACTAACGAATCACAGGTTTTAGTTAAAACCACTAGATTACTAACTGAAAATGGCATAATGTTTAGACTATCTGATAAAGTTTCAGTTCCAGCAAATGGTCAAATCGTTGCCACAGTTTACGCTGATAAAGCTGGTGTACAAAGCGATATTGGTCCAAGCCAGTTTATTATTCCTGGTTTGGCTACGGATAAACAAAAGTTAGTCTATGGGGTTAGTATCAAATCAATGGATACTGGCATTCGTAAAGTAGGTATTTTAACAGATGACGATATCAAAGCAGCCAATAAAGATTTTGAAGAAAAAATCAAAGAACAATATGATGTAGTTTCAACTGATGAAAATTTTAAAAAAGTAGTGACAGTTACTGGCGTTAATCCAACGATTGATAAAAAAGTTGGTGAAGAGGTAGATGGTTTTAACTTGAGTGGTACTAGTACAGTGGTGATTATTTCATATAATAAAAAATCTTTGAATGATGCTATTTCTAAAGTTGTTTCATCAAAAGTAGATAATACTTTAGAAAAAGTTTTGACTGTTACCAATGATCCAAAAATAACGGTGACTTCGTATGATTCAACCAACAAAACTGCTCAATTATCGGTTTCTCAAGATGTGTTGGTTACCTTAGACGCTAATGCGGAAAAGTTGTCACCACAATATTTTATGGATAAAAGTAAAGATGATATTGAACGATATGTATTTGAGCTAAATCATGTGGCTGGTGTAGAAGTAGTTTTTTCACCATCATGGATTAGCAAAGCTCCAACTGTGCCAGACAAGATTAAGGTGATTGTTAAGAACGTAAAATAACAATTTGACTTCTTTTCTACTTTCCTTTATTATAGTTACAAGCAATTGAAATGGCTACCAACCATTTTCCTACTGGGATCTCGATTTATTCGAGACTAAGCTAAAATAAAAGTGAAACATTCGGGTGGAACCGTCTAGATTAAATTCTTGACCCCGATATCTAAATTTAGATATCGGGTTTTTTATTTAAAAAATTGTTTAATTTATAATTATATGGACAAAGAACATTTAGAACACATGCGACATAGTTGTGCACATTTGGTGGCAGCAGCGGTACAAGAGTTATATCCACAAGCAAAATTTGGAGTTGGGCCATCTATTGAAAATGGTTTTTATTATGATATCGATTTTGGCTCGCCAGTTAGTGAAAATGATTTACAAAAAATAGAAGATAAAGCCAAAGAGCTTGGTAAAAAAAGTCTAGGCTATGTAGGCACTGAAATGAGTATTGAAGAAGCTGTGGAATTTTTTCATAAACGGAACCAACCTTTCAAAGTTGAACTTTTAAAAGATATAAAAGAAAAAGGTAGTACTAGAATTAATGAACAAGATAGTGAGTTGTCTGGTGTGATTGATAAAGTTTCAATTTATCAGACAGGAGATTTTATTGATTTGTGTCGTGGTGGGCATGTTGAAAATACCAAAGAAATAGGGCCATTTAAACTTACTAAGTTGGCTGGAGCTTATTGGCGTGGTAAAAGTGAAAATCCACAGTTGACTCGTGTTTATGGTGTCTGTTTTGCTACCCAAAAAGATTTAGACGAATATCTACTTATGATAGAGGAAGCGGAAAAACGAGATCATCGTAAAATAGGAGCGGAGCAAGAATTGTTCTTCTTTGATGATAAAGTTGGCAAAGGTTTGGTAATGTGGTTGCCAAATGGTACTATCATTCGCAATGAAATTGAAAAGTTGGCTACAGATTGTGAACGAATTGGCGGTTATTTGCGTGTTCGCACTCCACATCTGGCCAAGGAAGAATTATATTTAACATCCGGACATTTGCCATATTACAAAGATAGTATGTACCCAGCTATGGAGATGGATGATGGTACTTATTATTTAAAAGCCATGAATTGTCCTCATCATCATACTATTTATAATCATAAAAAACATAGTTATCGTGATTTACCTTTGCGTCTGGCTGAATATGGCGAATGTTATCGTAATGAATTGTCTGGAACTTTGGCCGGTCTTTTGCGGGTGCGTTGTATGGCGATGAACGATGCTCATATTTATTGTCGCAAAGATCAGATTAAGATTGAATTTAAAGCGGTAATGGATTTGATGATTAAATATTTTAAGATTTTTGGTTTAGAAAACTATTGGTTTAGATTGTCTAAATGGAGTCCAACTAATTTAGAAAAATATATTAATCAGCCAGAAAATTGGGAATATTCAGAAGGGGTTATTCGTGAAGTGTTGCAAGAAATGAATGCTCCATTTGTGGAAGCGGATGATGAAGCGGCTTTTTATGGGCCAAAGATAGATGTGATGTTTAAATCTGTGGTTGGTCGTGAGGAAACAATGTCGACTGTACAATTAGATTTTGCTGCTAAACAAAGATTTGGGTTAAGTTATACCGATGATACTGGTGCAGAAAATAACGAAGTGTTTGTGATTCATCGTGCACCATTATCTACTCATGAAAGATTTACAGCATTTTTGATTGAACATTATGGCGGTAAATGGCCTATTTGGCTCTCTCCAATTCAAATTGTGTTAGTACCGGTTACAGAAAAACATGCTGATGGTGCCAAACAGATTGAACAGGAATTATTTGATTTGGGCGTGCGTGTAGAGACAGATGATGCTAATGAGACTTTGGGAAATCGAGTGCGTAAAGCTATCGGTAAACAAGTGCCTTATATAATTGTAGTAGGAGATAAAGAATTAGCGGGAGATGATTGGATGGTTCGTATTCGTGGACAAAAAGATCAGATAAAAATGAGTAAAGCTGATTTTGTTGAAAAAATACAAAAGGAAATTAAAGATAGGGTTTAGAATATAAATTTAGGTACAAATACAAAATCCGTCTTGAAAGACGGATTTTGTATTATCCCCAAAATACTAAAGTTAATATTCCAGAGTAGGGACTCACTTGAAACGTGCGTGAGTCGAAACACGGTCCCTTAGAGGTACGTTTTTCCCACTTGGCCGGGAATTCTAGCCGCCTTTAAATGCATTATGTCTTGCATTTTCAAGACCCACAGTCACAAATCACGTTCTGGCTTTGGTCAGAATCTTCTGGCGGACGCTTTGCGCCCACGTGAGGAAACAAGCAAGCAGGATGGCCGAATTTGCCAACATAGTGGCTTTGGCCGCCACAACGAGATTGATGTTCGAGGGCAGGTCTACAAGGCACATGGATTACACTCCTCTATTAAGAGGGACACCCCCTCCAGCGAGACCTCACAGTATCACAAAACAGCTGAAAAGTCAATACTTCTCTTGATTTTTTTCATAATTTTGCATATAATCCTCTCAATGAAAAATAAATTGCCAAAAGTAATTTTTATAGTTGGACCAACAGCCTCTGGTAAAACCACCTTGAGTATTGTTTTGTCTAAAAAATTTAATGGAGAAATAGTTAATGCTGATTCTCGACAGATATACAAGGAAATGGATATTGCTACTGCCAAACCAATACGTGATACTGGAAAACAGAAAAAAAATCAATTCGTGTCTCAGGGTGTCGTTCATCATTTGATGGATTTTGTAAAACCAAGTGAAAGTTTTACGTTAGCTGATTTTAAAAAACAGGCAAATTTAATAATTGCTGAAATTTTATCTCGTGGTAAATTACCAATAGTGGTCGGTGGAACAGGATTATATGTTTGGTCTTTGATAGACAATCTAAATATTCCAAAAGTAAAACCAAATATAAAATTGCGAGAAAGTTTTGATCTAAAAACTCTAGATGAGTTAGTAAAATTATTAAAAAATATTGATTCGGAAACCGCAAAAAAAATTGATTTAAAAAATCGCCGACGAGTATTGCGTGCTTTGGAGGTAGCGATTAGTAGTGGTGAATCTTTTGTGTCTCAAACCACAAAATCAGAACCGCTTTATGACGCTTTGCAAATTGGTATGAAGTGCGATAGAGAAAAACTTTATCAAAATATCAATAATCGCGTTGACCAACAGGTGCAATCTGGACTTTTAGAAGAAACAAAAAAATTGGCAAAAAAATATTATTGGGATTTACCTAGTATGAGTAGCATCGGCTACAAACAAATTGGTAATTATCTACGTGGGGAAATATCTCTTGAAGCGGCAATAGAATTATTTAAGCGTGATACTCGACATTATGCTAAGAGGCAAGAAACATGGTTTAAACGTGACAAACGAATTGTGTGGATATCACCAGATGATTTAGTGGATATAGAAAAATTAATTGCTAAGTGGAATTTCGTCTCCTAGTAGTTCTAATTTTTTGCCACTTATGGTATCGTCGGCAACGATATGAATTTTTGAAATTAAGATATTTTGAGTCGGATTTTTTTTGTTGATAGTAACTGTAAAAGGTAGGTCTAATACATCGGTATTTTCAGTCATCTCAGGTATATTCCAAATTAAATGTTTTGTTGTAGAATCAAATTGGATTGTGCCGGCTGATGTAGAAGAAGGCCCTTGCCAGTTTATGTCACCATAAATATCAGCTGAAAGTATGATATTTTTTAGTGGATGATAAGTATTATTTAATATCCAAGTGATATTATGTTTTTCTTTTTCTTGGCTATCACTGCTAACATCATTTTTTACTTGAATAGATAAGTCAGAATTAAGAGTGATATTTATACCATTACTACTAATAGTCTGGGTAGTCTTCGTGGAATCATTAAAAGTCAATTCAGTGATTATTTTTATCTGGTTATTTTCTATGCTGTTCCAAGGAGCTTTATCACTATTTTTAATAGGTAATTGGAAATCTAACGATACTTCTTCTCCACTTTTAAGTTTATTTAAAGCAGAGATTTTTTTATCATTCCATATTATACTGGCACGACGAATTTGATCGGAAATTTGACTACCAGTGATGTCGCCATCATTTTTGTCAGCGATATCACTCCAACCCAAAATGCTTTGTTTTTTGTATGATGGAGAATCAATCGTGAGTTTTATCTGACCTTTGTCAATATTTTCTTTACCGGCATTTTTTACTAAAACTGTAAAATTTAAAATATCTCCTGGTTTTGACTCCATGTCGGTAAGTGAACCATTAATAGCAGTGTTAATGGTTATCGAATTTTTTATAATTTCAGTATT
>CALRIA010000042.1 GCA_943359595.1 Candidatus Magasanikiibacteriota bacterium | reverse complement strand
AGGCGATATATTGAGTCTCGCCTTCTTCTAATTTTGGCAACCTTACATAACTTCCACCAGTATATTTATCATCGCTGTCACAACTACTACCACACAACCAAACACGTTCTAACTTTTTAGAATTTAAATTATTTATCGGTACTACATGAAATTTTTGTTTTATGGCCCAAGTATCAATCAAATCATTCATAAAGCTACCATCGATGGTATACCACTTTCGTGCAGCTGAACCCTTTTTGATATTTTTTTCGTAAAGTACTTTAAAAACGGTAATTTGGGATGGCGCCATAATATAACTTCCCCATTCACAAATAATATGTGGTGGTGACATACCATCTTCATCAGTGTGTTTAGCAAGATAACTAATAATTCTTTGCACTACACCTTGTACCGAGTACGTTTTCTTCTTTTCAAAATTAACATTAAATCCACCACCGATATCGATAGTATCTAACTGTGGATTCACCTTTTTTAATTTTTTATAAATTATCAAACCTTCTTTCAAGGCCTTGATAATATCGTTGGCGTGCGGAATGTGAGAACCAACATGATAATGTAAAATTTTCAGATTGCGCATTTTACCCAAATCAAATAACTCATCTGGGGTAAAACCAAAACGATCCACTGAATGATCCCAATGGGATTTGGTGCGAAAATTCAGATCTACACGAACACCAACTTCACCTTTGTAATTCTTTAGACTTTCGTATTCGTGATGATTTTCAATGATTGGCACAATATCCAAGCCTTGACTGCGCAGCTCTTTGATTAAATCCAAATACTCATCAGACTTTGGTCCGTTGCAAATCACTTTGATACGAGAATTAAATTTATGTTGTTCCCAAAGACGCTTTACAATCCAAAGTTCATTGGCCGAAGCAGTCTCTAGATTCGCCCCCTCGGTAATAAGCGGTAAAATAAACTCACGATTTTGATTCACCTTCATTGGATAATGAAAATAAAATTTACCGCGATATTTATATTTTTTAATATAATAATTAAAAGTGTTGATGAGGGTCTCCACGCGATGTTCAATAATAAAAGGAAAGGCTATCTCCAAAGAGGTCTCATACTTTTTTGCCAGCTCGTGAAGATTATATTGATAATTTCCTTCTTTTACCAAAAGCTCCCCGTCCTTACTGATATCGAAAAATTGAGTATCAAATTCTGCTTTTCCAAGCTTCCAAAATTCTTTAAAATTCTGCGTAGGCATTTAAAAAGTGATAAAATTTTAATAAAACACCAATTAATTGAATTTAGTATAGCATAAAAATCATGTTTTGTCAATGGTTTTTCAGCTTGCCTAACGGGTTTTTTTAAGATAAACGAAAACACGGTAGGTAACTTTTAAGCGGGTTATGAGCCAAAGCTCATCCTTTCGACCTCGCGGTCGAAAAAAGCGTAAAGTTACCTACCGTGTTTGAAATTTATAAGACTAATTTTTAACGTCCGCGTCCACCACCATGACCACCAGATCTTCCACCGCCACCACCAAAGGTACGTTCACGTGGAGGCTGCTCAACGTAACCCGCTGGTTTCTCAGTTAACATTTTTATACTAAGATTAACGCGGCCCATACTATCTACTTCTTTTACTACTACTTTGATTTTATCTCCTAGTTTCATGACATCACTTGGTTTGTTAGTACGTTCCCAAGCAATATCACTAACATGCACCATGCCATCTTGGCCAGGCAAAATATTGATAAAGGCACCAAAATCTTCCATACGAACGACTGTACCATCATAAACCTCACCAGCAGTGACTTCATGAGTCAATTGCATAATCCAATCTTTGGCTTTTTGCATTCCGACACTATCGTTAGAAGTAACCAATACTTTACCACTGTCATCAATATCGATTTGTACACCGGTTTCAGCGATAATTTTGTTAATCATTTTGCCACCAGGACCAATCACATCACGAATCTTATCTGGATTAATTATGATAGTTTCAATTCTTGGAGCATATTTGGACATTTCTTTTCTTGGCTCAGCGATAATTGTAGCCATTTTATCCAAAATCATTAGACGAGCTTCGCGGGATTGTTTAAAGGTCTGGGCGACTATTTCCCAATTTAAGCCAATAGTTTTGGTGTCCATCTGAATGGCAGTAACGCCATCACGCGTACCGGTAATTTTGAAATCCATGCCACCTGGGCCGTCTTCCACATCTTGTAAATCAGTCAGAACTTTCCAACGTCCTTGGTCATCACTAGCTAGACCCATTGCAATACCGGCAACCGCTTTTTTAATCGGTACGCCAGCATCCATCAAAGCTAAAGTAGATCCACAAGTTGAAGCCATCGAACTACTGCCATTACTTCCCAATACTTCAGACACCACACGCATCGCATATGGAAAATCTTCCGCACTTGGTAATACTGGTTCTAAAGCACGCTCAGCCAGGGCACCATGTCCGATGGCGCGATTGCCTGGACCACGTAGCGGACCAGTCTCACCATAGGTAGCTGGAGTATCACTATAGTGATGCATATAACGTTTTGTGCCTTCTTCTTCCATAGTATCCAAAGTCTGAACATCACCAGGAGAACCTAAAGTCACGATGGACAATACTTGAGTATCACCACGTTGAAACAAACCAGTACCATGAGTACGTGGTAATAAACCAACCTCAACATTCAAATCACGAACTTCAAATAATGAACGCCCGTCCAAACGTTGTTCTTTATCCAAAATTCTTAAAGTAATATATTTTTCAACATAGGTTTTGACGCGACCTAAAATTATTTTTTGAATATCTTCGGCAATTTCTTTCGCTTTCAATAATTCAGCAACGGCTTCAGAAAATTTATCTAACATCGTTACACGTTCTTGACGACTCTTTTTAGGAGTTGCAAAAATCCAATCATCGGATTTGGTAGCAATAAAAGCGTCTACTTCTTTTTCAGTAGCACGTAAAATAGTTTCTTTTTCATTTAAATTACTATTGAGATCTTGTTTTGTCAGGCCAACTTCAGCGGTAATTTTGGCAATAAAATCCAAAACTGGTTGCAATTGTTGGGCGCCAAATTTAATACCTTCAACTACAGCTTCGTCAGGACATTCTTTACAGCCTGCTTCTACCATAATCACACCGTCTACGTTACCAGCGACGACAATATCGACATCACTTAATAGACGTTCTTGCTGAGTTGGATTAATTTTCCAATCACCATTCAAACGTCCTACCCGCAAACCAGCAACATTTCCTTTCCAAGGAATAGAAGAAATGGATAGTACCAAACAAGCGGCAAATAATGCCGGAATTTGAGAATCATTTTCTCCATCATAAGAAAGAGCGGTCAAGATAACCTGAATATCATTGCGCATTTTTTCATCAAACAACGGACGGATTGTGCGATCTACCAAACGTCCAGATAAAGTAGCCTCTTCGGTAGGGCGACCTTCGCGTTTGATAAAACGACTGCCTTTGATTTTTCCAGCAGCGTACAATTTTTCCTCAAAATTTACCATCAACGGGAAAAAATCAATGCCGTCGCGAGTTTTTTTGCTCATTGCCGCAGTCGCCATAATGACAGTATCGCCATATTGCACCAAGCAAGAAGCATTGGCTTGAAGAGCCAATTTACCAGTTTCCACAGATAGAGTTCTACCGCCCCATTCCATGGACCATTTTTTGTTTTCCATATGTATATTTTTCTGAAGTTGACTCAAGAGCTAGAGACCTAAAAGGTCTATGTGTCCTTGAACCAACCTCGTGAATAAAATAAATTATTATTTACATTTTATTTCGCTTTTTTCAACCGCGAGGTTGAAAGGATGAGCCTCGGCTCATAACCCGCTCAATTAAAATATAAATAATAATTTATTTTTTAAACTTTGGGTTGTATGCCTTTGGTGGGTATACCTTAGTATTAGTTGGTCGATTTTGAGCAACTGGACGGTCGGCAATTAAAAATTTACTTTTTTCTTCACCACCCAAATCGATAAAATCATCAGCTTCTTCACGTAATTTACCTGAAGAAGTATTACCAAAAGCCATTACTTCTACCTGCTTACCTTGATTTTGCAAATATTCCACTAATGGCAAATAGTCGCCATCGCCCGATACTAAAATGATAGTATCCAAACTTGGAGACAAACGAATCGCATCTACCGTAATACCCACATCCCAATCGGCTTTCTTTTCACCACCATAAAAAATCTGCAATGGTCGGGACTTTGTTTCAATACCAAGGTTGTATAGTGCATCAAAAAATGGCTGCTCTTCTTTTCCCTCAGTGCTCACTACATAAGCAATTGCACGAATCAATTTCCGACCAGCAGTCGCTTCGGTCACGATATTACCAAAATTTACCTTCATATGAAAGAGATTTTTGGCACTATAATACATGTTTTGAACGTCAATAAACACCCCAACGCGCTGATCGGGGTGTTTTAAAGGATGAGTTTTTTTAGTTGGCATCTTCATCTATTTTTCCGATTATCTCCGCTTCAGCGTCGATATCTTCTACGTCTTTGACCTGTGTGCCAGTTTTTACTACCGCACGAGCTCCTTTTAATTTGAGTTTCTTTACTACATTCTCGTAACTTTCTGCATTTTCTTTTTTGAGATAACGCATCAAACGACGACGTGTACTTACTTTACGCAATAAACCACGACGAGAAGAATGATCCTTTGGATGTAATTTTAAGTGACCGATAAGTTCTTCGATTTCAGTAGTCAAAATGGCAATCTGCACTTCACTACTGCCAGTATCACCGGCGTGAGTCTGAAATTTTTTAATGACGCCCTGTTTTTTCTTGATATCTAACATACATGCATAATATTTACCGAGCCTAGCCAAGGCATGTCTTAGCTGGTTCAGACCGCTAAAAGCGGATATTTAAAACAGAACTAATATAGCCTATTTTGGGAAAATTGTCAATAACGTTGGACAAATACAATAGTTTTTACCGTTTAGATTACTGGCCAAGGAAGTTGAGGGTTGACCAGATAATTAAAATTAAAGTAGCAATCTTTCTTCTTTTTTAAACAATCCACCTGTGCAGAGTTAATACAACCAACTACATAAGATATGCAAAATTTATGCCCTTCCTCTGAAACACATTTATTTATAATTGGTTCCCAAACAAAATTTCTGTCCCAACAATATTCTTCTGGAGTAGCTTTACAATGGCCAAATTCATCACAGTGTAAACCAAACAAACAATCCGATGTTTGCTTGCAATCCTGCAAATAAGTGCATTTTTTCAAAGAATCTCCTCCACATTTATTTTTGCTATCTGAATAATTGACATATTTACTACAAATTTTAGTAGCCGGATCAAATTCGCAAGAATCATCTACTGCCTTACAATCATCAACAGTTTTATTGTTAGCCTTTGAACAATCTATACACTTACCGTCTTTACAAAATCCACTCACACACTCTAAGTCAGCTTTACAGACATTAGCCGAACTACATATACTAAGATCTGCGTCCCACTCACATGATG
>CALRIA010000041.1 GCA_943359595.1 Candidatus Magasanikiibacteriota bacterium | reverse complement strand
ATGGCCGACTTTGTAGAGATTAAATTGACTTGATCTCCAACCCCGTATTCAGTCCAATCACAGGCCTTTCTCCATTGACTTTCTCAAATAAAAATGATAACATAGTCTCGTCACTCAGGTGACGCACGAGGCGGATTATCCCGAAGCTTGCGGATGTAAGTTCGTAAAAAGGTTCGAGTTTGATGTCTCTTGGCCCACAAAAATAAATTATTAACCGAACATATGTCACAAGAAAAATTGGCAAAAATGGAGTGTTCAGAATGTAAGCGTGTGAGTTATTTCACAACTCGCAACAAAAAGATAAAGACACGCTTGGAGTTGAAGAAACACTGCAAACATTGCAAAAAACACTTTGATTTCAAAGAAACAAAATAAGCCGTTTGGTTTATGAGTTTTTTTAATACATTATATAATAGCCTTTATAATTTTAAATGGCTCCGCAATCAGCGAAATAATACGAGCTGGGGTTGGGGTTATTTTTTTCTATTAATAATTTTGGTGTCTGGTTTGTCTACCATATCTCTGGGATTCAAATATTTTGATACGGCTCCAATTATTAAAAAAGCTGTTTATAATGATTTGCCAGAATTTCAAGCGGAGGTTAAAAATGGACAATTGCAGATGAGTGGTTTAGCCCAGCCTTATATCAAAAATTATGAGAAAATTGCGATAGTCGTGGATACCGTCTCTACTAGCACAATAGATATAAAGAATTTTGTGAAAGCGGACAGTCGATCAATATTACTTATCACTAAAGATAGTATCATTGCTTACGATGCACAAGATAATTCCACCAAAACTCAAGCAATGAAAGATTTTGATGGTTTTAAAACCAACAGAATGGAAGTTTTAAAAAAAGCAGATACGATATTTAGTAATAAGATGGTTTGGATCGTAACAGTTGTTACTTTTGTGTTGCTTTGGTTATTTTTGGTAGCTAGTAATTTGCTCAATGTATTATTTTTTAGCTTCTTGTTTTTCACTATTGCTAAACAACAAAAATTAAACTGGAAGTTTAAAGAAGTGTTTAATGTGGGATTGTTTACTATCACTCTACCGTTAATTTTGACTCAGGCCGCCCCAAGTTTTTATTTAAATTTGGTCTTTGTGTTGGTCTTTGCCGGTTGGATGTATATGGTTATTTTAAAGAAAGATAAATTAGTAAAAGAATAAAAAATAGAGTATATTTTTTGCGAATAATTATAGGGGCGTAGTGAAATGGTATCACAACAGTCTCCAAAACTGTTTTTCACGGTTCGAGCCCGTGCGCCCCTGCTAATAAAAACAAGGTTGCCCAAAGCCTTGTTTTTTGTTAGACTACGATTGTGTTTAAAAATAGTATGAATGATAAAAAATTATTTCTTTTTGTATTAGGCGGGAAGCCAGTTGGAAGAAATGTGGAACAGCACGATGTCTTTTTTACCGCTGGAAATTCTGTAGAAGAATGTGCTCAGAGTATTAAAAAACATTGGAATATTACAGGCCTCCATGTTGATACATATATGGTCGTGGAACAGGTGGACGGTTTTGATGTGACGTTTAGTATTACACCACCAGCCGAATCACAACTTAAAAAATTATTTTTTATTAATTGTGGTGGCTACAGGGAAAATGATTTGGAGGAATATCACAAAAAAATTGTGGTAGCAGCTGAAACATTAGATGACGCAAAGAAAAAAGTTAAACAGGATCAATTTTTTTTCAAAGGTGTAAATATGCCTAATGCGCAACGACATATTGATGATAAGATAAATTTATTGGGTTTCGATGTCGATGATGTCATGGTAATTAGTGATCAGCTTTTTCCAAAATCGTACATTACCCTTACGCCACGACAGAGGGCAAAATTCAAAAATAATAAAATTATGATAACTGGCTATCTACTTGTTGAGGATATTCTCAACACAAAAAAATAAATTATGTCATTTTCCACTCGCAATTGGGAAATATTTTGGGAAATTCCGGAATGCCCACCATTCTTGACGTCTGAACCAGCGAGATTTTTTACACAACAAATGGCGGAATTTTGTGGTAAAAATTTTAGTGATTGCATTCTTGAATATCGTAACAACGTTAATATTTGGTATCTTGATGCTGATGAGTGGTCTAGGCTAGACGAAGTTCTGTTTCAAAGAATTATAAAAAATCAAATGTGGGGAGAAAAAATGAATAGATTGTCTAAAAAATATTGTCCTCCGTGTTTAATATTTTTTGATAAGCTTATCAAAATCAACCTCACCAAGCTAAGTAATCAGGGGTTGCTAAGCCTTTATAAGAGGTTTATGAAAATTTATATTCCCGCACACGCCTCTGGCCATCCAGCGAATGTTTTAGAGATGAAAAATCAGCGATTATCAAGCTATCTTAAGAAATATATTTCTGGCCGTTTAGAGCAAACAGGTTTTTTACAGAGTTCAAATGAAGTTTTTATTACTTTGGTCGCATCGACTTTTCCCATGTCGGCGCAGATAGAAGCAAAAAATTTTTATCGGCTCGCTACAATATTTGCTCAAGAACCAGTGGTTGTTGAGGCTTTCAAGACTGACAACATTTCAACTCTGTCATCATTGTTACGAACAAAATATTTTAGGTTTTGGAAAATGATTGAACGCCACCATGCTCGTTGGTGTTGGACTATTTATAATTATGAAGGGCCTGCCGAAAAGTTGGAAACGTATCTTGAAAACTGGGTGACACTTTTTCGCCAAGGCAGTGATCCAAAAATCGCTTATCAAAAAATTATTCAAGAACGTCGTAATCTGGTAACAAAACAACGAGTTCTTATAAGAAAGCTTTCAGTCGATTCCAAGCATCAAAAACTTTTTGCTATTGCTTCAGATATTATTTTTTTAAAGGCACTTCGTAAAGATTGTATATATAAAGGCGCTTGGGTGAGTACGCCGTTGTATACTGAAGTAGGTAAACGTCTTGGTCTCACAGTCCATCAGACTCGTTTTATTTTTTATTCTGAAATGTCAGCTGCGCTTATTAATGGGAAAATAGATTCGAATTTACTAAATAAAAGAATAAAAGAAACGGTGATGCATCAACGGGCAGGTAAAAAAGATATTTTATCTAACGGCACTAAAGCAATTGATTTCGTTCATTCTCTCAATGTGCAAGAACCACAAAACTCCAAAGAACTACATGGTCAATGTGCTTATCCAGGAAAAATTACCGGTACAGTTAAAATTGTTAATACACCTGATATGATGGGAAAGATGGAACAAGGTAATATTTTGGTTGCCTACGCTACTCAACCCAATCTTCTGCCAGCCATGAAAAAAGCTGGTGCGTTTGTCACTGATCATGGAGGTATAACTTGTCATGCAGCAATCGTTGCGCGTGAATGGAAAGTACCGTGCGTGGTTGGAACTGGAAATGCTTCAAAAATTTTGAAGGACAATGATATTATTGAAATTGATGCTGAAAGTGGTATAATTAAGAAATTATAATCTATTAATTTAACTAAAATATGGTTAGATTTTGAATTCAATGAATCAATCTCACGCTCTAAAAATCCTGCAATCCGGCGACAATGTATTCCTCACCGGTTCTGCCGGTAGTGGAAAGACTTTTTTGTTAAATCAATTTATTGATTATCTACGAATTAATAAAACCAAAGTTGGTATAACCGCCTCCACTGGTATTGCCGCTACCCATATCAACGGTCGTACAATTCATTCTTGGTGTGGAATGGGAATTGCCAAGAAAATGACAGGCAAACAAATTAAAAAATTATTAAAACGTAAAGATTTATTTAAAAGAATTAAAGAGTCACAGGTTTTAATTATTGATGAAATTTCCATGCTCGATGCCGCCTGTTTGGATTTGGTGGACAAAATTTGCAAGGCAGCCAAAAATCCATTTTCGCCATTTGGTGGAATGCAAATTGTGTTGTGTGGTGATTTTTTTCAATTGCCTCCGATTGGCAAAGATGCGGAATTTTCTTTTCAGGCATATTCATGGGAAGAGTCCGGCATTAAAGTTTGTTATCTAGATGAACAATTTCGCCAAGATGATTCGGAGTTTTTAAAAGTTTTAAATAAAATTCGCACCAATGAAGCGGGAGAAAAAGAACTAGCTGTTTTGAAAACTAGATTACATAAAAAGGTGGCTCATCTACCAAAGGTCACCAAACTCTACACTCACAATACCAATGTGGATATGCTCAATGAATTGGAATTGTCTAATATTGATCAAGTAGAAGAAATCTTCCAAATGGTAGAACAAGGTCCAAAGGAATTAATTGAATTTTTAAAAAAGAGCTATCCTATTGCTCAAGAATTAAAATTAAAATTGGGTGCAGTAGTAATGTTTATAAAAAATAATTATGAAGCGGGTTATGTGAATGGTACCTTGGGAGAAGTGGTGGGTTTTGACGGCGACGGCTTTCCGGTGATTAAAACCAAAAATAAAAATAGCCTGGTGGCCAAACCAACAAGTTGGAATATCGAAGAAGATGAAGTGGTTTTAGCGAGTATCAAGCAAGTGCCATTGCGTTTGGCTTGGGCAATAACAGTGCACAAAAGCCAAGGGATGAGTTTGGACGCGGCCGAGATTGATCTGTCCAAATCGTTTGAACGAGGGATGGGTTATGTGGCTCTATCGCGTGTACGGGCGCTGGATAGTATCTGTTTGATGGGGATAAATGAAATGGCTTTGAAAGTTAATGAGGCGGTTGTGAAGAAGGATAAGGAATTTCAGAAATTATCGAATTTAAATAAATAAAATATGTCTGAAATTATAAAACTTCCATACTCTAAACGCATTTTTGATATTATAATGACGATTTTTTTATTTTTACTATTATCGCCGTTGTTTTTGTTTATTATTATCTGGATTATTATTGAACGAATTTTTATTAAAGATTCTCGAGGACATTTTTTATATATTGAAAAAAGAATTTCGCAAGGCAAAGAGTTTGATTTCTATAAATGGCGGATATTTAAGAATGATGTGCTAGTAGAGGCTTTAAAGAAAGGCTCGGTTATCCATACAACCGATCTGCAGAGTGATCCAGAAAATCTTACCTATTACGGACGATTCCTCAAGAGAATATATATGGATGAGATGCCACAATTGTGGAATGTTTTACGCGGCGATATGACGTTGGTTGGTCCTCGTCCTACCAATCTGGAAAATTCAGAAAATTTTAAAAAAACAGGAGATTTTATTCGAGAGGTGATGGTTTGTGGATTGACGGGGCCTTTTCAAGCGCAAAAAGGTCATGCTATATTATCTCAAATGGATTTGGATCAAGACTATGTTAATTTTCTTTTATCTAATCCTGGTTGGAAAGTAATATTAAAAGATTTGAAAATAATTTTTCTAACTATTAGGATTGTATTAGAAGCCAGAGGAATTTAAATTACTTTTAAATTTAGATATGTCCAATGGATTAAATAGCCATATTCGCATACCTGATAACGAAATACGAGTAAGTTTTGCGCGGTCAGGCGGGGCTGGTGGCCAAAATGTAAATAAAACTTCTACCAAGGCTATCGTGCATTGGTCAGTTGGTCGTTCGCAGATTTTAAATTGGGAAGAAAAAGAAC
>CALRIA010000040.1 GCA_943359595.1 Candidatus Magasanikiibacteriota bacterium | reverse complement strand
GCGGCTTCTTTGGCTGAAATAGTTTTTTCTAGTTTTTGTTTTAAACGTTCTATCTTTCCTATCCAGGAAGAATTTTTAGAATTAATTCTTTTGGCCGCAGCTGTTTCATCTAGCAAATCGATCGCTTTATCTGGCAAAAATTTATTGGTGATATAGCGTTCGGCTAGACGGACAGACGCTTCAACGGCGGATTTATTTATTTTAATACTATGAAAAATTTCATAATTGGTTTTGATGCCTTCAAGTATTTTGATAGAATCTTCAGGTGATGGTTCTTTGACAAAAATTGGCTGAAAACGACGCTCAAGAGCCGAATCGCTCTCGATATGTTTTTTAAATTCATTTAAAGTGGTGGAGCCAATACAGCGAATCTGCCCGCGAGCTAAAGCGGGTTTTAAGATGTTAGCGGCGTCCATAGTGCCTTGGTTTGATCCAGCACCAACAATGTTGTGTAATTCATCGATAAATAAAATAATATTTGGATTGGCCGCGACATCGTCAATCACTTGATGGAGTCGTCCTTCAAATTCGCCACGATAAATTGTGCCGGCAATCAATAGTCCCATATCGAGCGCATAGACTTTTTTGTTTAATAAAATATCCGGCACTTTGTTTTGCAAGATACGTTTAGCCAAACCCTCGACAATTGCAGTTTTTCCTACGCCAGGATCGCCCAGTAATACGGGATTATTTTTAGTACGACGGCAGAGAATTTGTATTAAGCGTTCAATTTCGCTTTCTCGACCAATAATTGGATCGATGTTTTTTTGTAATTCTGGATTGGTTAGATTGGTAGCAAAAAAATCTAAAGCTGTTTCTTTTTTGCCAGATCGTTTGTTAGTTTTTGGCAGAGAAGTAGATAAAGGAGAATCATGTTGATCTGAGCCAAACATGTTATCTTGAATTTTATCGACCGCTTCCATCACTTCGGTAATTTGGGGAAACTGTGAAGCATTGGTAAGTACTGTGTCTAATTGTTTGGAAATGCTAGTCAAAGAAACGTGGTTATTTTTTAAAGCTAAATTAATGGTAGGATTGTCGAGATCAATAATGCCCTTTAATAAATGTTCTGTGCCAACATAATTGTGAGTGTGTTCTTGAGCAATGATTAGAGCTTTCTCAGCAGCTGCTTTGGAGTCGGAGGACATTGGGGACATTTGTATTTCAGTAGTACCGGAAGATTTTTTTGTGGTAGTACTTGGTAACTCTAAAATTATTTTTTCAATACTTTTCAGATCGATTTTTAGGCGATTTAGGATTTCGGCGGCCACGGAACCTTTTTGGTTTTGTAAAATAAATAATAGATGGATTGGTTCTACTTCTTTATTTTCTAATTTTGTGGCTAGTTGGATACTTTTGCTAAATACATCTTTAAGGTGGGTAGAAAATCTATCTAATATGGACATAAATAATCTGGTTAAGTTGCTTTAAGAATAAGGATATTATATAATGAAAGAGCTTAATTTACAAGCTAAAAATAAGATAAAATATGTTTCCAAAACAGGTGTTTAAAGCCTACGATATTCGTGGTTTGGTAGAAGGTGAGCTTAGCGATGATTTGGCTTATCGAATTGGGCGTTCTTATGGTAAATTTTTACGTGAACAATACCAAAATTTGGATGGTAAAAGTGTAGTGGTAGGTAAAGATATGCGTCAAAGTAGCCCACAATTTGCCAATGAGGTGATTAGAGGATTAAACAACCAAGGTTTCAGTGTAGTTGATATTGGTTTGGCTACTACCCCGTTGTTTAATTTTGCCTGTTGTAACTATGAGGAACATCTAGCTGGAATTATGGTTACTGCTTCACATAATCCAGCTCAATATAATGGTTTTAAGATGACTTTAGGTGATGGTACTCCAGTTGGTAGAGGTAATGGTATGGAAAAAATTTGCGATTTAGCAGAAAAAAATGAATTCACCGAAATTTTTAAAAAAGGTGGTATTAATCATAAAATTGTACTAGAGGATTATTTAGTCAAAATATTTTCTTTGGTGAAACCGGAAGAAATTAAGCCGTTAAAAATTGTTTTGGATGCCGGAAATGGTATGGGAAAGGTGAGTTTTGTGGAAGTTTTGAAACGCTTGCCAGTAGCGGTAGAATATATGTATCTGGAACCGGATGGGACTTTTCCTAATCATGAAGCTAATCCACTGAATATATCAACTCTCAAAAATTTGCAGGCCAAAGTAAAAGAAACCGGTGCGGATTTTGGATTTGCTCTTGATGGTGATGCCGATCGTATTGGTTTGGTAGATGAAAAAGGAGAGGTGATAGACGCTTCATTTGTAGGAGCTTTAGCTGGTTTGGAAGTTTTGCGGGATAGTCCAGGAGCACATATGCTTTATGATTTACGTAGTAGTAAAATTGTACGTGATGTATGGGAAGCAAAAGGGGCTAAAACTGGTATGTGTTCGGTTGGCCACGCTTTGATAAAAAAATTAATGAAAGAACAGGGTGTAAAATTTGGCAGTGAATTGTCTCTGCATCTGTATTATGAAGATATGTATGGGGTAGAATCTACTGATCTTTCGTTGTTATATTTTTTACGCCTGATTTCTCGTACTGGTAAAAAGATGAGTGAGATCACCGCGCCATTGAATAAATATTCTCATTCTGGTGAAATAAATTTTCATACTGATAAAAAAGCAGAAATTTTGGCTAAATTGCGAGAAAAATATAGCGATGGGAAAGTGGTAGAAATGGATGGTTTTTATGTAGAGTATCCAACTTGGTGGTTCAATGTGCGAGTGAGTAATACTGAGCCGGTACTGAGACTAAATTTGGAAGCCAATACCAAGGAGGAGATGGAGGAACGGTTAGTGGAAGTTAAAAAAATAATTGAAGAATAAAATAAATAAAAAAACTCTCATAATTATGAGAGTTTTTTTATCCACAGGCGGGCTTGACGGTTTATTTTACCTGTGATACTGTAGCGCTACAGTAGAACAATAATATCCCATCATGAAAAACAAATACAAGCAAGAATTTTTAACAATTTTGAGTACAATTAAAGATTTAAAGTTGCTAGACGCTTTTCTTACAGACGTTTTAACACCAAATGAATATGATGAGATAGTAAAGCGTTGGCAGGTGGTCAAACAACTTAATCAAGGTATTACTCAGCGACAAATAGCCAAAAATTTGCAAATTAGTCTGGCCAAAATATCACGCGGTTCACGGATGTTGCTCAATAAAAATGGAGGATTTAACCAATTACTAAAAAAGAAAATATAATATGAAAAAATTAACGCAAAAAATTAATTCAATGTCTTGGTGGGCTAAACTATTTCTCGTTTAGCCAAAGTTTTTGCGTTTCATAAAATGATGCAACCCTTTCGCTAAACGAGAGGGTTTTTTGTAAATATCCCAATCCTTTGGAAGCTTCGGACGAAGATCTTTCAGAGCGGTGCATTTAGGGATATTTGTCATCGTTTCTAAAAGATCTTCATTCGAGCCTTCCTTGTTGGAAGGCTTTTGCGTTCTTTGACAAACCAATACAGGAGTTAGTGATGCTTACTTTGATTGACGCTGCGAATGTTTCTGAACAGGAAATCGGCGGTAAGGCCTATCGTCTTGCCAAAATGGTGGAAGCTGGGTTCAGGGTGAAAAACGCCTTTGTTCTTACTGCCATCGAAGTTGATAATTTGAATAAATCCAATTTTATTCGAGATTGTCTGGTCAACCTGTCCGAAAATTGCAGCTGGGCGGTGCGTTCGTCGGCTGTGGGTGAAGATGGTGAAACAGCTTCGTGGGCTGGGCAGTACCAGACCAAGTTGTTCGTTCCCAAGCCAGAGATTTTCTCGGCGGTGAAAGAATGTTGCGCGGCTTGCGATAGCGAAGCGGTTCAAGCTTACGCCAAGCAGCAGGGTGTCGCCGTCGGGAAGCTGTCGCTTCTGATTCAAGAAATGGTGGACGCTCAGGTGGCTGGTGTACTTTTCACTACCAACCCAATGCAATCCAATAAACCAGAAATGGTTATTGAAGCAGTGGAAGGTGTGGGGGACTCGCTGGTCAGTGGCGAGCGGACGCCGCGGCGTTACTTCGTCTCAGAAGACGGCGTGTTGTTGGCAAAGGAAGGGGCACAAGCTCCAGAATTGTCTCAAGTTCAAATCAGTGAGTTGGTGCAAATCGCCAAAAGCGTTCGTCAACTTTTTGATAAGGAACAAGACATTGAGTGGGCCTATGAAAAAGACACTGGTTTGCTTTATTTGCTCCAGAGTCGCGACATCACCGCTTTGAACAAGTCCGAATGTGGACTCATCAAATTGCGTGAAGAAACCATTGCGGCTGTTTCTGACAGTTTGGACAGTGAAGCGGTCCGATTGTTTGATCTCGGATTGGATGTCAAAAATGATATTCTTTCCGATCAGAACGTGGCTGAACTTTTAACACCTCATCCATGTCATTTGGCGCTCAGTCTGTTCAATCACATCTTTGCTCACGGTGGCGCAATCCAACGGGGACGCAAAGAATTGGGCTATGACATCGGCGAAGAACTCGACACTGGTTTCTTTCAGCTGGTTTCAGGACAGCCGCGTTGCAGTATTGTGCATGATGCGTGCACCTACCGCATTGTTGGTTTTAGTCTTGGTGATTACGGTAAATTGATCGGGTGGTACCTTGATCAAATCGCGGCTGACAAACGGCTCGGCAATTATCCAGAAGTGGTCTTGTACGATCAGGATCCATCACTGGAATTTTTGACGGGTTTGTACGGAGAAGCGACGGCCAAAGAGCTGAGAAAGGCGTACGATATTTTTTTTGAGAATCTTCTGGTTTTTGAAAAGAGTGTCGATGAACAGTGTCAGTTGGGATTTATTCCAGAGTGGCACAAAGCCATCGCGGATTTTCGTCAGCAGTCCAGCAGTGATGATGCGAACGCACTTTTGAAACAATTGAATCACTTGCTTGATCTCTTGCGAGAAAAAGCGTGTGTTGAATTTGTGAAAGGAGCGCGATTGGGATTTTTCGCTTTCGCTAGACTGCGTCGGTTGCTGATGAAATTGTTCGGCGATCAGGCCGACTTCCATCTCAACACGCTCACGGCCGGTATTCCATTGAATCGGAATCCCAATCTGCGTTTCAACGCGGCGTTGGCGAGTGTGCACAAAGGTGAAATGGACTTGCAGG
Organism: Candidatus Magasanikiibacteriota bacterium; assembly: GCA_943359595.1. Lineage (GTDB taxonomy): Bacteria > Patescibacteriota > Patescibacteriia > Magasanikbacterales > GWA2-37-8 > CAIOJG01. Next base: position 971 of record CALRIA010000040.1, on the reverse strand, counting down.
CGGTGGTTGAGGAATATGGTCACATGGCCTTGCATCAACTGGAAATCAGCGTGCCTCGGTATGCTGATAATCCCAGTCTTGTGGAGCAGTTGGTGGATCAAACCACCGGCAATCCAGTTCAAGAGACTGAAGAAAACACACGCAAGAGTCAAGAATATTTGAAGAAGCTGGTCGACCAAGTTGGTGATCGTGGAGATGAACTCAAACATGAGGTTAAGATGGCTCGTACTTATCTTTCCATGCGAGAGATGGTAAAATTTGAATATCTCAAGGCGTATCATCTTCTGCGGCAAGTGGTTTGCAAACTCAATAAGTTGCTCAGCTGGGAAGAAGATCTGATCTTCAACCTGTCGGTCGAGGAGATTAAAGAGCTCGCGAATGACGAGTGTCAAAACCGTTTGAGGGAAGTGGCTGATGGCAGGAAAAATCGGCGCAGAATTGAACGCGCGCTTTACGTGCCAGCAGTCATCGAGTCTCGTTTTCTTGAGGAGATCGGAAATCCGCAAGCGAACATAGATGGAAATTTTCTCTATGGATTTGGCGTCACCAATGAAGTGGCTGAAGGCGAAGCGGTGGTAATGCGTAGTTTTGATGATCAAGAATCTATGGCTCTACTTGGGCCGGGAAAGATTTTGGTCACCGTGACTACCGACCCCGCATGGTCCCCTGTATTGGCTCTGGTTGGAAAGAGTGGTGGTTTGGTAACGGAGATTGGTGGTATGCTCGCTCACGGGGCAATCTATGCTCGTGAGATGGGTTTTGCCGCTGTGCTCAATGTGCCCCAAGCCACATTCATTATCAAAACTGGGATGAAAATTCGCGTGAACGGCCCAGGCCAATACGTGGAAATTATCTCGTATTAACAAAAAGGAGGGCAAGGGTACCCGGCGATTTTCTTCGCCGGGTACCCAAACCAAAATTAAAATTATTATGAAAAATATATTTTTTATTAGACACGGAAAACTTGATCT
>CALRIA010000039.1 GCA_943359595.1 Candidatus Magasanikiibacteriota bacterium | reverse complement strand
CAATATTATCAAATAAACGAAAACAAGATTAAAGTTATTTATCCTGGCATATCCACAAAATTTGATTTAATCGAAGGCAAGTTAAAATTACAAAAAACCATTGTCCAAAAAAAATATGACTTGCCAGAAAATTTTATTTTATTTTTAGGGTCAATCGAACCGCGCAAAAATTTATTAGGATTAATCAAGGCTTTCGAAAAATTACCAAAAAACTTAAGCGACAAATTTTATCTAATAATTGCCGGTGGATCAGGCTGGAAAAATAAATTAATTTATGAAAACGCCAGTAAATCAAAACTGCACGACCATATAAAATTTTTAGGATATATTGCCGATACCGACAAGCCTGCTTTAATGGCACTGGCCAATCTTTTTGTTTTCCCTAGTTTTTATGAAGGATTTGGATTTCCTATAGTTGAAGCGATGAAAATGAGCACCCCCGTCATTACTAGCAATCGAGCTTCATTGCCAGAAATTTCAAATAACGCCGCATATCTTATCAATCCAAACAACCCAACAGACTTAAGCGCAACCATAAAATTATTACTTGGAAATAATAAACTCTACACTGAGTATTTAAAAAGAGGCTTGGAATTAGCCTCTAAATATGCTTGGGAAAATAGTGCCAAAGAACATCTAACAATAATAAACAACTAACGCAGCCGACTAATAATCAAATAAATAAAATAAGATAAATTTAATATCGATAACGCCGCAATAGAAACCCAACCAGCAATATTTAGTGCCAGACCATTATGATGTTTACCCATAATATCTTTGCGGTTTAATAATCGTAATAAGAAGAAGAATAAAATTGGTAAAACAAAAGTGTTTAGAGCCTGTGAAGCTATCAATACCGGTATTATTGGAAAATGTGGAATCAATACAATCAAAGCAGTAGAAAAAATACAAAATAAAAATATCTTATAAAAAGCAGATGACTCCTGAAAACCAGAATTGACTTTCCCCTCCCAACCAAAGGCTTCAGTAAGAGAATAAGCGGTGGCGATAGTCACAACCCCAGCTCCAAGCATCGAAGCATTGTATAGTCCCCAAGCAAATAAATGTTTGGCCAAAGTGCCAGCGAACGGTTCCAAAGCACGCGCCGCATCCGCCGCATCCGTAATAGTAATTCCATTCACATACAAAGTCCCAGCTGTCGCCACAATGATAAAAAAAGCCACAAAATTTGTCCAAAAAGAACCAACATACACATCGGCTCTAGCTAAATTTAAATCTTGAGTACGTACTCCTTTTTCTGCAAAATATGATTGGATAAAAAACTGACCCCAAATTGTCACCGTAGTACCAATCAAGGCGATCGCCATAAAAAGAAAATCTTTGGTGGGAATCCAAGACGGCACGACGATAGATTTCATCGCCGCTGACCAATCCGGATGAGTCATAAATCCAGCCACAACATAGGCTAAATATAATGCTGATGAAGTAAGAAAAATTCTTTGGATATTTTTAAAATTTCCTGAAATTACCAGCCAACTAATCAAACCAGCCGAACTCAATACAAACAACCAATTTGGAATGCCGTAAATATTGGCCACTGCCGATATGCCAGAAAATTCAGCCAAAATATTGGCCCAATTGGCAATAAAACTTAATAAAATAATAAAAAAAGTCGCTTTGAAAGAAAAATTTTCACGAATCAATGCCGACAAACCTTTGCCAGACACTATCCCCAAACGAGCACCCATCTCCTGTGTAATCGCCAAAACAAAGGTTATCAAAAACAACACCCATATAAGATGATAACCAAACTGAGCGCCAGCTACTGAATAAGTAGCGATACCACCGGCATCATTATCGGCCGTACCAGCGATAATACCTGGACCAATTACACTCAACATCAACAACATTCTTGGCCAAAGTTTTTTCTTTTTTGTTTCTTTTGCAATAATTTTTTCCATAATAAAAACAAATTAAGCATTTGGCATTAAGACGCGCATCACATCATCCACTGTCACAACTCCTAAAAATTTATTATCCTTATCTACTACGGCGGCAGAATTTAAATCATATTTGGTCATCAAATGAGCGACACTTTTTATTGATTGATCAGGATGCAATACAGGCAAATGAACATTTTTTTTCATAACATCTTTCAAAATTTCATCGGCATCGGCAACCAATAATCTTCTAAAAGAAACCACCCCTTTATATTTTCCTTTATCATCAATCACATAAACATAATTAGCCGAACGAAAATTATCAGAAAGTTTACGAATTTTATCAATCGTCGTACTAACAGTATCGTCAGGAGTTCCAGCCAAATAATCTACATTCATCAAGCCACCAGCGGTGTCGTCCTCGTAACTCAACAATTTATTTACTTTTTTCATTCGATCCTGCTCCACAAAATCGAGCAACTGTTTGGATTGATGTGTCGGTAAAGATTGAATCAAATCCACTAGCTCATCGATAGACATGCGCTCACTAATACGCGCCGCATGCTCCGGACTTAATTGTGAAATCAATAATTTCTGAATTTCCGGATCAATTTCTTCAAACACGCGCGCCGCCATATTTTTATCCAGTGACAACACCAAATTACTACCTTGTTTTACGCTCAAATCCTCAATAATATTGGCAATATCTGCCGGATGTAATCTAGTTAAATCTTTGGAAACACTATCCAGTTTTAGCACTCCTTCGACTGGTTGAGCCTTGCGCCAATCGATCATATTGACTTTAAACAAATTAAAAACATCCAGCCATGATACTCCCAAACGACGTAACAGACCTCTAAAACTGACATCAATACCTAGCACGCACATTTTTCCCTCAAAATCTCCAATACGCAAATCATTGACTCGCACCACGCGCGCGCCAGCCACATCCACTATTTGTTGATCCATGACATCACGATTCAAACGAATATAACCATCTGGTTCGCTTTCTAAAAAATTTATTTTGGAAAACAAAGTACGCAATGAAACTTCTTCACTGCTAAAATTTTCAACCGCGTCATAAGGAATAATAATCCGTTTCTTTTGATGTCGTCTTTTGATAATTACATACTCCAATACAGAATATTCACCAGGTTTTACTTTTATTAACACATCCTCCAAGCGACCAATCACCGCATCCGCACTATCGTTTACCTGACTATTTAATAATCGACTCAAATATGGCATAAAATATTTTTAAGCGGGGTTATTATACCTCAAAAAACTACTTCTGACAATTTATTAAAAAACAAAAACCGTTCACCTATTTTATCGCCAAAATATTTGGAAATAAAACAGGTTGATGAACGGTTTTTGTTCTACCCACCCTGTCCACTTCTTTTGAAATGGTGAAGCACGAGCTTTCATTCGCCCCTCCTAAGGCTCAAAGCCGTACGTCTGACGCATGTTTTGTACAAACTCAGCCGCGGTCATATGATGAACCCGCGGAAAATTGACCGGTTCGTCATTCTGCCCCTGTAGAATCAACAAACCCTTGAGTTTGATATAAAGTTCCCACACCTCCAATATATCGATCTCAATTGCATTAGCATTATCCTCCCAATTACCAAAGGCATCATGCATAATCAACGACAAAGCATGGCCAAAAATACGCTTATCCATGACTAGCCCCCTCTAGGTTTTCTACTAAACCAGTTTAGAACACACCTGTGCCTTTCTGATCAATAGAACGGAATAGATGAATATAACTAAAAAATAGCCAAAAAGTCAAGTTATTGGTATAATATTACTATGAAAATCGCTATTGATGCTAGAATGTATGGCCCCATGCAAGGAGGACTGGGGCGATATATACAACAACTGATTTTAAACCTAGAAAAAATTGATGACCAAAATCAATATGTTGTTTTATTACGGCAAGAAAATTGGACAGAATATTATCCAAAAAAATCCAACTTCCAAAAAATATTAGTTGACATCCCTTGGTACGGATGGAAAGAGCAGATCTTTTTACCAAAAATAATCAAAAAACTAAAAGTGGATTTGGTACATTTTCCCCATTGGAACGTACCGTTGCTTTACAACGACAATTTTGTAGTTACGATACACGATTTATTGCTACTGCATTTTCCCACTAGACATGCCAGCACTCTTGGACCAATATTTTACTGGCTTAAAAATAAAATGTTTAAAACAACCCTTAGCCATGCGGTTCAAAAGGCTAAAAAAATTATTACCATTAGTGAATTCACCAAACAAGATATTATCCAAACTTTAAAAATCAATCCTGAAAAAATAGTTACGACATATCTTTCCCCTCTTGAAAAGACTGCTGACGAAGTTCCATTTTCGATCTATCAAAAATATGAAATCAACAGGCCCTACTGGTTGTATGTTGGAGTAGCTTACCCACATAAAAATTTATTTAAATTAGTAGATGCTTGGGAAATTTTTTGCAAACAACACGGGCACACTTACCATTTAGTATTAACTGGAAAAAAGAATTATTTTTATCATCAGTTAGAAAAATATATACAACAAAAAAATATTAAAGGCATAATCTTAACAGACTTTGTACCGGATTCTGAACTGCCAGAACTTTATCGCAATGCCTCCTTATACGTATTTCCAAGTCTTTATGAAGGTTTTGGTTTACCTCCACTAGAAGCAATGCAATATGACCTACCCGTAATTGCTTCCAATCGTACCTGTTTACCTGAAATTTTAGAAGAAGCCGCTGTCTATTTTGATCCAGAAGACCCTCATGCCATTACTGTCGCTGCCAACCTAGTAATTAAAGACCACGATACTCGTAAAAATCTTATTGCCAAAGGACAGGAAATAATAAAAAAATACTCCTGGGAAAAAACTGCTATTAAAACTCTTCAAATTTATAATAATACCAAATAAAAGTGGATAACTACCATTTTTTACAGGTGCACGGCAACTTAAAAAGGTGTATAATATAGTAGATAAATAATAACCAAAAATTTTTAAGATGTCGAGAATAAAAAAATTATTTAACAAAAAAAGACCACAACTTCGTCGTTGTGCTTTTTGTGATAAATCAGGGCATAATAAATCCACCTGTTCACAATATTTAGCTTCAATTATCAAAGTTAATCCTGCCTCTACCACAACTTCGCCAATCAAATTTTTTATTCACCACGTTTCTCATGCACCAACTACTTCAGAACATATAGTTAATCTAAAAAAAGATACTCTTTCAGCTTGGCACAACGTAGCCACAATTTCTCCAGAAAAAAATCTCAAACTGGATTTTAATGCTGCTTATGAAAAAATAAAACAAGAAATACAATCATCAAAAACTATCGAACCAAAAGATATTGATCAAAAAATATTTGTCACTTTACCTTCAGAACAACCACCTAAAAAACAAAAAAATGCCCAACATGCCAATTGGTCAATGAAAAAATCTTTTGAATCCGGTGCCAAAAAAATAGATTCAACAACAGCAAATTTAGGACAAATCACAAAAGCTTTCTTCAAAGAAAATTTTGTCTTACAACGTCTCATAGTTGGAACTATAATTTTAATGGTTATTTTAGTTGCTCCTGGCTCAGCTAACAGCTATTACCAGGAAATCAAACTTACTAAGGATAAAATTGCCCAAGACAGTACTGCCGGTTTTCTCTCACTACAAAATTCCACTGCCGCTCTCATGCAGTCCGACCTGCCAACTGCCCAAAATTCTATCAATGATGCCTTAAACAGCTTTGGTTCGGCCGTTGAAACTATGCAAAACAAACATCAACTTTTACAAAGAATTGCTTCCGTTATTCCTGTGTTAGATAGCGAAGTAAAAAGCCGTCAATCATTATTATTAGCTGGACAAAAAATTGCCCAAGGTAACACCTATTTTCTCAAAGGCATAGCTGAAAGTCAGTCCAATTCCAGTAGCACTCTCAACGCTAGACTAGAAATTTTTAATAATCACCTGTCTGCAGCCGTACCAAATTATAAAGAGGCCTTAATTTATTTAGATACGGTTAATTTAGATTCATTGCCACTAGCTTATCAAGGACCATTTAAAGAATTTAAAACAATCTTTACCGCCGTTCTTCACGATCTCCAAAATCTATCTGATTTAAATATAGCAATAAAAGAAATTTTTGGAGCTCAAGGACAACGTCGTTATCTATTAGTTTTCCAAAATTCCAGTGAGTTGCGCCCCACAGGCGGATTCTTGGGAAGTATTGCCACAATGGATATAAAAGATGGAAAAGTCGTCAACCTAGATGTGCCAGCCGGTGGTAGCTATGATATACAAGGGCAGCTAGATCAATTTTTAGAGCCACCTACCCCCTTACTTCTAACTAATAAACGTTGGGAATTCCAAGACTCCAATTGGTTTCCAGACTTTCCTGCTAGTGCTCAAAAAATGATGTGGTTTTATCGCCATAGTCGCAATATTACTGTCGATGGCGT
>CALRIA010000038.1 GCA_943359595.1 Candidatus Magasanikiibacteriota bacterium | reverse complement strand
TGAACGGCCCAGGCCAATACGTGGAAATTATCTCGTATTAACAAAAAGGAGGGCAAGGGTACCCGGCGATTTTCTTCGCCGGGTACCCAAACCAAAATTAAAATTATTATGAAAAATATATTTTTTATTAGACACGGAAAACTTGATCTGCCATACAAAGATCATTCACAAATGCCATCAAGTTTATTGAATGATTTAGGTAAGAAAACTTTGGATCCTAATTTAGATTTTGATTATATCTCTAAAGATTTAAGCGAGGATTTATCTAAAATTATTCCACTGGAAAAAATTGGAAAAATTTATGTTAGTCCATTTCGCCGTTGTCGAGAAACCGGTCGATTTATTGCTGAATTTATTCAAAAAAATTATGATCAAAAAATTGAAATAGAAGTCCGCGAAGATCTAAGAGAAGTTTATTTTGAACTGGAAAATATTTTAGCGAATAAAAAAAGCGCTGATATTTCTGGCTTAAACAACGCTGTTTTAGAAGCAATATATTACGGTAAAAACGCGGAATCACTGGATAAAATCTGTGAACGCCTAAATAATTTTTTTGATATTTTATCCAATCTCGAGGTTAATACTTTGGTAATTTCTCATGACTTTTTGATGCGTTTTATAGAGTTGATTCTTTTGAATAAAGGAAAAATTCAGACATCAGATATTTTATTGGCCGGTTTATTAAATACCAAACGCAATGTTTATTTGAGAGGTTTTTTTACGGATAATAATTTTTTGGATATTCAAAATTTTTGAACACCAAAATTATTCAATCACAATTCTAGCATCTAACACTTTTACCCCTTGTCCTTTTGGTAAAACTAATAGGGGGTTGATATCTAGTTCTTTAATATTGGGGAAATCTACTAGTAGCTGTGAAAGACGTCCTAGACAATCAATTAACGCCTGTGTATCCAATACCGCCTGCCCACGCGCGCCGTCTAATATTTTTTTTGATTTTAATTTATTGATCATTTTTTGAGCATCATAGGCAGTGAGTGGTGTTAAGCCAAAAGCTACATCTTTAAAAATTTCGACATACGTTCCACCTAGTCCAACCATAATAGTATTGCCTAGACTTGGATCTTTGACACTCCCCAAAATCATTTCTACTCCTTTTTCTCGGATCATTTCTGTTATTAAAACGCCTTCAATTTTGGCAAGAGGAAATTGATGTTTGATATTTTTGATCATTTCGGTAAATTTGGCACCAGCTTCATTGGGCATGATATTTAGCATCACACCACCAGCATCAGTTTTGTGTAAAATATTTTGGGAGACAATTTTTAAGACGACTAATTTGCCAATTTTTTTGGCAATTGTTTGGGCCTCCATGGAGGTTTTTGCCACTTCACTATGTAATATGGGAAAACCATAATCGCGTAAAATTGGTAGGACATCGGCTTCTGGAAAAATAGTTTGTCCGTGTTCTTTTGCCTTGATAAAATATTTTTCAGCTGCTTTTTTATTGGTATTTTTAAAATTAAATTTGGTGTTGTATTTATCTTTTCGGATATTGGCAAAATGAGTGAGCGCATCCAGTGCTTTGGCCGCTTCTTCAGGGAAGCTAAAAGTAGATACACCGTTAGCACGTAGTGCTTTGACACTTTTTTCTACTAGTTTACCACCGATGAAACTGGTGATAATTGGTTTTTTGGATTTTTTCTTGGCATCAATAATAGCTTGAGCGGTGAGATCAAATTCAGTCATGGATTGTGGTGTTAAAACTACAATAATACTATCAACAGCTTTATCTTTTTCTAAAATATCAATCGCGGCTTTGTATCTGTCGGCTTTGGCATCCCCTAATACATCGATTGGGTTATGAAAATTGGCGTAGGCTGGTAAAACTTTTTTTAGTTTTTTTTCGGTAGCTTCGGAAATTTTGGCCATTTTTAAACCACTTAAAATTACTTCATCCGTTGTTAATACACCTGGACCGCCAGCGTTGGTGATTATGGCCACTTTGTCGCCTTTGGGTAATTCATTATGAGTAAAGATTCGCAAGTATTCAAATAATTCTGAGATCATTTCTACACGAATAATCCCAGCTTGAGAAAACAATCCTTGGTAGGCACTGTCGTTACCTGCAAGTGCACCGGTGTGTGAAGCACTAGCTGAAGCGCCATCACTAGTACGGCCTGATTTTATTGCAATTATCGGTTTAGAATGTTTTCCGTGAGTAAGTTTTTTGGCAGCGGCAATCAAAGCTGGAGCATTGGTGAGTTGTTCGACATACATCGCTATGACTTTGGTTTTTTTGTCTTTGGCTAAATATTCAAATAAATCAGCTTCAGATAGTAGGGCTTTATTTCCAACACTGACAAATTTGGAAAATCCAATATCCAATTTTTGAGCATAGTCCAAAATTGCTGTACAGAGAGCGCCACTTTGAGAAATAAAAGCAATATTTCCAAGTCGAGGCATAATGTTGGCAAACGAAGCGTTCATATTGTTTTCTGGGTTGATTACTCCCAAACAATTTGGTCCAACTAAAGCAATATTATTTTTTTGGCAGATTTTTTTTATCTGATTTTCTAGATCTATATTACCGACTTCTTTGAACCCAGCTGAAATAATGATTACTCCTTTTATTTTTTTCTTGGCCACAGTCTCGAGTATGGTTGGCACTATACTGCTAGGGACTACAATGATAGCTAAATCAACTTTTTCTTTTATTGCCAATACATAAGGGTAACATTTGATATCGTAGAGTTTCGTCGCTTTGGGGTTGACCGGGAAAATTTTACCTTTATATCCTTGGGTGATTAAATTTTTGACAATATCATTGCCAACATGACCAACTTCGGTCGAAGCACCAATGATGGCAATAGATTTTGGATAAAAAATTGAATTGAGATCCATAAAAAAATCCGTGAATAATAATCACGGATATATTTTATCATTTTTTTTGGTTTTTGTCATTTATTTTTTTATAATTTTTATTGAAGTTAAGAAATTTGTGGTGTGTATAAAAAATTGACAACTAACTGCGGGGGGGGGTAAAATAACAGTGTTTAATTTATTATTATAAAAATAATATGGTAGAAGGTTCTAAGGGAGATTTTCAACCACCAGCTGGAGAAGTAAAGTTTTCTTCAAGGTATGTGTATCAGTCAGAAGGAGTGCCAAATGATCCAGCGGTGATTGCGGCGGTTGATAAATGGGCTAATGTTTGGGGTGATAAAGTGTTGTCGTTTGTTAACCACGAGAATTTGTTAGACCATTCTATTCCAGAACAGCATGCGGTAAGTGAAGAGTTGGCTGACGCTGCTGGTAAATTGGCAAAGTTTTTGCCAGGTGCAAGATTTATGGAAGGCCTTGTATTATTTGATGGTGGACAAATACAATTGTCATCTTCATAAGTAAAATTATTTTAATGACATAAAAAATCGGCCATTGAGCCGATTTTTTGTTTGTGTTTATTTTTTGAAAAATTCATTCAAGGTGATGTCTGCTTGTCGTAAAATATTCCTTAATGTGCCAGGTGCCAGTTCGGAATGATTTGGCACTATTACCGTGATGATTTTTTCTTCTGTGACTTTTCTTAATTTTTGATGACTGCCTTTTTGCGAAGTTAAAGTAAAACCTTTTTTATATAAAAAATTTAAGATGTCCGATCCGGAATAATTGGCCAGTCGGTTCATATTAGACCAAATCAAAATCTAATGTTTTGATCAGTGGGTGTTCCTGATATTGATCTAAAAACTCCTTGGGGGCGTCTTCTAAATACAGTTCTATCGCTTCGCGTAAATTTGCCTCGGACTCTTCCAGATTTTTGCCTTGAGAAGTAACTCCCAATTCAGCACAAAAAGCGACATAGAATTTGCCATCAAAATGGTAAGTTGTAGTTAATTTTAAAGTCATATTTTTATATAATTTAACATGACAATTATATCATAAATAAGCAAAAAGTAAAGTCTTTTTTGCTTATTTATGCCATCTCGCGTAATTTTTTTATGCGATCTTCAATCGGCGGGTGAGTAGAAAATAGTCCGCTTAGTGCTTTGCCTGAAAATGGATTGGAAATATACATGGGAGCAGTAGCGGGAGAAGCCTGTTGGAGCGGTTGATTTTCTGCGGCGATTTTTTCTAAAGCATTGGCTAGACCTTGTGGATAGCGGGTAAGTAGAGACCCAGAAGCATCAGCCAAATATTCACGTTTGCGTGACACTGCTAATTTAATTAATTGAGCAATAATTGGAGAAAGAATTGCTAATACAATTCCAGCTATAGCAAATATGGCCATTCCGTCACCACCTTCGCGATCATTGTTGCGTCGGCGGAACATTCCGCCATGTAAAAAAATATTAGCCATGATGGAAATTGCGCCGACTAGTACAGCCACCAACATCATAAAACGGATGTCATAATTTTTTACATGGGATAGTTCGTGGGCCACCACTCCTTCGAGTTCTTCATTTTCCAATTTTTCTATCGCCCCACGGGTAATGGCGATAGATGCCAATTCTGGTTTGCGGCCAGTAGCAAAAGCGTTGATAGCCGAGTCTTCAATGATATAAATTTTTGGTGTTGGGATGCCGGCAGTAATACAGAGATTTTCTACTAGACGATAAACATAGGGGTTATCATTTTTCTCTAGAAGTTTGGCACCGCTAGTCATCAAAGCGACTTTGTCACCTTGAAAATAAGATACTGAAGTAGTGAGAATTGAAATAATAATTCCCAAAAATATTCCGCTATAACCATCCCCGCCATAAGCACGATCAAAAACATAGCCTAAACCAACCACTAATGCGGCGACGAGCATCATTAATAAAATTGATTTTTGTTTGTTTGAATCTATTTGAGAGTACATAATTATTTGTTGGCTACATTTTCAATAAATTCATCAGGATTTTGTCCATTGTCCGGATCGACCAGAGATTTTAATTTTGTACAGATTAATTCAGAGGTTTTGGCTTGCCAATAAGCATAGGTGTTAAATCCACGCAGATGTTTTGTATCAGCGTCTTGCTGGTTTTTTACTGTTATAGCCTGTCCATCTTGATCAAAAGCGATGCCTTCTTGATACAGGAAGGTATATCTTGAAGAAAAATTTCCTAAATCCATTCTTTTGGCAGTAGATACAAATTGTGTGCCAGAGTTTTTTGTTAATAATCCTCCAGTCTTCCTATCTTTTAGTGGCGAAGCGACCATATCATCGGCTAAATGGACAATCATTTCTGATAAAGTTTTGTCTTGATGTAAAACTGGTTCATCTTGATCGTTTAGAGTCAAAAAATCCACCAGACTTCCATGACCAGTTTCTTTCCCGGCGGTTTTGATATATTCTAACTCTGGTCCAGAATGTCCATTTTTTTCCAAAACAGCAAACATAGTCTCGTAGGCTGAACGAGAAAAAACTTCTATTGGCTGGCCAGCTTTTTGTGCTTCGTGACGTAAGATTTCAAATCTTTTATTGGTGTCATGTATTAGAGCGCGTTCAACTATTTGTAAATATGTTTTTTCGTCTATGCTGCCGGTTTCTTTTAGCGAGCTAGCGATTTTTTGAGCAACAATTCCAACATCTACGCAATGTTCTCCAATATTTCTATAATCTCCACTGTCTTTCTCTCCTTCTATATATGGATTTTCTATTGGTTCACTTATATCTGGATGAACACCACCCAATTCTAAAGTATTAAATGCATTTGGGTATTTTTTTTTAAACTCACCCTTATAAAAAGAGTGTACTGCTTCGTAAGAATGTTCGTGTTCAGTACTCATAAAATTTTTTTAAAAAATTGTTTAGTTAATTTTTTTGGTGTCACTACTATCGATTCGTCTTTTAATGTCCAATTCTCACCTTTAATATTTTTTACATCACAGCCAGCTTCTCTACAAATAATTGATGTGGCCGCCATATCCCAAGGTTCAAGTTTTAAACTAAAGTAACCATGCAATTTGCCTTCCGCTACCATTGCCATCGGTGCTGTACAGCAGGCATAAGTAGTGATATAACCAACGCCATCATCAGCCAATAATTTTTTGGTAAATTTCAAAATTTTATTTCGCTCTAATTTGTTGTAATCACAAGAAATAAAGGCATGATTTAAATTATCAAGATCAACGCATTTTATTTTTTTGTTATTGGCATATGCACCCTTGCCCTTCATAGCAAAATATTCAATTGTCTGACCATTGCTGTCTAGCTCTGGGGCATAAAACACACCTAGTAATGGTTGATTATTTTTTACCAATGCAATGGCCACACCATAGTGGTTGCTAAATTTAAAGGTATAAGGAATTGTCCCATCTAGGGGGTCAACCACCCAAAGGTATTTGTTTTCAGCATCAAAAGGTTCATCTTCTTCAGATATTATTCCATGAGTTGGAAATTTATTTTTAATGGCTTGGCGAATATAATTATCACACCAATCATCGGCCGTTGTTTTAAAATTGGTAGCCAATTTCCATTCACTAGGGTTAATTTGTTTGCGATAATCAATCAATTTTTTGCCACATTCCTTGGCTATTTTCCTAGCAAAGGTTAAAGCAGCTTTTAAATCTATGTCTTCTGGCATAATTAAAACTTTACCTGCACATTTTGTTTTTCATTTTCCGCAGCCAAGAAAAATTCGTATTTGGTAAATTTCAACATGCCAGCAAACAGATTGGT
>CALRIA010000037.1 GCA_943359595.1 Candidatus Magasanikiibacteriota bacterium | reverse complement strand
AATCGTACTATACAATATAACATAAAAACAGTCCATATGAACTGTTTTTGCGGAGAGGCAGGGATTTGAACCCTGGATACAGTTTTAACGCTGTATAACACATTAGCAGTGTGCCGCTTTCGACCACTCAGCCACCTCTCCAAGATTGTAAAATTGTGCTATAATTGTAGCAGAAAAACAAAATTAGTCAACAGTAATATTTATGCGAAAAATCATCTTTTATCTATTATTACTATTAAATTTTTTGCTACCATTAGCTATTATTTCCAATAGTTTTGATGGTGATCTGGGCTGGCACTTACGGTTTGGACAGGCACTTCACACTGGATCTTTCCCCTATACCGATACTTACACCTATTCCAAATATGGCTCGCCATGGACCAACCATGAATGGGGTGGTGACTGGTTATTTTGGTTAATTTATTCTCGAATAGGATATTGGTGGCTAAATTTATTAACCGCTTTACCAATTACTTTAGCGTTTTTATTAATTGGCAAAATTTTTTCTAAAAAAATTACTTCTACTTTTTTGGCAACTACTTTGCTGTGTCAATGGTCAATCACTCATATTTTTGTGGCACGTCTGGCAATGTTTACGCCACTATTTGCCGCCCTAACATTTTTTTTAATAGAAAAATCAAAAAACAACCAGCGGTGGTTATATATAATACCGCCAATGTTTTGGTTGTGGTCGATTTTACATGGTAGCTGGATTTTGGGTTTTATTATTTTAAATATTTATCTTGCTACCACACTTGTCCTAAAAATTATTCCTAAAAAATATCTCTATTATTTCAATGAAACAAAACTGACAAATAATTTAATATATAAAATAATTTTAATTCAGACCATCACAGTCTTATTAATCATTATCAATCCATACGGAATAAAAATTTGGCAAGAAATTATCGAGTATTTTGGTCAAAATTATTACAAAATGCACACGACCGAATGGCTTCCTAGCTACACTTTTCCAATATTTTGGAAAATATTGGTTATTCAGACTATAGCTTTGGTATTTTCAATTTATGGTTTTATCAAAAAAAAGCTTAGCCTTACTCATTTATTAATATTTTTAGCTTTCTATTACGCGGCTATCGCCTACAAACGACAGGCAATTTTTATGGCGTTGTTATCAGCCACTGTGTTGGCCACCGTGATTGAACTGATACAACTAGAGTTATACAAACTACAATTTTTAAATGATAATATTATTAAAAAAAGTTTTTATTTTTTTTCAACTTCAGCTTTAATAATATTGTCGCTCTACTATTTTTCAAATATTCACTTCACCAATGATATTTGGACTGATAAATATTTATCTGAAAAAAATTCTTTTCCTTATGAAGCCACCAATTGGTTACAAACTAATGTGAAACAACCAATTAAAATTTTTAATTATTTTAGTTGGGGAGGATATCTAAACTGGGCTACTCCCAACGCTCTAGTATATTTAGACGGCCGTGGTACTGCTACCTGGATGAAAGAAAACAATAAAACCATGTTAGAGCATTATCATGAAATTATAAATAATCCTGAAGGATTAAAAGAGATCGAACATGACCAAGTAGATTATATTATTTTACGCCAAACAAATTTTATTCCCATAGCCAAACCAGACGCAATTAACGAATGGATATTTGGAAAAGAAGCGGCAAAGATTTCCTATTCAGAAAAAACCCAACTAGAAAAAGATCTAAATGTTTCTAATAATTGGCAAAAATCATATTCCGATTGGCAAGCAAACATCTGGAAAAATATTAATCACGCGCCAAGGTAAAACCATATACTTTTTGCGCACCAAACTTTTTTAAGACCATAGCGCATTCCTGCATGGTAGTGCCACTAGTATACACATCATCTATTAATAAAATATTTTTAGGTGCGGATTTTTGACCACACCAAACAAATGCATCTTTGAGATTATTCAATCTATCTACCCGATTTAATTTTGCCTGTTGATTAGTAGGTCTTTTTCTTTGAAGACTTTTGTTATTAAAATCTATCTGTTTCAAAGTAGATAATTTTTTAAAGACCAATTGTGCTACCAAATTAGCTTGATTAAAACCACGTTCTCGCTCTCTACTGATATGAAGCGGTATTGGAATAACAGTCAAAAAATCAACCTCAATATTCATTCGGCTAATAATCTCTGGCAAAAATGATTCAACCATCTCTTCCCACACTGTCGTAATATCAAATGCAAAATTATATTTAAACTGTTTAATTAATTGTCCGATAATGGCCTGATCATCATAATCTAAAAAAGCCGCAATGCCATTTAGTGACGAAGCGGCTCTGCAAGGATTACACGGCTGACCATTTAAATTTGAAAGATGACAAACAGGACAATAATAAACCCCCATGACAGTAAATTTTTTTAAACAATTTTTACACCACCATTGTCCTTCAACCTGACACTTTAAACAAAATACTGGAAATAGATAGTCTTTGACCATTTGGACAAGCCCACTCCACACTTTCATAAGCTATTTTACCCATTCAAATTTATCTACCAACCAATTTTGTCCATCATGGATTAAATATACTTTAGCTTGTTGGTCACGATTGCTTACTATACTATTTTTTTCTTCAGTTATTTTAACTTGCAATTCAACGGTAGCTGTTTTTTCATTCCACAGAGACAATTTTGAACTATACGCTTTAGTAATTGTGGAGGAAAAAGGAACAGAAATATCTGGAACGGTTTTTACTGGGGGTATTTTAGCAGACAACTGTGACCAATAAGTTTTTGAAACTAATGTCTGTATATCACGAACATTTTGAAATTGACTCTCGGATGAAAAAGAATTAAAGCGTTCTAAAAATATTTTGGCAATTTGTTGCACTGCATTTTGCTGAGTTTCGAGCGAAGAAGCTGGATTTACCTTAATATTTCCAGAGACATTAGTTACTGCAATTGGTGCGGTAGCTGACAGGCCAGTGGCTGTTGGTAAATTTTCAGCTGTTACCGGTTGATTATTAAGTGTGGCCTGTTTTTTTGCCCGCACCAATAAAAAAATGCTAATCCCTAAAACTACCAATATTATTAAACTAATTATAATAAAAATCCGAGCACGTAATGAAAGCATAAAAAAAATATTAAATTATTTTGTTTGTTTTTCAAAATCTTCTTTGGCTCGTTCGATATCGAGCAACTGTTGCGGGTTGGTAGTTACCAGCTGATCTTCGGTATATGAGGCTACTACTTTGATAGCCGCATGTTTTAGTCCAGCAAAAAATATCCCTTCACCTGGACCACTTTCCAGCAATAAATATTTTTCACTATCGGTCAACATAAAAACTTTTTGCACATTGTCCACCGCCGCTGGTGATTGTCGCAACAATAATTGCAAAGCCGAATTGGTTACGATTGCCTGCCCATACTGAGAACGCAAAAAGTCATTAACATCCTGGGTAATGGTAGTCACTCCCAAATAATATTTACGACATCGTTTTACCAATGCAAAAATAAAACGAGCACTGTCTTCATTTTGCATTAACCACCAAGCTTCATCAATGATCAAAATACGTTTTTTCCGTTCGCTACGCACCACATTCCAGATATAGTTAATAATTGCATAAATGGCCAGCGGACGTAATTCATCTTCCAGATCACGCACACTATATACCACCAGTTGATTTTTCATCTCGACATTCGTTGGCGAATTAAACAAACCACTAAACGTACCTTCGGTATATTTTTGCAATTTTAACACTAATTCATTTGAACCTTCCATACCTTCTAACACTTCTTGCAAATCTTGCATGATTGGTGGTTGGACAGTATTCAAATCAGCATCTGGAGTAATATCTTTTTTAGCATAAGTTTCAATCAACGCTCGATCGATAATCGAATCCTGCTCGGTAGTAATACCACCAAGCATAATACGCAATAAACCCTTAACGGTGATAACGGCACTACGAATAATATCATCAACAGGAATTTCTTGACCCATCGGACGCGGCAAATCAAACGGATTAACTTTGCTTTCCGAAGACAGAGAAATATTAATATAAGTACCTCCAACTGCATCAGACAGATGTTTATATTCCATTTCTGGATCAATAACGATAATATCTATCCCCATCATCATAGAACGTAAAATTTCTAATTTGATAGCATAACTTTTACCGGCACCAGAGGTCGCAAATACTACCATATTAGCATTTTGCATCGAAAAGCGATCGAATAAAATCAAACTATTATTATGACGATTGATTCCATATAAAATGCCATTGTCAGAAGTAAGTTCAGCTGAAATAAATGGAAATGATGCGGCAATTGGTGATGAATTCATGTTGTAAGCAATCATCAATTCATCATTGCAAAGTGGCATGGTGGAATTAAAACCTTGCTCCGCTTGATACAGAACTTTACGTGTAAGAATTAATTTACTACCAAAAATACTTTCGATATCTTCAGAAAGTTGATCCAATTTTTCTTTATTTTTTGTATAAATAGTAACATAAAATGCAAATTGGAAAAAGTGCTCCGTACCCTGAGTCAGATTGTCACGCAATTCTTCAACATCGCGCAGAGCAGTTTCACGAATCGGATCGCGTGGCGAACCTTTTTCTGCATCAGCATTAATTTGTGCTTCAAGGGCACCTACTTTATTTTTTAATTGTTTCAAAATAATCGCCGCTTTAATCGGATAAAAAAACATTGCTATATCCATATTGATGGATAAATTGATCACTGGAGAGCTCCAACCGATGGAGATATAGCGCGGATAACTCATTATAAAAATAGTACGAGCAAAAGTAGTACCCAACTGAATAAAATTGGATTCAACATTTAAAGATGCCGGAGCAATAATATCATTTAGGGATACTACCCCCTCACGATAGACTCGCTCTTCTTCCAAGGCAATCACTTCAATAGCCGCTTCTTTTTCTAACTTTCCCTGCTCTTTTTCAAGCAAAGAAGCTTTGATATCTTTACCCTGTCCAAATTGTGGTTTAAAAGCCATACTATTCTAATTTCATTTCGTTAAGCGGTACCAAACGCTCGGTGAGAGCAATGTCTTGATTGTAAGTAGAGTATAGCACTTCTACTAATGATTGAGTATCCAAACGAACTACTTCCAACCCAATACTACGCAAACCAGATTCCACCTGACGCACTCGCTGATCCAGATCATATTTACGTTTGGCAAAACGTTCAGCTTTTAATTTTACTGTAGTTATCGGATTGAAAACTTCACTTAAACGTGACCAAAAACTTTTCTGTTTATTGGAGAGTGGATCGTATGGCACCACGACGTAAAAATTCTTACTCATAATATCACCCATCTCCACCAATTCAGTCACAAACGAACGATAATCCGCGATTTGAGCGCGCAATAATTCATTGACCTGTTCACGTTCACGCTTTAATAAATCTTGCAGGTAAGGCTGAATATATAATTCACGCGACTGAATCACTACCTGCAACGGATGATCCAAAGAATTTAAAAAACTAACATACGCCGAGATGGTCGCATTTTGTTCATCTTCATTTTTTAAAGCAAAATTAATACTCGACACCATCAAAATCGCGCGTAAAGTTCCATCTTTCATCACCAAAGAATCTAATTTTATTTCAGCCACGTTTATAAAACGTTGCGCCGCTTGCATGGTAGATTTTTTGGCGGCCGCTTTTTTATTTTTCATAAAAATATTTTATTCTTCTGGTTTATAATAACCACCAGTATTCACCGCCAACGACAGATCACGAATACGATTGTAGGATAATCTAGGAATTTCAGGGATCTTTTCCATCACTTCCACTTTTCCACTCTTGCGTAATTCTTCAAGTTCTTCTTTAGTATTACTTTTATACCACACACGACGACTCGGACGACGCAAAGTCTGAAACAGATTTAAAAGAAAATAATGAAAAGATTGACCGTTGATTTTTACAAAAGCCAAGATCAGCGCAAAACTTCCAAAAGTAGCTAACATAAAAATAAATAAAGCAAAATCAGCTAATTTGAAAGCCACAAACAAAATTAAGCCAGCTACTAGCAGTATAACAAATTGACGAGAAGTTACTGGTCCAAAAATTTTATCTTCAACGTCGATAAATTGTGGTACGACAAACTGATCCATATTTTAAATATCTAATTCTTTTTCCATTTTCATTAATGCTTCAATCTCGACTAATGAAATTTTTTCTTTAGAATTAAGTACTGTATTTAAACTTAATTTTTGCGACAAGGCTTCATCTACTATTTCTAAATAACTCTGATATAGTGGACTATTGCGCCAAGCGTTCCATGAGTCCATAAATAGTAAATATGATTCATCTTTTAAATTCACAAACTTTTGTTTCAAACGACTTACAGCTTCTGATGGTTGAGAAGATAAACGACGTAAGTCAATCAAAGAAAAATATTGAATTTCATCTAATGGACTCATTGCCGCTGGTCTTGATTTAACATCATTCACTAATGGTCGCAAAGGTTGTGATTGGTTGGAGCGAATTGGGTTGGCAGAAATAGGAGTCTGACCAATAATCTTTTCTACTGCAGAATCCCGATCACTTTTTTTCATAATTTCTATCACTGGCATCGGCGGTAAAATTGGCGCATGTGATACTTGATCTTTTTTTGTTGCAAATGAGGTTGTCGGTTGAGTTTTTTCCAATAATTCATCCGC
>CALRIA010000036.1 GCA_943359595.1 Candidatus Magasanikiibacteriota bacterium | reverse complement strand
TGATCATATTTTAATATAATGTAATAGAACGCTGCCACGTTTATTTAACCGCTTGCTTGATTTTAGACGCCACTGACTGGTTTTTTTTGTTTCAAATAAAGATAGTCCTGGGCCAAATGTTAATGGTTCAATAGTGAGATATAATTCATTAATTAGATTTTGTTCCAGACAATAAGAATAAATTTGTGTTCCGCCTAGGACGCAAATTTTTTTATATTTATTTTTTTTAATTGTATCTTTTAAAGATTCTATGGCTGGATTACAATAGGTGAGTAGTGGTAGATTTTTTAATTTAAAAGATCTGGTCAAGACAATGCAGTTTCTTTTGGATAATGGTTTGAGAGCCATTTTATAGGTGGAATTGCCCACCAATACCGTCTCGCAAGTATCCAAAATTGTATGCAAAAAATCTTTGTCTTCTTTGCAAGTCCAGTTAGAAAAATGATGTGAATTTTTGGCTATTTTGCCATCTATGGTGATGGCGACTACAGCGATATATTTTGACATATTTTTATTTTATCAGACTATAACGCCGTTGACAAATAGTGTTGTTGGTGTTAATTTATTTGGTCATCGGTAGTTCTGGTATTTTGCCATAACAAAAGATGATTTTCAAATACAGGAGGCGACAGATGCACAAGAATAGTTGGACTCAATTGTGTCATGGTTGGGACATCCAGGCTGGAGTTGAGACAAAATTCTTTTTCTCTGGCGGTGGAGTTCCGCGTGGTTATCGGGTGTTGGAAGAGATGATCGATGGCCAGGTGTTCGTGCGTGAGCTGAGCGCTTATATGGCCGAACGTAATTTGAAACCGGTCACTGCTCTGCAAGGTCTTGAATATGGACTGGCAAATCCGCTGGCACAATTTGACCATCCTCTGGTCGTTTGTGGCGAAGGTGGTTTGGTACTCGACCAAAATAATCTGCCACAGGTTCTGTTGTTGTCCTGCCTGGCGGGAAATCACGCTATGTTCATCAGCCCTCAAGCCGAGCGGTTGGACAGGCATGTTCGTCTGCTGGTTCTGGATAAGGTCAATTAAAATTGCTGGAAATTGGTTGGTACAACTCGATCGTTTCCGAATTTAACTGGCAAAAACCTTCGCGCGTTTAGTACTCGGTATAACCGAGTGCTACGCGTGAGGGTTTTCTGTTTTTTCAAACTTCTCATCTAGACATGAAATTATTTTAATGATATATTGGTAGTTATGACTCATTTAAATTGGTTCAAATCTCATCAATGGAAACACGGTGATATCGTTAATGACAAAAGTTTGTCTGAATCACATAAATCCGTACCGATTCCAAAGTCTGCTTCTTTTTGGAGAAAAATGTTGGCTTTTTCTGGTCCGGGTTATTTAGTAGCCGTCGGTTATATGGATCCGGGTAATTGGGCGACTGATTTGGCTGGTGGTGCCAAATATGGTTATGCTCTATTATTTGTTGTTTTATTGTCTAGTTTATTCGCCATGTTATTGCAATATTTATCAGCTAAGATTGGTATTGTTACTGGTCGTGATTTGGCTCAAATCTGTCGTGATAATTTTGGTAAACGAGTATCTTTTTTTCTGTGGTTGATGGCCGAGATTATGATTATTGCCTGTGACCTAGCCGAGGTTATTGGTTCAGCAATTGCTTTAAATTTATTATTTAAAATTCCGTTAGCGCTGGGTGTGGTCATAACAGCTGCGGATGTTTTTATATTATTACTATTACAAAATCGTGGTTTTCGCTATTTGGAAGCTTTGGTTATTACTTTAGTTGGTACTGTAATGGTGGCGTTTAGTTTGGAATTGGCTTTTGCCCAACCAGTTATCAGTGCGTTGTTAAATGGTTTTATTCCTACAGTCAATTTATTTACTGATAAAGAAATGCTATATATTGCCGTAGGTATTTTGGGGGCGACTGTGATGCCGCACAATTTATATTTGCATTCAGCGATAGTACAGACTCGTGCCTATGAAGAAACTGAAGAAGGTAAAAAAGAAGCTTTAAAATTTTCTGCCATTGATTCAACCATCGCTCTAACTTTTGCTTTTTATATCAACGCTGCTATATTAATTGTTTCAGCGGCTACATTTTATGTTCGCGGTCTAAATGGAGTAGCTGAAATTTCTGACGCTCATCAACTACTGTCGCCGTTGCTTGGCACTACTTTAGCTTCTACATTATTTGCGGTGGCTTTGCTCGCTTCAGGGCAAAATTCGACTATTACTGGAACTTTGGCTGGGCAAATAATCATGGAAGGATTTTTAAATTTCAAATTAGCTCCTTGGTTACGTCGTATGACTACTAGATTGATTGCTATTATTCCTGCGGTAATAGCGATTTTGATCTATGGTACTACTGGCCTGACAAAATTATTAATTTTGAGCCAGGTGGTTTTGAGCTTGCAACTACCGTTTGCTGTTTTTCCATTAGTATATTTTACCGGTAAAAAGAAGTATATGGGTAGCTTTGCAAATAGTCGATTGTTGAATATTTTTGCCTGGTTGATTGCCTTAGTAATTGTTGCTTTAAATGTATGTCTGTTAGCATTGCTCTTTTCTGCTTAATTGTTTATGAAAATATTTTTTTTGGGAACTAACGGTTGGTATGATTCAACGGCTGGCAGCACACCTAGTATTTTGATTGATACTGTTGATTCATATATAATTTTAGACGCTGGTTTTGGTCTCGCCAAGGCTGGAGAATATATAAAAAAAGATAAACCGGTCTATCTTTTTTTGACTCATTTTCATCTGGATCATATATGTGGTTTGAGTGCTTTGTCCAAATTACCTTTGAAACAGTCTCTAACAATTTTGAGCCATAAGGGTTTAAATAAAATGCTAAAAACTCTTTTTGTACATCCTTATGCTTCACCGACAAAAGATTTAAGTTTTAAAATAAAAACCAAAGAGCTCAAGGAAGGAAGTTACAATCTGCCGATAAAATTTGAATGTCGCAAATTGGCACATATTGATCTGACATTTGGTTATCGTCTTTATTTAGAAGATAAGATTATTTCTTATTGTAGTGACACTAAGCCATGTATCAATGATTTGAAGTTGGCGACTGGAGCGGATATATTAATTCATGAGTGTGGGTATAATTTACAACCACCCGATGATTTTTGGGGGCATACTGATCCAGAGGGAGCTGGGAAATTGGCCATTGAAGCTGGTGTAAAAAAACTTTATCTTACCCATTTTGGTCCTAATGCTTTTCCTACTCGAGCCAAGAGATTAGAAGCACAAAAAAGAACGCGTAAAATTTTTAAAAACTCATTTTCGGCCTTTGATGATACGATGATTGAATTATAAAATAAAAAATCCACCAATTTGATTGAGGTGGATTTTTTATTAATCGCTACAATAAAAATTTTATTACAGTGGTTAGCCGCGGTCATAAGACGCACGGGCAAAATGTTGCTTGAGACTTTTCCACAAAGTGTGGATTAGTCTACGTTTGTCTCCTCTTGGGTCTCATGAAACCGCGCAATTGTTCCAGTTCTGTGTCGGTAGTTTCTATGTCTTCGGGTGTGATTCCAGCCTTTTCCAGGTAGACAAGCAGTTGTGCCACCTGTTGATCGGAGGCGGGAAATTTATACCGGCCTCTTCGTAGAATGACAAGCAGACGAAAGGCGTGGCGTTTTTTCGCCGCCACTACCCAAGACTGCCACTTGTCAATTAGCTCTTGTTCTGGGTTTCCCCAGTAGTCGAGCAGTGCACGTTGCAATACTGGAGCGGGCATATCTTGCCATGCCTTATCCGGGTAGTGATAGAGGCCTTCCTCTAGAACTTGGCAACAGCGATCCATGTAACCAGCCCGAGTAGATTGGCTATCATGCCCCAGTTCTTCCTCGGTGATGGCATGTTGTCGCATCCATTTGTTGAGTTCATCGATTTCACGATTCAGATAGGCAGTGCCGTTGCAGGCTTCTTTGATGGTTGGTTTTCGCTTGTTAAACTGTGCCCACCAGAGTTCGAAATAGAGCACTAGAATCTTGCGGTACTGTTCGGGCGTGATGTCCAGCATCTCCAGGGTAACGTGATGATAGCGTCGGCAGTTGTCATCGAGAATCGAAGATTCTCCGAGCAACCTGTAGGTCAGCCATTTGATAGCTTTGTCTGGCTTCCATTTTCCGTCTTGCATCCCAGTGAAGCGTGCACGGCGATTGTGCAATTCTTGTTTGCGCATATTATGTTGGTAGCGTTTGAAGATGATGAAGAGCAGAGCAGCTACAGCGATTGTGCTCAGGACGATGTTGGTGGTCATGATGGTTTTCTCCCAAAAGTTGATTTTTAAAGAACGAAATTTGGCTAACAATATCATATTTTTATGTTTTTGTCAATACGAATTTGGCTGGTGGATAAAATATTTTGACAGTTATTTTTTGTAAGCGTATTATATACCTATACCTGTGGTCGAGGTATTAACAAATTAATTATAAATTATGATTGAACCATACAAAGCAAAAATTAAATTAAGTTTAAAAAAAGCTCAAGGCCAGCTAAAATTATTGGATAAAATGCTGGAAGAAGATCGCTATTGCATTGATATTGCTCAACAAATTAATGCCGCTGTTGGTTTGCTTAAACAGATAAATGTGACTATTTTGGAAAATCATCTTCAAACTTGCGGAACCAACAAACTTAGTTCCAAAAGTGCAGAAGAAAAAACTCAGTTTATCAAAGAATTAATTAAAACTTTTAATTTAACAGGTAAATAATTTTTATGCCTAAGCTCATTGTTCCAATTAAGGGGATGCATTGTAAATCCTGTGAAATTTTGGTCGAACAAAATTTAAAAAAAGTTTGTGGTGTGGTCAGGGCTGACATCGATTACAAAATCGGACAGGCACAGATTTATTATGAAAACATCCAACCAAAACAAGATCAAATCGCTCAAGCGATCGAGGAGTCTGGCTATAAAATTGGTAAAAAAGAGGAAAATGGTTGGCTCTCCAAAGATGCCAGTGATTATCAAAATTTATTCTATGGCGCTGTAGTGTTATTTGTACTTTATTATGTAGTGCGTGGTTTTGGATTGTTTAACGTGAATGTTAGTACTGAAAATAGTGGTTTAGGCGTGGTGTTTTTGGTAGGATTAGTCGCTGGAATTTCTACTTGTATGGCGATGGTAGGTGGGTTGGTTTTGGGTTTATCGGCTAGACATGCAGATCTACATCCAGAAGCTTCAGCAATGCAAAAATTTCGTCCCCATATCTATTTTAATTTAGGTCGTATCGGTGGTTTTGCAGTATTAGGTGGAATCATTGGTTTGCTTGGCTCGGCATTTAAATTGTCGACCAGTTTTTTAGGGGTGCTTACTTTTATTGTCAGTTTGGTAATGATTTTTTTAGGTTTAAAATTGATTAATATTTTTCCATTTTTGCAAGATAAAAATATTGCTCTGCCAAAAAGTGTCGCTAAATTTTTTGGATTAGGAAAAGAGAATCGAGAATATAGTCATCGCGGTGCGATAATATCTGGTGTGGCCACTTTCTTTTTGCCATGTGGTTTCACTCAGGCGATGCAACTTTATGCGGTGAGTTCTGGTAGTTTTTATCAAGGAGCCATGATTATGGGATTGTTTGCTTTGGGTACTTCTCCAGGGTTACTTGGTATTGGCGGTTTATCTTCAATTTTTAAAGGTAAAAAAGCTAGAATATTTTTTGCCGCCGCTGGTATCGCCGTGATTTTATTTGGATGGTATAACATTGGTAATGCCAGTCATTTGTTTGGTTCTGATTCAAATAGTAGCGATAAAACTATAGCTGTTTCTGGAGAAGAGCAAGTTGTAAGAATGGATCAGGATTTTGATGGATATAGCCCGAATGTTTTCACCGTTGAAAAAGGCCGTCCAGTAAAATGGATAATTAATTCCAAATCATCTTTTTCTTGTTCTAGTTATATTGTAATGCGTAAATTTAATATTGGAAAACCTTTGCAAAAAGGTGAAAATATTTTTAACTTTACTCCAACTGAAACTGGTGAATTTAAATTTTCTTGTTCTATGGGTATGTATACAGGTAAATTTATTGTTGTTGATAATAAATAATTAATTTTTTAATATGCCTGAAAATTCAAAAAATGAATCAATAAATCTTGCGATTTCTGGTATGCATTGCGCTTCTTGCGCGTTGCTTATTGAAAATAATTTAAAGAAAGTTTTAGGTGTAAAGCAAGCGAATGTTAATTATGCTGCGGAAAAAGCCAAAATAATTTTTGATTCAAATCAGGTGCAGTTGGAAGCTTTGATTAAAGATATCAAACATTCAGGTTATGTTGCCGAATTATCTAGTAATGATCCCGATGTCGATCGCCAAAAAAAATTCCAAGAAATTAAAGCATTGAAAAAAAAGTTTTGGGTTAGTTTTGTTTTCAGTGTCCCGATGCTCTATTTCATGTTGTTTGATTTTTTTTCTTTTTTACCAGGACGAACGATAATGCCATACGTTGGTATTATCTCGCTATTTTTAACTATTCCAGTTCAATTTATTATTGGCGCTGGCTTCTATAAAGGGTTTTGGAGCGGCTTGAAAATGAAGATGTTCAACATGGATAGTTTGATTGCTATCGGTACTAGCACTGCCTTTTTTTATAGCTTATGGCAGTTTATTAATTATGTGGTAGTAAGCAAGTCGATCATTGGTTTAAATGGCGCAAAAATTCCAGAACTATATTTTGAAACGGCGGCTTTTTTGATTACTTTTGTAGTTTTGGGAAAATGGCTTGAGGTTAGAGCTAAAAGTGGCACTTCCGAAGCGATAAAAAAGTTAATGGGCATGCAACCAAAAACTGCCAGTGTTATTCGTGATGGTATTGAAAAAGATCTGTCACTTGATGAGGTGCTGGTGGGCGATGTAGTGGTAGTTCGTCCAGGAGAAAAAATTCCAGTGGACGGAGAAATAATAAAAGGAAGTTCTAGTGTTGATGAAAGCATGTTGACTGGCGAGAGTATCCCCGTAGAAAAAAATGTTGGTGATAAAGTGGTGGGTGCGACAATAAATAAACATGGCAGTTTTGAATTTAAAGTAACTAAAGTAGGGCAAGAAACCGCCCTGTCACAAATTATAAAATTGATTGAAGATGCTCAAGGCAGCAAAGCTCCAATTCAAAATTTAGCTGATAAAATTTCTGGTTGGTTTGTGCCAGCAGTTTTAATTATTGCCGCGTTGACTTTTGTGGTTTGGTTTTTCTTTTTGGGAGCCGGATTAACTTTTAGCTTAATGGCTTTTACTTCGGTGATTGTTATAGCCTGTCCTTGTGCCTTAGGTTTGGCCACACCAACGGCAATTATGGTTGGTACTGGCAAAGGTGCAGAATATGGTGTGCTAATAAAAGGTGGAGAACCGCTTGAAGCAGCCTGTAAAGTGAAAGCAATAGTTTTTGATAAAACTGGTACCCTTACTAATGGAGAGCCAAAAGTAACTGACGTTGTTCCGGTTGGTAATTATAATAATGATGAAGTGGTTGCGATCGCGGCTGGTATTGAAAAAACTTCTGAACATCCTTTGGCGGACGCGATTGTAAAATTTGCGTTGGAAAAGACCATCTCATTTTATAGCGTAACTAACTTTAAGGCGATTCCTGGTCATGGGGTTGAAGGTGTTGTTAATAATAAAAAATATTATTTTGGTAATAGAAAATTAATAATTGAGTTTGCTAAACTCAGTATTGAGAATATTGAACAAACATTACGCGAATTAGAAAATAATGGTAAGACAGCAATGATTTTGGCCAACGAAGCTGAAGTGATGGGAGTCATTGCCGTGGCGGACACAATTAAAGAAAGTTCCTCTGAAGCAGTACAGCAATTGCAAAAACGTGGTCTACAAGTTTTTATGATAACTGGTGATAATAGCCATACTGCTCAAGCCATC
>CALRIA010000035.1 GCA_943359595.1 Candidatus Magasanikiibacteriota bacterium | reverse complement strand
ATCATTTTTGTAAGTGACTTTTATTGCCTCAATTTCTTTGTCTAATTCTTCTTTCTCTACCTTGATGTTATTTTCTTTGGCGATCTGGCGAGAAATTAAAGCGGCTTTTACGCGAGTCATTGCTCGTTCGGCAAAATCCTCGGCTATTTCCGCTTCAGTTTTTTTGAGATCTTTTAGATATTTTTCAAACTCGATACCTTGTTCTTGTAAACTATTTTTTAGTTCATAAAACATTTTTTGTTTTTCTGAAGTGACCAATACGTCTGGTATGTCACTAAATTCACTGGCCAAAATTACTTTTTCTAATAGTTCAGCCTCGATACGTTGATCTTCTTTGCTTTGAGCTTCTTGTTTTAAGTTAGTCATCAAAATTTCTTTCAAAGACTCAACGCTTTTTTGGCCAAGTTTTATAGCCAGTTCATCGTTGATCTCTGGATATTCGATAGAATATACGTCGTTTACCTTCACATGAAAATCAATATTTTTTCCAGCCAGATGTTTTTGATAATGTTCATCTGGAAATTTTAAAGAAAATTCTTTGACTTCATCTTTTTTCATGCCAAGTAATTTGTCGGCAAAACCTGGGATATAGTGTCCTTCACTAAGATAAACTTGATGTTTTGGCGCCTGTCCACCTTCGACACCAACTTTATCGATAAACATATTCATAGCGACTTCCACTTTGTCTTCTTTGGTAGCGGCACCTTCTTTAATCACTTCAATTGCTTGCATCTTGCGCAGATTTTCTAAAATATCTTTGATTTCTTTATCACCGACAGTTATTTCTTTTTTCTTGGCGTCTATCTTGGAAAGATCAGCTAATTTTACCGAAGGTAAAAGTGCGGCCACAGCTTTAAAAACAAAATCATTGCCGGGAGCCATTTTTTCAATAGTAATTTCTGGCATGCCAATAGTTTCTATTTTTTCAGCAGTGACAGCTAAATGATAATTTTTTTCAACGATAGATTGTAAAGCTTCTTCCAAAATTTTAATTTCACCTAGGCTTTGTTTTACAATGTCATAAGGAGCTTTTCCCGGACGAAAGCCGTGGATAGCGGCACGTTGAGAAAGGCGGCCAGCGGCGGCTTCCATTTCTTTTGTGTAATCGGCTGGAAGGACAGTGATTTCTAATTCTATTTGAGATTTTGGTAGTTGTTTTAAAATATGTTGCATAATAATATTTATTTCAACAATAATCCGACAATCAATAAAGCCACGATATTGGCCACTTTAATCATAGGATTAATAGATGGTCCAGCAGTATCTTTATATGGATCGCCAACCGTATCACCAGTCACGGCAGCTTGGTGAGCAAAAGAGCCTTTGCCACCATAGTTACCAAGTTCAATATATTTTTTGGCGTTGTCCCAAGCGGCACCACCAGTAGTCATAGAGATAGCAACGAAAATGCCAGTGACAATGATACCTACCAACAAACCACCCAGAGCTTCAATACCCAAGAAATATCCAACGGCAATTGGTACTAAAATAGGAATCATAGACGGCACGATCATTTGACCAATAGCCCCTTTAGTTACGATATCTACCGCTTTACCGTAGTCTGGTTTTCCAGAGCCGTCCATAATACCAGGAATTTCTTTAAATTGGCGACGAACTTCCTCTACTACTTGGCCGGCTACTTTTCCAACAGACTCCATCAACATGGCACCAAATAGGTAAGGTAAAAGTCCACCAATAAACAATCCAACCAAAACTTTTGGATCATTGATCATGAATTTGTATGAATCAGGAAGTTTGTGTGTGAAGTCAGCAAACAATACTAAGGAAGCTAAAGCAGCGGAAGCGATAGCGTAGCCTTTTGTTACTGCTTTTGTAGTGTTTCCAACCGCATCTAATGGGTCAGTAACGTTGCGTACATCTTCGGATAGTTCAGCCATTTCAGCAATGCCACCAGCGTTATCAGTGATTGGACCAAAAGCATCGATAGTGACGATAATACCAGTCAAAGACAACATACTAACTGCGGCAATTGCGACGCCGTATAATCCAGCTAAATAGTGGGTGCCCATCATGGCGGCCATGATCAAAAGTACCGGTAAAGCAGTGGATTTCATGGAAACGGCTAAACCAGCAATTACATTGGTACCATGGCCAGTTGTACTAGCTTTGGCAATATGTTGAACTGGAGAATATTTTGTAGAAGTATAATAATCAGTTAATGCAACCATTAAAGCAGTAAGCACCAAACCGATAATTGCACATAAAAATATATTCATTACACTATATCCAGTCAAACCACTCATCAACCATTTTGTAACTGGATAAAAACCAACCAAAGCGATTAAACCAGCGGCAATTAAACCTTTGTATAGTGCTTTCATTACATTTTTATCTTCGCCCAAACGGATGAAGAAAGTACCTAATATAGAAGCTATAATGGAAATACCACCAAGCACGATTGGGAAAACAGCAACTTTTTCATTGCTTGGGAAAAGCAAACCACCTAAAATCATCGCGGCAATGGTAGTAATAGCGTAAGTTTCAAAAAGATCAGCGGCCATTCCAGCACAATCACCAACATTGTCACCAACATTATCGGCGATCACAGCTGGATTGCGTGGATCATCTTCAGGAATACCTTTTTCTACCTTGCCTACTAAGTCAGCACCAACATCAGCGGCTTTGGTAAAGATACCACCACCAATACGAGCGAAGACGGAGATTAAACTACCACCAAAACCCAAACCGATTAAAGCAGATAGATCGTGAGTTAAATAATAAAAACCAGATACGCCGAGTAGTCCCAAACCAGAAACCAACAATCCGGTAACGGAACCTCCTTTGACAGCAACATCAAGCGCCGGTTTAAAACCTTTTTTAGCGGCTTCAGCAGTACGAACATTGGCTTTGACAGAAATCAACATACCAATAGTACCAGCCAAACCAGAAAATACTGCTCCAACTACGAAACCAAAAGCAGTAACCCAATCGATAAATAGACCTAATAAAATAAAAACTATTACAGCCACATAAGCAATCGTTTTGTATTGACGAGTAAGATATGCCTTGGCGCCATCTTGGATAGCGCGAGCGATAGATTGCATGCGATCGTCACCGGCCGGTTGTTTGAGTACCCAACGAATTAACACTCCGCCGTAAATAATAGCAATAAGTGCTGGTAAAATTCCGCCTAACACTATAATCATAAATCTATGAATTAATATTTAAATAGGTTGCCTCGACCCATATCTTATGATAAAATAGCTCAACCGTCAAGGTATGAAATACAACCTTTTATTAAAATTTTTGCGCTTTTTAGTCTATATTAAGCGATTTTCCTGGTGGATAGGTTCCGGGTTGTTTTTGTTATTATCTGAAGGTTTTGGTAAATTCTACCGTTTTTTTGCCTATATCGGGTTTAAAATCAAGTTTTATTTAAAAAAAATAGGAATTATTAGCGGTACGGGAATAATTGCGCGTGAAATTATTCAACCGATTATTTTTATATTATTATTTATAGTCGTAATTCCGCAAACTAAGATATTTAGCCAAAAAAGTGATTTTTTATCAGGTCAAAAGACCTTAGCCTTTAATTTGTTTGCTGGAACCGAGGATTATAGTTTTGAGGAAGTCACTGCTGAACCGACACAAACCAACATAACACCAGTCTACAATTGGCGAGCTGGAACTGTTAGTGCGGAAAATAATTCTAACCAGGCCGAGACTATAGTGTATGATCAAGATCTAGCCGGAACTTTCGCTGGTGGTATGACCATAAATAAGCCTCATATAATGACGGGCAGTGTAAGTAGTGGTGGCTCTGGTCGTAAACAAACAATCGAATATTTAGTAGTGCCAGGAGACTCACTCAATGGTATCGCCAATCGTTTTGGGGTAAATGTTGCAACAATTTTATGGGAAAATGGATTAACTGTTAAAACTAAATTAAAATTAGGACAAAAAATAAGCATCCCGCCAGCTAGTGGTGTGATGCACACAGTAAAAAAAGGTGATAGTCTTCTTAAAATTGCTAAATTATATGGCGCTAAGATCGACGATATAGTTCGTTTTAATAATCTAGATGAGAGTGGCAAAGATTTGCGAATTGGTGAAAAGATTATGATTCCAGGAGGGGTTAAACCAGAAACAAGAGTTATTGCTGTAACAAAAAATAAAAATGGTAAGATTGTAAAGAACGGTAAAGCATATATTACTGAACAAGAAAGTTTTGGTGAAATTATTCGACCGCCATCTTCAAATAGATCGCCTAGTGCTTCTGGCTTTATTTGGCCGTCTGGCGTGCATATGATTACTCAATATTTTAGTTGGACTCATCATGCTATCGATATTGCCGGTCCGTTTGAAACTCCGACTTATGCGGCCAAGGCTGGTACAGTGGAGTTTGCTCAATGTGGTTGGAATCGTGGTTATGGTTGTTATGTACAGATAGATCATGGTGGTGGTGTTAAAACTTTGTATGGTCATCATTCCCGTCTATTAGTATCTCCTGGTGAGTATGTTGAAGCTGGACAAACTATTGCTTTGATGGGCAACACTGGTAATGTGCGCGGACGTACGGGTATTCATTTGCATTTTGAGGTGATAGTAAATGGTGTACGCGTCAATCCGTTGGGCTATGTAAGGTAGTAAAACCTTTGACTTTTTCCTTAAAAGTGGTATTATTTGAATACAAAATTTGGTACCGTCGCCAAGCAGTAAGGCAGAGGTCTGCAAAACCTCTATGCGTGGGTGCAATTCCCACCGGTACCTCAAAATTAGGACAAAAAATCGCGCAGATAATTACCTTTTCGCTTTTTTCTCCCGCGAGGGAGAAAGGATGAGCCTTGGCTTATAACCCGCTCAAAGGTAATTATCTGCGCGATTTTTTTATTGCTTTAAAACAGGTTTGAAGGTAAAATAAGAACACTAAATATTTTTATGACAAAATTTGTAATTATCGATGGTAACGCTATTGTTCATCGGGCGTATCATGCTTTGCCGCCAATGCATACTAAAGATGGGGTGATGGTAAATGCGGTATATGGTTTCACTTCTATGCTGCTTAAGGTTTGGAAAGATTTAAAACCAACGCACTTATGCGTAAGTTTTGATGTGGCGGGTGGAACTTTTCGTCATGATAAATATGATCAGTATAAAGGCACAAGAGTGAAAGCAGACCAGGAACTCTATGATCAGATGCCACTTGTTCATGAATTGGTGGAAGCGTTTAGTATCCCAATTTATGAAAAAAAAGGATATGAAGCGGATGATGTGATTGGTACAGCGGTGAAACAATTAAAATCAGAAGTTGATGAATTGTATATTGTGACGGGTGATATGGATACCTTGCAATTGGTAGATGAAAAAATAAAAGTGTTTACTTTGCGCAAAGGAATGAGTGATGTGATAGTTTATAATTCGGATGAAGTAAAAAAACGTTTTGGTTTTGGCCCAGAATTAGTAATAGATTATAAAGCTTTACGGGGGGATACTTCCGATAATATTCCAGGTGTGCCCGGAATTGGAGAAAAAACTGCTACAGAATTAATTTTAAAATTTGGTAATTTAGAAAGTATATATAAAGTAGTGGATGAAGAAAAGAACAAAAATAAAAGTGATTTATTTAGTCCATCCGTTTTAAAAAAATTAGTCGACGGCAAAGATAGTGCCAAGATGAGCTATGAATTGGCGACAATTGATTGTGCTGTGCCTGATTTAAATATCAACTTAGAAGATTGTGCAATGAGTGAATTTGACCGCGAAAGAATCGTTAAATTATTTCAAAAATTTGAATTTATCTCTTTGCTTAAACGTATCCCTGGTTTTGAATATTCTGAAGAAATAGGGAAAGAAAAAAATAAGACAATTAAAAGTAAAAAAATAGAGGAGTTAAAATCTAAAGAAATAGAAAACAAAGATGAAGTAAAAGAATTATTGGGAAAAATTAAAAATAATTCTCAGTTTTCTTGTAAGGCGGTAATGAGTGGAAAAGATATTTTAGTTAGTGAATTATTGGGATTAATGGTCGTTGTAAAAAATGAGAGTTTTTTTATCAAAAGTATTTTAGTAGAAAATTTTTTATCGATTTTTGTGGAAGAAAATATTGAGTTGGTTGGTCATGATTTAAAACCATTAATTAAAGTTTTGTTATTACAAAAACAAGAGATAAGGAATTCTTTGTTTGATGTAATGGTTGGTTCGTATTTGCTAAATCCTGGTAGTCGCGCTCATGATAGTGCCAGTGTGGTATTAAAAATTTTAGGGAAAGAATTAAAAGTTGGCAGCGGTCAAGAAAGTTTGTTTGGAGTGGATACCAATGCCATAGCTCAAGAATTATTTTTATTATCCCAAACAGTTTTTGAATTAAAGAAAGAGCTGATTAAAACGGACAATTTAGGATTGATGCAAAAAATAGAGATGCCATTACTTTTGGTGTTAGCACAGATGGAATTAAACGGTGTGGCAGTAGATTTGGAGATGTTACAAAAATTATCGGTGGAAGTAAATGAAAATATCAAAAAAGTTTCCAAAAAGATTTTTGATTTGGCGGGAATGGAATTTAACATATCTTCGCCATTGCAGCTGCGCGAAGTATTGTTTGAAAAATTGGATATCCCAGTTGAGGGGATTAAAAAAGGAAAGACAGGCTTGTCGACTTCAGCAGAGCAGCTGGAAAAAATGCACGGCTTACATCCAATTATCGAAGAGATTGAAATTTATCGTGAATTGGCCAAATTGCAAAATACCTATGTGGACGTATTGCCGACATTAATAAATAAAAAAACAGGCCGTATTCATACTACTTTTAATCAGGCGGTCACCGCCACTGGGCGACTGTCTAGTTCAGAACCAAATTTACAAAATATTCCTATTCGTACTGAAATCGGGCGCGAGGTGCGAAAAACATTTGTGGCTGAAAAAGGCAACATACTGATTAGCGCGGATTATTCTCAGATAGAATTACGGATTGTGGCGTCGATGGCTCAGGATAAACAGATGATGGAAATCTTTGAAAAAGATTTGGATATTCATGTTGCTACAGCGGCGGCCATCAATGGTGTCCCGTTGGAAAAGGTGACCAAAGAAATGCGTCGAGCGGCTAAAGAAATAAATTTTGGGGTACTCTATGGAATGGGAACTTATGGCTTGAGTTGGCGTGCAGATATTTCACATGCGCAGGCGAAAGAATTTATACAAAAATATTTTGAACAATTTAGCGGAGTCAAACAGTATATTGATCAGACGGTAGAATTTACCAAAAAAGAAGGGTATTGTGAAACCTTATTTGGTCGCCGAAGATATATCCCAGAATTAAAATCACAAAATTTTCAGCTCCGTAGTGCGGCAGAACGCATGGCCGTGAACCATCCGATTCAGGGTACGGCGGCTGATCTAATAAAAATGGCGATGATTGAAGTTGATAAAAAAATAAAATCTAATTCAGACGTTCGGTTGATACTACAAGTTCACGATGAATTGGTACTGGAAGTAAAAAAGGGAGAGGAAGAAAAAATTGGTCAGCTAGTTAAAGAAACAATGGAGGGTGTGGTCAAATTAAGAGTGCCAGTAAAAGTGGAAGTAAATATTGGTCATAGTTGGGGAGAGATGAAATAAAAAAGCAAAAAACCGACTGCAAATTGCAATCGGTTTTTTGGTCACTTCTTGGTACCAACAAGATAGTGGGGCGAAGAAACGGTCACCACCAGCCGTGTGACTTTTTATTTATCCAGTAGTCACAAACTGGTTTGGTCTAGAATCGATATGTCACTCCAGGCTGAAAAGCCATGATCCACGATTCGTCGCCCAAAGTTTTGCCTACTGATACAAACAGCGCGCCCGTTAATTGGTCGGACAGTTTGTACGTTGGGGCAAAACCCAATGAAATCGAATGAGTGTTTTTAAAACCGCCGTGACCGTAGTCGTAGTTGAATTGAAACAGGCCAGCCACACTGATGCCGGCTTTGTCGGTCAGTGACATGTTGGCCATGATGGCCGCCCGCGGCATCGGCTTGAAAACGGTGTTGTCCGTGAGTACTCCGATAAGTACACTCAGCGACAGACGATCGGCAATCTTCTGACCGACGATGATATGCAGGCGTGTGTTGACCGCGCCTGAATTCACACCGTTTTTGAAAACCACCGAGTATCCTTCGGCGACACCGGCACTCATAGTCGGAGCATTGGCGAAGCTGGGGACGGACACGGTCATGATGAGCGCGGAAATGAAAAGAACGATGAGCTTGCGCATGATTGACTCCATTGTTGTTTGTAGTTGATTGTCTAAACAC
>CALRIA010000034.1 GCA_943359595.1 Candidatus Magasanikiibacteriota bacterium | reverse complement strand
CCATCGCTTTTTGGGATTACTGCTGATATACAAATCAAAAAACCATTATTAGAAATAAATATTCCTCAATTAAAATTCAGCGACATCCAAAACAACATCGACGAAGCTGGATATTTAAACCTTCCATACATAGGTGAATATATGTCAGCTATTTACAAAGTAGCAATGGTAGCGGTTAGTATTATCGGGGTAATAATGATAATCGTAGTTGGAGTAAAAATTACCGTATTAGGTGGAGAAGAACGTATCAATGGTTTTAAAAAAATCGGACAGATAGTAATCGGACTATTTATCGCTTGGGGATCTTATGCTATTTTGTATAATATCAATCCGGATTTGGTCAATTTTAAAGCGCTAAAAGTAAAATATATCACTCCTGAACAACTCCCAGATTTTCCAGATGATGACGATAGCAACGCCCCAGATGGAGCTAATGTCCCAAAAACAAAAATTTGTAACACCTATGAAACTTGCAAACCATTTTGCAATGGAAAAGAAGCCAACATAGAAAAAATAAATGCCGCCGCTACTGCCAAAGGTATTAAAGTACCAGAAGGAATAGCAGAAATTTCTCCATTATTAAGAAGTAAATTTCAGACTGCCGGCTGTTCTCCAAATGGTGTCAAAGACAATCCAAATGAATTTTTAAATTGCGGATTAATCTGGCATAATGCCAAAGAAGCCAGATTCGCCCTACCTTCAACCGCTGACGGCCTGGTAAAAGCAGCTCTAAAAGCCAAATCTCAAGGATATGGTATTAGTATCGGCACTCTGGTTCGTCCTCTTAGCGATCAATTTAAAAAAGTATGTGGTTGGATAGATAGAAATCCTGGAAGTCCGGTAAAAATATGCGAAAATGCCGCCGATAATTCCCCCAAACCAAAAGATGAAAATGGACAGATAATTAAAGGAAACGATAATGGGCTAGCTTGCCCTGGCACAACCAATCATTTTGGAGGTTTTGCAGTTGATTTGAATCTTTTTTCCTTATCAAATAACAAGCATACCCCTTTAACCGCTCAAACAGGAACCGCTAGTCCCTGTGAAAGCAACGCTACTGCCGAAGCCACTGATCCAAATTATTTAAAATTAAATGAAATTATGTTTTCTACCGGTTGGTGGAAATTTTGCCAAGAAAGATGGCATTTTGAATATATCAGCAATGGCGGGTCGATGAGAAAAAATAAAACTGCTTGGCCATAAAAATATGTCAAAAAATAATATTATTTTTACTTGCTCCAACTGCGGCGCTCAATTTCAAAAATGGATCGGGCGTTGTTTGGAATGCGGCAAATGGGGTACAGTAGAAAAAACTAACGCACCGACCAATAAAGAAAAAGAAGAAATTGCCAAAAATTATTCACCAATAAAAACCGAAAAACTTCAAGAAATTGCCAACCAAAATTTCAAACGTTTTCAGTCCAATATTTCTGAATTAGACAGGGTCCTTGGCGGCGGGCTGGTGCCTGGAAGTCTAATACTGCTCGGGGGTGAACCTGGAATTGGAAAATCTACTCTTGCCTTACAACTAGCCAACATTATTCCAGAAACAATATATTTTTCAGGTGAAGAATCTACCCAACAGATAAAAATGCGTGCTTCAAGATTAAATATTACCTCCCCTACTTTACAGCTGGCCAGCACTACCAATATAGAAAGCATCATTACTACTAGTCTATCGGCCAAATCTAAACTGGTAATTGTAGATTCAATCCAAACAGTATATTCTGATGAGGTTGAAGGCGAAGCTGGCAATATTTCCCAAGTGCGCGCCTGCACAGTAAAATTAATGGAAGCAGCCAAAAAAAATAATATTACTTTTATTTTGGTTGGACAGGTAACTAAGGATGGCACAGTAGCTGGACCAAAAACATTAGAGCATTTAGTAGACACTGTCCTTTACTTGGAAGGTGACCGTTTTCATGATTTTCGTATTTTACGTGCGGCCAAAAATCGTTTTGGACCAACCGATGAAGTAGGAGTATTTACTATGGAAAAAGAAGGGCTCGAAGAAGTTAAAAACCCTTCTGCCGTCATGATTTCTGAAAGAAACGAACCAGTTTCAGGCACAGTCATAACAGCCATAATGGAAGGAACTCGTCCGATGCTTATTGAAATTCAAGCATTAGTCACCAAAACCAATTTTGGCTTTCCACAACGCCGTGCTTCTGGTTTTGATTTAAACCGATTACAAGTTTTGATTGGTGTATTGTCTCGTCGGGCAGGTTTGCCGCTAGAATCTTATGATGTTTTTCTAAATGTTGTTGGCGGTCTGACCGCCGATGAGCCAGCCGCTGATTTGGCAGTTATCTTGGCAATTGCTTCGGGATTAAAAGATAAAACCCTACCACCAGGCTTAGCGGCCTTTGGTGAAGTGGGATTAAGTGGTGAAGTTCGACCGGTCAACCATACCGAAAAAAGATTAACCGAAATAAAAAATTTAGGATTAGAAATAGCGGTTGTGCCATTCTCATCAAAATTACCGAAAATTTCTGGTTTAAAAATTGCACCAATAAAAAATGTCCATGAAGTTGTAGAGAAAATTATCCAAAAATAAAAGCCTTACAATTTAAATATTTACTCATCAAAAAAAACGATCTTATGATCGTTTTTTCTTTTTAACTTTCTCAACTCTTTGGATTTTTTGAATTGGTTTACCATAAATTCTAGCCGGATAAAGAATCTCAACAAAAGAATGCACGCCTTTGGTACGTAACAAACGATCAAACTCATAATTTTCATCGTCTTCTTTCTTTTTCTTTTCCCAATAAAATCCACTGTGGCCATCGATTGAAGGAGTAAAAATTTGTACTTCTTCAGTCCTTACCGTACCCTTATTGTCAGTATGCTGAATATAAAATTTTGCCATTCTTATCCGACCTTCGCCACCAGCACCACTACTTTTAAAAGTTGTACCTGGTTCGTTGGTTGGTTTGTACTCTAAAATTTTTACATGTTTATCTTTTTGTAACCTTTCAATAATATCAAAAACTGCCGTATGATCTTCAAAATTTTTATCTTCACACAAAAAATTTCCATTGATATCTTTACCACATACCTCAACTACTCTTTCTTCTTTTTTAAAAATATCCGATAGGGGACGATCTTTGGTTGACATGATTACTAACGAACGTCCATTGATATCCTTTATGTCTTCTGGACTATCAAAACCACGCACAATCATCTTACGGTATACGGACTCTCTTTCTTTGCGACGTAAAGTTTGCCCAACCAACATGGTTGTATCGCCAGATTTATCTTTAAATGGACGAACGGCCATCGCTTGCGCTCTAGAACTCTCTGGAGCTACAAATTGAGCTTCGATGTCTAATAACTCATTGGCATCATTACGTTTTTCAGTTAAATAACAGTTCACTTTTGGTGGATCCAAAATATCATTCCATAATTCCTGAATTTCTTGTGTGCCCGCATCAATCACTTCATCATAATATTCATCAGACTCTAACAACAAAAACAACATAGCCAACTTACGTCGAGCTTCAAATACCACTCGACGCAACATATTTTTATTTTGCGGACCGCTAGCCTCATCACTATCAACTTTAAAACGACCTTTTTCTTCCAAACCAACCCCTGGCAAAGCATATTTCATTAATGTAAAAATTTTGGCGCTACGAATTTCACCGACTTGAGTCAACAAACGTTCGTTAAATTGTTCTCGAACTATTGGTGCCAATTTGGAACGCACAATTTTTTCATCCAACAGACTGTCTACTGCAGCTAAAGTTTTATTTATTCTTCGTTCAAATTGTTTTTTGCCATCAATATCTTTAGGAATAAAATCAAAAAAAGCTTCAAAAAAGGCCTCTTCTACTAATTCAGGGCCAATTTCATCAAGACCTTTTAATTGATAAAATAAATTTTTACGTTTATCAACATCGCTTTCTCCACTAGATAAAATTTTGATAAATTTTTCTAAACGATTAGCAAAATCAGCTAGATTAGGATTATCTTTAACTATTTTTATATAATTATCATAATTATATTTTGATTCCAACAAAGAAAATATTAAACGTAATACCATTTCATTATGAGAACGACCGGCACGCTTCTCAGAAACTTCATCCTCAAAATTACTCAAATCATATGCAGCTAAAAATATTTCCTGAACCTTCGCTATATCGCCATTACAGACCTCTTTGGTAGCATAATCCAATAAATCTTTAAGTATTTTAGCCGTATCAGCGACATCCTTAACATCATCAATTTCATTTTGCCAATATTCGACAGCATTGCTATCCATATCTAACAAAGAGACTATATGACTAAGAATTTTATTACTTTTAACAAAATCTTTATTTTCTAATTCTTCCATTAATTTTCCCTGAATTTCAAAAACATCATGTGCCGATACATTTTCTACGATATTTGAACTCACATCTTGAACACCAGCTTCATAGGCCACTCTTAAACTATCTATTAGGGGCAATTTTCTCTCAGTTGGCATGTCGGCATCAGCCACATAGTAACCATGTCTCAAAATTTGATCACGGTAAGTTGACAAGTCTATCTGGTGATAACCAGCAATTTTATCTTCTTGGGGATTTAAAGAATAAGCCACATCCAAAGGCAATACTTCAGCCAAATAATAAGTAGCGGCTATCTTTTCAGCTTGTGTTTGGCGCGGATCTTTTAAATCATAATTCATGCTCCCCAATTTTTTAATTTTAATTGGACGCAAATGAGTTTCTTCTAATACACGTCTTTTGGCTACATCTAAAGAATTTTTATCATCCAAACGTTTTGAACCACCAACTGGTAAAAGTTGATTTGGGCTGATACTATCCTCACTTTTTTCGGCTAAAATTAAATTAATAAAAGATATTTGGTCAGGAGTTTTTCCAGACATTAATTCCGCTTTAACCTGATCTGTACTTTTAGATTGATATATAAAAACTCGAGACATTTCTCTTGGCTTTATTTGCTCATTATCCAAATCTCTAGAATCACCTTTCGCCCCCTCCATTGTGGGATCAAACCCAGATTTTTCTCCTAACATACCAAAAAATAATATTTATATTACAGATTTATACTACCATAAAATCTGGATTTTTGACAATTGACCAGAAGCTTATTTTTACATATAATTAATCTATCAATTATAATAAAATTATATGACTGAAAAAACTTCTGGATACCAAGAAAAAACGGCTAATATCGAAACTAGGAAAAAACCACTAGTAGTAACCCAAAAACTTGATCGTGATGGTAAAGTGCGACTGGATCTTGGACCAGACAAAGAAGCTCTCATGCTTGATATTGACGAGATAATCACCCAATTTTATCGCTCAAAAAATAAAACTGTATTTAGGGGTGACCGAGGAACTGAAAAAGAATATGCAGCCAACTGTCGTAGTGCTACCAAAGATTTTGGTATAATGCTAATCGATCAAACCGACGAAGATGATAAAAAATTTTTTGAAAGATACCCAAAAGCCAAATACTTTGATTTAGAAAATGAAAAACCAACTAAAGGCGCTTTTGCTCAATTCGATTTTCACAGCATTGGACTATTAGAAATACCAAACACAGACAATGATAACGGAGGATATTATTTGGCAATTGACCTAACTTACAATGCCGCCAACGCCGATGAAAATACACGTACTTTAGTAGTGCACAGTACTGATAAAAATTCTTTACTACAAGAGCTTAACAAAATATATGGCAATGGCCCATGGACAGCATACAAATTAAACCCAAATAAAAAAACTTATGTCTTTGAAGGTTAAATAAATGCGAAGGCCACGGATCTTTCGATCCGTGGCCAGCTGCCTGCAATCAGGTCAGTATAAGTCGCTTACGCGACCGCATTGAACTACTAAATTGTAGGACGCCCCGAAGGGCTAGTATATACCAGGAACCTCCTTTTTCTGCACCTGACGCACCGCAGCCGACAGACCGACTTTGGTGATACCGAGCTCATTGATGCCACGCCAACGACGGGTGGTTTTCCCGCCCCGAACGGGCTTGTGAACGACCTCGACCTTCAGCGTGCCGCAATGTTCGCGACGTACGCTATGGACGAGATGACCGTTGAGCTCGATAGCGGCACACAGACGCAGATGCTGATTACGACGAATTTGCATTGTTGGAATTCCAGAGTAATAGGCCATTCAATCATACGTACCCACGCAAGATTGGCGACCAAACGAATACAGCGCGCATTATAACAAAAAAACCAGCTAAAGTCAACCCCTTAGCTGGTTTTTTCATAATTACCTTATTTTTTATTCCCAATGAGTTCCCTCAATAAAATCTTTTATTTTTTCTTTAAGCTTTGGATATTGATCCAATTTAACGACAATTTTTACCGCGGCGACTCTAGCTATTTTAATCAACTGACAATCAGTAGGACGAGCCAATCTCCACATCTCCTGACCACTTTGTAACGTGCCATAAACCTCGCCAGGACCACGAGTTTCCAGATCTTTTTCGGCCAATTTAAACCCACTATTATTTTTCTCAAAAAACTTTAATCTATCCAAAGTATTACTACTAGTTTCATTGGTAGTAAACAATAAACAATAAGATTGGTGTTCAGCTCTTCCCACCCTTCCACGAAATTGATGCAACTGAGCCAGACCAAATCTCTCTGCCCCTTCAATCATCATCACACTAGCGTTTGGAATATCAACTCCCACTTCTATCACTGCAGTAGAAATTAAAATATCTATCTCCTTATTTTTAAATTTTTGCATCACTACATCTTTTTCTTTACCTGACATTTTACCGTGCAAATATCCGACATTTAAATTCAAAAAAACTTGTTTAGATAAATATTCATATTCCTTCATCACACTTTTCTTTTCATTAATCAAATCAAAAAACACCAACTGATCATCTTCATCACTGGTAAAATTATTAGCCGGTGCAATTAACGGACACACCACAAATGCCTGCCGACCCTTTTTTACCTGTGTCGCGATAAAATCATAGGCCTTTTGACGATTATACGACTCTACCAAACGAGTAGTTACTATCTTACGCCCAATTGGCAATTCATCAATTATCGATAGATCCAAATCACCATACATTGTTAAAGCCAAGGAACGTGGAATCGGGGTAGCAGTCATACTTAAAAAATGGGCCGTTAAACCATTTAACCCAGTAATTTTTTCT
This sequence comes from Candidatus Magasanikiibacteriota bacterium, assembly GCA_943359595.1. Lineage (GTDB taxonomy): Bacteria > Patescibacteriota > Patescibacteriia > Magasanikbacterales > GWA2-37-8 > CAIOJG01. Next base: position 2,843 of record CALRIA010000034.1, on the reverse strand, counting down.
TTTATTTCCTTTCTCTGTCGTACTCCAAAACGATGTTGTTCATCGATAACTACCAAAGCTAATTTATTCAAAACTATTTTTTCCGATAATAAAGCGTGTGTACCCAACACCACATCAAATTGACCTTCTCCAATACACTTAATCAGATCTTTCTTTTTGAATTCTACAACTTGATTATCCACAACTCCCAAAAACTGCGACCTAGTCAACAGAGCAATATTCAGATCTTTACTCAATAATTTTTTAAAACTTTCAAAATGCTGTTTGGCTAAAATTTCTGTTGGTGCCATCATTATAGCTTGAAAACCATTTAATACTGTGCAATATACACTAATCGCAGATACCACCGTCTTACCAGATCCGACATCTCCAGATAGCAAACGATTCATCGGAGTAGATTTTTCTAAATCTCTCAAAATTTCCCAAGTAGAAATTTTTTGTGATTTAGTTAAAATAAATGGCAATTGTTTTACAAATTCTTTTATTTCTTGTTCCTTAAATCGAATCATTGGTGCCTGATATTCTTGTCGTTTTCGTCGTGACAATTCAGACTTTAACTGCATTAAAAATAACTCATCAAATTTTAATCTCTTCTGACTATTTGCTAAATCTATCTCATCTTCGGGAAAATGAATACCTTGCAAAGCCAGATGCAAAGGTAAAAAATCATATTCTTCCAAAATTTCAGCTGGTAAATAATCTGGCAAATCTTTTACAGTAGCGATAGCTTGCTTAACCAAAAACCTTAGATGCTTTTGTGATAAGCCTGCTGTAAGATAATAGATTGGCACCAACTTAGCAACCAAAACATTTTCTGAATTAATTGTACGTTCATAATTCGGTGCGATTAATTGTGGACCGAGCATATCGGCCTTCACTATACCAGTAAATAAAAATGTATCCCCTGGCTTAATATTTTTGATAACATACGGTTGATTAAACCATACGATTCGCAAACTATTTATACCGTCGGAGATTAAAGCTTCGGTAATAATTTTACGAGTTTTAAAACTACGACGATTGGCAATTAGTTCCACTTTAGCTCGCACTGAAACCATCATCCCTGCCTGCAAATCTTTGATTGCCAAAACCCCACGATAGTCTTCATAGCGAAATGGAAAATAATAAATCAGATCACTGATAGTGTGAATACCTATTTTATCCAACCGTTTCGCCACGGCACCACCTACTCGATTCAACGATGATACTAAACTGTCTAAATTCATAACCTCAATTATATACCATAACAAAGAATAAAAAAACACAGGTTACAATTACTCTTGAGCGGGTTATGAGCCGAAGCTCATCCTTTTGCCCTCACGGGCAAAAAAAGCGAAAGAGTGGTTGTAACCTGTGTTTTTTTATGAAAACTAGAGATGTTTAATTTTAAATACGATCGTACTCATGCATCGTCACCTGAGACTCAATCTGTTTCGCCGCTTCAATAGCAACCGCTACAACGATCAATAAACTAGTACCACCAATTTTGAATGAAGTCGAACCAGAAGCTCCTTGGACCAATAGTGGCAAAACCGCGATTAGACCCAAGAAAGTAGCGCCGATTAAATTGATACGATTGACGGTCATTCCTAAATATTTTTCAGTTTCTTTACCTGGACGAATACCAGGAATAAATCCACCTTGGCGTTGTAAATTCTCCGCAATTTTTTGTGGATGAAAAATTACTGCTGTATAGAAATAAGTAAAAAAGAATACTAACAAGAAATAAGCGACACCGTAAAATAATTGATTTTGAAATAGGGCAATTGTCTTCACAGCCAAGGTTGATAACCAAGCACTACGAGCATGCACAAAAAATTGAGCGACCATTGGCGGAAATAAAACCAACGAAATTGCAAAGATAATCGGAATTACACCAGACATATTTACCCGAATTGGTAAATGTGAAGATGAACCACCATAAACATGATTGCCGCGCATCTGTTTGGCATAATTTACTGGAATATTGCGCTGACCTTCATTTATAAATACTACTCCCACCACGGTCAAAATTGCTACACCAGCCATCATCACAAAAGTATATAGATCAGCTGAAGTATAGTTTACAAAGGCAGTACGTAATATTGTAGGTAAAGAAGCAACGATACCAGCAAAAATCAATAATGACATGCCGTTACCAACTTTCTTTTCTGAAATCAATTCACCAAGCCATACCAAAAACATTGTTCCCGCAGTGATGGTAGCCATAATCGTGATCATTCTGAAAGTTGTCAAATCAGATAATATCGGACGAGAAGAATTTTGTAACAGACGAATCATACCAAAAGATTGCAAAAATGCTAATGGCACGGTCAAATATCTGGTATACATGTTGATACGCTGTTGACCGGATTCACCTTCTTTGGTTATTTCTTCCAATGACGGCACAATCATAGCTAATAACTGAAATATAATAGAAGCAGTGATATAAGGAGCAACGCCCAACATTATCACTGAAAAATTTGACATAGTACCACCAGAAAATACATTCAGTAAACCAAGAATTTGATTGCCAGCTAAATAACTTTTTAAATTTTCCACATTTACTCCCGGTACCGGTACATGTGAAGCCAAACGAAACACCACCAACATGGCGACGACAAACAAAATATTGTTTCTAATATCTTTAATTTTCCAAACTTGTTCAATTTTTTCCCACATAAAGTGAAGGGTTGGTTATTTAACTTCTCCTCCGGCTTTTTCAATAGCAGCTTTAGCGCTGGCAGTTGTTTTTAAACCTTCGACAATTAATTTTTTGTTCAATTCTCCAGTACCTACCACCTTAGCAGTTTTGACCGACGCAGCTAAAATATTTTTTTCTTTTAAGGTTACCAAATTGACAG
>CALRIA010000033.1 GCA_943359595.1 Candidatus Magasanikiibacteriota bacterium | reverse complement strand
CTATCGAGTCCAACCATATCAGAACGTTCCTGCACAAAAAACTTCCACCAAGCTTTTTTAATATTTTGTTTTAACAAATGACCAAGTGGTCCGTAATCCCAACTATTGGCCAGACCACCATAAATTTCACTACCAGGAAAAATAAAACCTCTCCTTTTACATAACGAAACTACCTTTTCTAGATCTTTAGGCATATTTAAATAGTATTAATTTCGGTTTCTTTATTTTCACCGACTTCTTTAATTTTATCATTATATTCCTTGGTTAATTTTTCTAAATCTTCCATCAATTTAAACTTTTCATCTTCACTGATTGATTTGGATTCTTCTTCCGCTTCTACCAATTCTCTTGCTTCTTGACGCACCTTACGCAATGACACGCGCGCATTTTCCAATTTTTCATGTAACACTTTGGTCAATTCACGGCGACGTTCGGTAGTAAGATCTGGTAAAATTACGCGAATCAAACGGCCATCATTTACAGGACTAACTCCAATACCAGAATCACGAATCCCTCTTTCAATTGCCCCTAGAACTGTTTTATCCCAAGGCTCAATATTTAAAGTTTTAGCGTCAGCAATCGAGATTGAAGCCAACGCTTTTAGCGCTTGATAACCACCGTAAGCTTCCACCGAGATATCTTCCACCATAGCGACCGAAGCGCGACTGGTACGTAAACCGAGGATATCTTTTTTTAGAAATTCTATTACCTTATCAAAATCCTCCTTAAAATCATTGATATGCATATAAACAATTTATTAATCTAAGATAGAAAAGCCCATTGACACGACATTGTCTTTTTCTGAATTAATTAAAATATTTACTGGAATAGTATTGGTAGGAAGTTTTTTTGTTACCCAATTTTTACCACCATCAGTAGTTTTATAAAATGTGGATCGTACATGTATATTATTATCTCCCAAAATTGTACCAGTGTAATACATTTCATTTTGATTTTTGGCGTTGATATCAAAAGCGTAAATATTAACACTGCCTGGAGGAGTAATCAATTTTAATTCAGTCCAAGTTGTGCCGGCATCGTCAGATCGTAAAATACCATATTTTGATATCCAGAATAAACTATCTTTTTTACCAGGATTTAGAGTTAGACGATAAAATTTATTGGCATCAGTAAAACTATCCAAACCAGCCGACATATTTTTCCAAGTTGTTCCAGAATCATCAGATCGATAAATACCGCTAGTATAACCAGCGACATAAACTCGACCAGGATTAAACTGATCAGCAACTAAATACTGTAATTGATAACCAAAACGCTGGGTTACACGCCAGCTAGAACCAAGATTATTACTTACCAATATATCCCCACCCAATTCTGCTGCATAGACAGTATTGCTAGCTCCAAAATCGATAGCCAGTGACACAACTCTTTGGTCGGGACGTTCTTCGGCATAAACATTGGTCCAAGTGCGCAAACAATCGTCAGTTTTAAAAATATGTTGGCCATCACTAACAAAAATATTACATTTATTTTTTGGATTAACTGCCAAACCATAAATGAATTTACCGGCCATGGCTGGAACCACTCGCCAACTAGCACCATTGTCATAACTATAATACAATCCTTGACCACGTGAAGCCAGATAGATAGCGTTGGGATCACTAGGGTCTGTATGAAGACGATAAACTTTGATACCAGCGATACTTTGAGCGCCAGCTACAGTTGGTACGGCAGAGATCTGTTTCCAAGTTTCACCTTTATCGACGGATTGATACATGCCCATTGGCCCTTGCGTTTGACTGGCACCAAATTGCAAACAGCCAGCACCAGTAACCAATAGACCGGCTATTAGAGTCAACAATAATAAAGGTGTTTTGTTCATAAAATTGAGTTAAGAAAGAAAAATTATTTTAAAATTTTGATAAAAACTGTTCAACAGCCAAACGTGGATTTACGTTAGCTGACAATAAATTTTTTATATATCTAATATCATCAATTATAATACGATATCGGTCGTCCATCATTTGTCCAGACAACATTTTTTCTCGCCATAACATTATCCAAAAATCAAAAATCGGATCGAGCTTTTCTTTTGTTTTTATCAAACCACCTTTTTCGCTCAAAATATCTTCCATCTCCTGCCAACGCTCATGAATAGGTGAAGAAACGATTTTTTGCCAGCGAGTTTTTTCTTTTAAACACTCAGAAAATAATTCGAAATCTCTACACAAATCTAGCGCTCTGCCCGGTCTACCCCAAGATAATTCTATGATTTCTTTAGCATCTTTCACATCACTAGCCGAGGTAATAAGTTTTTCTATTTCTACCTCTGACACAGGTGAGAGTTGAAACACCTGACAGCGCGAACGAATCGTCGGCAATAATAAAATATCATTTTCTGTTAATAAAAAAATTATACTTTTTGACGGCGGTTCTTCGATGATTTTTAAAAGAGCATTACCAGATTCTTCATTCAATAATTCAGCTTCATCAACTATCGCTACTTTATAACCATTTAACCAAGAACGATTATAGAATTTTTCTCGCAATTCTCGAGATTGATCCACGGAAATTTCTTTTTTCTTTTTACCAGTTTTTTCATCTTCCAAACGCTCCACATAATAGTAATCTGGGTTAAATTTTAACTGTTCTACCTCAACATTTAAAATCTGAGCGGCCAAAATATTAGCAAGGGTGCGTTTGCCGATTTGTGACGCACCGACAAAACAATAAGCTTGTCCCAGCTTGGCGTTTTTAACGGCTAAATCAAAAAATGAGATTATGTGCGGTTGACCTATAAACTCCATATTGATACAATTATCATAACAAAAATGGCCAAATTTTGCAACTATTTTAAAACTAAAAACCGGCTATTTGCCGGCTTTTAAAATTTTTAATTTACCGACCATTTTGTCCACTGGCTCTAGACGATATATCTCGCTCCAACGTCATCTGTTTGGCGCGATCCAAATTATGACTCGCTGGGATATCCCAAAGTTTATCTGACTTGGCTACACCTTGCAACAATACATCAGCCGCTTGTATTAATTTATTAGCCGCCTCTCGCTCTCCACTAGTCAAATCTTCTGATCCTAATAATCTATCTAAATTCATCCTAGCCTCTCTCAAATTGACTTTATCTTGATTGTTAATTTCTTTTGTAGCCAAAATATTTAGGGTAATCATCTGAATTTTTTCTAAAGCACCATCCTTACCGACAACTTTAACACCTTCCCTACCACTACCAGCGAATGATTTAAATTTATTGACCAATTGATTTATATTATTTTCTACTCTTTGAGCTAAAAGAAATACATTTTTCTCTCTTGGAAGATTATCTTGTAGAATTCGCAATTGATCACTAGCTACTTTTCTTACTTTTTCCGCTTCTTCTAATTCTCCTTTTGTCCTGCCTTTTTCTGCCATAAACATTTCGCATTGAACGATCGCTGACTTGGCTTTATTTACAAAATTTGCTTTTTGACTAGCGCTGGCTACTGGAGCCAGTTCTTGTATCTCTCTTACAATATCATGAGCTGTCCCCAATTTTCCAACATATTCTCGACTAAAATTTAGACTATCATAATCAACACGAGCAGCCATCTTTTCCATTGGAGCCGCATCTGACACTTTGTCTTCTTTGTTGATTTGAGCAGTAATACGTTTTAGTCCTTCGTCTTCTCTTCTTTTTATTTCGGCATCACGCTGTTGTTCCAATCGAGAAAGTTCATTGTTGTCTTTAATAGATTGTTTCAAACTATCTGGATTATCAAAATCTGGTGGTTTTATTTGATTTCTTTTTTCAGAAATTTTATTATTTAAAGTCTGGAATTCTTTAGCTAGCTCTTCTTCGGTTTTATTAGAATCTGCAGATTTAACTTTACTAATATCCGATGATACTACTCTCTTTCCATGTTCTTTTTTGTGAGGTTTAACAAATTTACCGACTACTTTATCCTCTTTTCTTTCTTTGGCTACTTTCACATTTTCGCCAGTTTCAACCACCATCTCTGCTGAAGTATAACCAGTTTCTACTACCGGTTCCTCACTAACACCCCATGGAGTTGGTTTTGGTTCCATAGACATATCTTCTGCCATAGTCATGCCAGGTTTATCTGATAAAGAATATGACATTCCACCAATATTTTTATCTGGCATAATAGATTGTAAAGTTCCTCGAGCCGTATCTTTTTCTACCATTTTTACCATCCTGGCTTTTTCTGATGGCTTTTCAGCACCAACATTCTTTTCACTGTTTACTGCCACAATGGAGAAAACAAAACTCATCGCCGCCAACATTAACACAGCTGATTCTGTATATCTATCAAAGAAATTTTTAGAACCAAGTGTTTCTTTACCAGATTTTACATCAGCTTTTAATTGTTTTATCTGTTCAGCCAAAGAAGAATTTAAACTGGTCAAATCAGCGTCTGCATATATTTTTTTATTTATCCCCTCAATAGTTATCATTTTTTCTAACCCTTTGGTGAATTTCCCTTCTAAATCCACTAACGCCTCAAATAATACAGCAACTTCATTAATAGTACTTTTAATCTGACCTTTTAACAGACTTTTTTTATTGAGTTCATACCATTTAGATTGTTTTAAAGTATCTTGCTGAAGTTCAAGATTGGCTCTTTGAATCTTCATGTCTGACCTTAAAACATCTATACTATTCTTTAATTTTTCTGGAGTTTCTATTCCGAATTCACCAAAACTTTTAAAATAATCTTCTACCAACGTATTTTTTATTGGTGTTTTGGCTGTTTCTGGCTCTATTTGATCTTCTTCCGTAGGCGACGTTTCTGTCTTATCTTTTATTTGGTCATAAAAAGAACGAGCCTGTTCTAACGAAAATACAAATCTAGCTGCTGCTTCCAACGATTTGTTACCAAACACTCCAACCTTGGCATTAAATAAATTGAGTACTGAATTTTTGAATTCTCGATTTTTTAACAATAAACCAGCAAAAACTTCATCATCGCCAACCAGTTGATTCAATTTTTTTGAAAAAATTGCTTCTCTAAAACCTATTTTTGCTTTCTGATCTTTAGCTAATAAATCTGAAAAAACTGCTCTTATTTTTTCCGCCCCCTGATTGGTGGTAGACGCCTCAGCCTCATTTTTTTCCACAAAAAACATATCCATGGCCTGTTGGTTTGGATCTATATCATCAATAATTTCCTCTAAATCATCCACTGAAGAAAACTGCTCTAAATAATCTGTTGGGATTGGAGGGGGTAGATCACCTATGTCTTCATATCCTCCAACCGCCAAAGCCTCCACTACATGCTGTTGAGCTTGAGCGACATCAATCGCACCGCCCAAAGCAATCGCTTCAGCATCAATCGCCAGATTATCTCCACCTAATTTGTCTGATTTTTCTACTAAATCTTGTATTTTGTCTTCTATGCTAATTATTTTTAAAGACAGTTCTTTCCTAATATTTCTCGCCGCCGAAACAGTATGAAGTTTTATGTTTACTTTTTCATATTGATTCCACAAATCATTTTTGTTAATATCTCCATCAGCCTCTTGAACTTCTACAACTTGAGCATGTAACCGTTCTTCTTCTTGGACTAAACCTTTATACAAATTATCACTACAAGCTGAGATCCATTCTTTATAAATAGGAGATTCTTTGTCAAATTTAATAGATTTAATTTCAGCTTCATTTTTACCTTCTAATTTAGCCTGTTTTCTTTTTTCTCTCAAATCTTTATTCATCTGATCAAACAACCGGCTGGCTTTGGCAATCAGATTTTCAGTAATTTCCAGATGAGCCCCAGCTTCTATTTGTTTATTTCCTTTATCTTCAATTCCAATTTCTTGCGGTGCCAAACCATGCTCTCTATTACTTCTTGGCATATTATTTAATATATTTATTAAAATATTTTATTTATTCTAATATAACACTTTTTTTGCCAATCGTCAAAGTTTTGCACAGCCGACATTGACCAAAGAGAAAAAATCTGATATTATCAACTGTTTTGCTAAAGCTAGACATTTTCAACAAGAGGAGAGCAAAATGGCCGTAAACTATGCGCGACTCAAATTCGCTCACCGTTTGGTGACGAACTTCTACAGTAGTGGTCTCAACCACACCGCCAGGACGTTCCTTGAGCGGTTAGGCGGAGAGCATTATCTCAAAGAATTGGAGGAAACACTGCAAGACGAAGACATTGAGGCTAAAAATCAACTAGCCAATCTGTCGTTTGTGTGGTGGCGAGTGACTGGAAACATCGAGGCTCATGACAGAGCCTTGGCGATCTGGTCGATACTAAGCGGAAGTGACGAGCTGGGAATCCATGCGATTTCCATGATCGCTTACATAACGCTGATGGATCAAACCACGCCAGCCACACAAATCCGCGAGCGAATCGTACAACTGCGTATCGCTCGCAAACAAAACACCGATGTTGAACATGCCAATCGCCTCGCGGTTCTGGCGTCAAAACTCGGAGAACTATTTTTTAAGAGGTGCAACAAGGACAACTAATGGAGGGCTTAGGCGCTCCATGCACCTCCCCTCCCGTTAAATTCAAGAGAGAACTGAATTTAACTGGTTAAAAAATCCTCGACTAAATCGAGGATTTTTTATTTTATATTTTTTATCACTTCCCAAGTCAATTTAGCAGTTTGATTCCAAGAATATTTTTTTACCTGTTCCAGTCCTAAATGTATTTTTTGTTTACGATAATTAGTATCTTTTAGAAAAATAATAATTTTCTCTGATATATCCTGAACACTTAAAGAATCGACATAATCAACTGCCTCATCTCCCACCTCTTCTAAAGCGTTCCCTTTGCTCGCTACCACTGGCACTCCCAACGCTAACGCTTCCAATATTGGAATTCCAAAACCTTCATACAGAGAAGGAAATACAAATACTTGTGCATGCTTCAAAATAGAAAACAAATTTTCTGACATCACAAATCCAGGTAAAATAATATCTTTTTTAAAAACACTCTCGTCAATTGCCTTTTGCACTGCTTCAAAACCGGCACCAGGCTTTCCCACTAAAATTAATTTTAAATCTGGAAACTGTTTTTTTACTAAATTAAATGCCAAGATAATTCTTTTGGTATTCTTTTTTTCTTCTAATCGGCCAATCGATAATATATATTGATCATAAATATTTTGCTCAGCTAATTTTTCCAAATTAAATTTTTTATAATCATAAGCCAGGGGTACCACTTTAATTTTATTTTCTAAATCAATCGGGTTGCTAAAATAATAATTATAAAATTTTAATAATTCTCTTTTATTAAATTCTGTCGAAGTTAAAATAATTTCAGATTTTTTAACAATCAGACGATTCATCCATTTTAAATACTGACGGCCCAAAAATCTATAGGCCATTGGATATACCTCAAAGGCACTATCGTGCACCACCACCACTGAATTTTTGGGGGATAAGAATGGAATCAATTGTCCGGGCGATAAATAAATATCCGGAGAATTTTTCCAAAGTTCGTAAGCCAAACGAAATTGACTCCACATTTTTTTAAAAGGCCAATTTAAAATTTTTATTTCCCAATTTAATGGTAGTCCTGATAGTTCTGGCAAAAGTTTGAGATTGGAATACAAGACCACTCGATAATCTCCCGGAATAATATTTTTTAATTCTTGAATTATTTGAAAACAGTATTCTTCAACACCAGTACGTTGTATTTTATTTGCATGAGAAGCGTCTATACCAATAAGCATACAATTATTTAGTTGCCAAAATACTACGTTTGTAACTATCCAAATTTTCTAATGCAATACCAGTCCCCTTAGCCACACATAGTAGCGGTTCTTCGGCCAAATAAGTCGGCACTCCAGTCGTTTGAGCTACTAACTCATCTAAATTGCGCAACAATGAAGACCCTCCAGACATTATAATCCCCTTGTCCATTACATCAGCCGATAGCTCTGGAGGAGTATTATAAAGCACATTTTTTATTGCATCCATTAAAAGGCCTAACTCATGTTGTAAAGCTTCAGTAGTATCATCAGAAGTAACTGTAATTATACGAGGCAAGCCATGGATCATGTCACGTCCTTTTACTTCCATACTCAAAGGCTTGTCCATAAACATAGCCGAACCAACTGTAATTTTAATCTCCTCAGAGGTACGTTCCCCAATCGCCAAATTATATTTTTGACGAATATGCTCCATGATAGCTTTGTCAAATTTTGTTCCACCTACACGTGCTGATCCGCTTGAAACAATTCCACCCAAAGAAATTACAGCAATCTCCGCCGTACCACCACCGATATCAATAATCATATGTCCAGAAGCAGCTCCAATTGGAATATCAGCCCCAATTGCCGCAACAATTGGTTCTTTGATAATATAAGCTGCACGTGCACCAGCGGCAATAGTGGCATCAATCACCGCACGTCTTTCAGTTGATGTAATTCCAGCTGGTACTGCCACCATCACTTCCGGCCTAAACAAACGCGCCCCACCTAAAGCTTTATTTATAAAATAACGCAACATTGCTTCGGTAATCTGATAGTTGGCAATCACTCCATCTTTAAGCGGACGTTCCGCTATAATAGTATCTGGTGTACGTCCCAACATATCTTTGGCCTCCAAACCTACAGCCAACACTTTACCATCAATTTTGGAAATTGCTACTACGCTCGGTTCATTTAAAACAATTCCTTTTTTAGGCACATATACCAAAACGTTGGTCGTTCCCAAATCAATACCGATTTTCTTAATAAACATATTAATTCCCCATTATTACTTTAAATTCCCTATCTTCATTCAAGTCAGTTGACAAATCATAACGATTATCGCCATATTTATCTGGATTTTCACCAGGTGTCGCGGATGATATTTTTTTACCAAAATCCAATTTTAGAGTCAACCCGACACCATTCATGCCAATTTGTTTCTGGGCTAGCAAATTGTATTCTCCATTTTTAATAATGTCGGCAATATCTTTTGGTAAATAATACTGGAAACTCAACTCAGATGTATGTCCAGGTTCAACTGCAATAAAACCGCCAAACCACTGATGTCCATTTTCTATACCCTGATCTATTGTTCCAGGTTTAATAGATTTTTCAATCTCCATCGATCCAGACGATCCGATTAATTTACTACCAACTGGCACATACACACGGGCGTAATCACGATAACGTGAAGTGCGCCAATCATATTTACCCTGATGAATAAATTTCATTTTAGCGGTAGCTACAAATCTATCAGTTCCAGTAGGAGATACACCGTAACTAAATTCACGCTTTATAGCAACGTCAGTTTTTAAAGAACCAAGATTGGCATCAGCCCACATCAAATAATCACCATTATTTGATTTCATTTTTCCCGCCCAATCCTTGCTAACCAAAACACTTTGCTCTTCATTATTTTGAGCATAAAATATCACCTGTTTTTCTTTCAATAAACGCTGCGTCAGATCATAATATTGTTGCCAATTTTTAAATATATCATAACGCAAATTATTTAACAAAGCATAAGCCAAATCACGCAACATATTTTTGCGTTGATCAAATTCTATTCCTTTAGATTTATAGCCATATTCTACTTCATATTCCAATTTTTCAGTAAAATTAGCGGCATTAAACTCTTCACCATTAATTTTAATAGGACCATGAATTTTTAACACTTCTTCAATTACGGATGGAGTAAAACCAATGACAGCATCGATATCTCTAGCTTCTCCCAAACCTCCTTGTTTTATGAACAACTCAACTGATTTTTGTGAGGAGCTGGAAAAATCCGGCGACCAGTTACTATCTCTAAAATACCATCTAGACACTTTTAAATATTTAGCAATCGGAGCTGGCGATACTGAATCAAAATCTTTTTTACCAGTGTTATCCAAAATCTCTGTACCTTCTACTTTCAATAAATGAGGTACGCCTTTATCCATCTGTAATAAACCGTAAGCACCGATAAACCCACCGCCTGGACGCATTTCGGTATTGTTTAAAAATAAAATTAAATAAGTACGTGGTTTTTCAAAACCCAAAACAATTTGCAAAAAATTTTTCTCCGCAGGATTATTTATGAATTGATTGGCTACTTTGTCAACTATTACTTTTTGCAAATTGCCAGAACGAATTGACCAATAACCAAAACTGGCTACACCAATTAGCAATAATAATATTATAATTAAAATTATTTTCAATTTTTTCATATTTATGGTGATCTTTTTTTAGATGAAACATTGAAACCCAAATATTTTCCAAACATTAGATGTGTAATAGCATCGATACAAGGCAGTGAAGAAAATAAAATCAGAGAAACCGGTACCAATACCCATTGTAATAACATAAATAAATATTTATATTTAGGATGACT
>CALRIA010000032.1 GCA_943359595.1 Candidatus Magasanikiibacteriota bacterium | reverse complement strand
ATTACCATATTTGGTTTCAATAACAAACCGGACAGATCCACCTCCGCTAATTTTAATTCTTCAAACAATACAGCTAAAGTTTTTTTAGTCACTTCGTAACATCTCTCAATAGTATGGTTGCCATCCATCAAAACTTCCGGCTCAACAATTGGTACGATTTCATTTTCTTGACACAATTTGGCATATTTTGCCAAAGCTTGCATATTTAAAAGAATACAATTGTCAGTTGGAATATCGTTTCCAATCGTAATTACGGCGCGCCATTTAGCAAATCTAGCACCCAAAACATAGTATTCTTTTAATCTTTCGTCTAATCCGTCCAAGCCAATTGTAATTTTCTCCAGATATGAACCATCAAGATCCTTCACACCTGAGTCTACTTTTATTCCCGTAATCACACCCAAATCAGATAATAATTTAGGAAATGGCGTGCCATCATCTGCCACCTGACGAATAGTTTCATCATATAATATCACTCCACTGATATAATCTTTCATGCCAGGAGTGGTAAAAAAAAGTTCACGATAAAGACGATGATTTTCTACGGAATCAGAAACACCGGCTTTAATTAATTTTTTACCAATTGAAGCAGTGCTTTCATCGGCAGCTAATATACCTTTTCCAGGAGTGACTAATAATTTGGCAATAACCGCTAGAGATAATTCTGACATAATAAACTTTAAAATATTTTAATGTTTATATCTTATCATTTATAAAATCAAAAAACTAGGTTATGGCTTTGGGACGTGCTTGGAACTTTTTTAAACAATTAGACTGACAAATAGTCTATAGTTTCTTAACGGTGCCATTCTCGGCGTTAATTTCCACCAAATCACCATTTTTAAGAATCTTGGTAGCAAATTTAGTCCCGACTATACATGGAATTCCTAATTCACGAGAGATTATGGCAGCATGGCAAGTAATTCCGCCCTCATCAGTTATCACTGCGGCTGCTTTTTTCATAGCAGGCACATATTCCGGAGCGGTCATCGAAGCTACAAGGATCTCCCCTGCTTTGAAACTATGAAGTACTTTGATTGAAGAAACAACCCTCACCACCCCTTTCGCTAACCCCTTTACCGCAATTGTACCTGTTATTATTTTATTACTCGCAATTTTATCATTAATTAATCTACTTACATTTTGAACAATTTTCTTACTGTCATCAAAAATATTATTATTTATGTCAGTAAAAATTAGATAGTTTTTAAAACGACCTCTAACCTGTTGTTTTGACACTGGGCAAACACCGCTTATTAACGAAACTTGTATTTCTGCATTTGTTAAATAACACACTTCTTTTGCTGTGAGATTTAGTTTACTACCAATAGCATTATAAAGAGCACCCACATTGCACAATCCCTGACGGCGTAAATCATTACGACGCTCCCTATAATAACATATTTTATTTGTAATATTTACAAGCTTCTTAAGATCATTATTTTTTATTTTACGCAATAATTCCTTAAATTCTAATGCGTGCTTTTTTTGTTCTGTAGCAATATTTTCTAATTCCTTTTTAGCAGACGCAACACTATATAAATTAATTTCATTTAAATAATGTTCCATGCCATACGGATTATCCGAGGGATTATAGCAAGGGAACCATTTAAACTTTTCAACATGAGCGCGGAGAATATCTTTATTTTTGACTTTATTGCTTGCTATGATTTTAAGCAGGGCAATATGCTCTAATACAACAGCTGGTTTTAAAAGCGGAGACGAGATACAAACCAAATAATTCTGTATTTTGTCCGTTTGGTTGATTATATCTAAATATTCTACCAATAATTTTCGAAGCGTTCTGTCAATAACTGGGTCGGCCAAATATATAAAAAAATTAAAGCCTATAAACTCAGCGTTTATTTGAGCAAATTTCTTATAATCTTTTAACAGCTCAACGCTACTACTTGTTTTGTATTTTATGTATTTTTTATTCAACTGATTTGTGATACTGGTATAACGAATAAATATAGGCAAACCATCATTTTCAAAAAAATCTTTGATATTTTTTGATTTATTCAATTTTTTCTCAATAGTATTTTCCACCGCTACGAATTCGTCTTGACGACAGTAGACATCCATAAATTCATCTCGTCCAATCATTAGCTGTTGAAAATGCAAATCACGAAATTTATTTAATTCAAGCATGCAAAAATACGCAAAATTTTCCGCAATCTGTACGCTAGAATTTCGGCTGTACAACTTAAAAATTCCATCATGACGAAGAAATTTGGAAGCAACGGTTTTTAAATTTGTATCTTTTTTAATTTCCATACATTTAAATACTATCATCTTTATATCCTTTTTCCAGAAACAAAAAAGAACCATTGTCCTGGCGACGGCCTACTTTTGCCTTACGGCTATCATCAGCGCAGACGAGCTTAACTTCTGTGTTCGGGATGGGAACAGGTGTAGCCTCGTCGCTTGTGTCACCAAGACACTGGTTCTTTTTTTAATTTACAATTATTCAACTATATAGGATGTGGTTAACAGCACCGCTTGGTGCTTTAGCCGTATGCTCGACCGATTAGTACTCCTCCGCTCAATATATTACTATACTTACACGTAGAGCCTATCAAACTCATAATCTATAAGTGGTCTTAACGAACATTAATCTTGAGGACGGCTTCACGCTTATATGCTTTCAGCGTTTATCCGCTCCGAACATAGCTACCCAGCGATGCCGTTGATCGACAACTGGTGCACTAGAGGTTCGTCCGCTCCGGTCCTCTCGTACTAGGAGTGGGCCCTCTCAATGTTCAACGCCCGTAACAGATAGGAGACCGAACTGTCTCACGACGTTCTGAACCCAGCTCGCGTACCGCTTTAATTGGCGAACAGCCAAACCCTTGGGACCTTCTACAGCCCCAGGATGCGATGAGCCGACATCGAGGTGCCAAACCGCGCCGTCTATGTGGACTATTGGGCGCGATCAGCCTGTTATCCCCGGAGTAGCTTTTATCCGTTGATCTTCTGCCTTCCTATGAAGAGCAGTCGGTTCACTAACTTCTACTTTCGTAACTGCTCGGACTGTAATCCTTGCAGTAAAGCCAGCTTTTGCGTTTGCACGTCCAGCTCGATTTCCATCCGAGCTAAGCTGACCTTTGTAAACGCCTCCGTTACATTTTAGGAGGCAACCGCCCCAGTTAAACTACCCACCAGTCACTGTCTTCTTTCCCAGATTCATGGGAGAAAATTAGGTATAAAATTATTTAAGGGTGGTGTCTCATTGGCGCCTTGCGGCTCCCACCTACGCTGAACATAAATAATCTTATACCAATAACAAGTTGTAGTAAAGCTTCACGGGGTCTTTTCGTCTAGTTACGGGTAGGAGGCATCTTCACCTCCCTTGCAATTTCACCGAGTCCCTTGTTGAGACAGTCCCACCATCGTTATGCCATTCGTGCAGGTCGGAACTCACCCGACAAGGAATTTCGCTTATCGATTCCTCCACGATGGACTCTATCTTCATCCTGATTACTCAGGAGCATAGCGTTTAGTCTCTGAGGGTTCCAACACATTGTTGGCCTTCCCTGCTGATTGGCTCTTTCAAGCTTTCCAGCATATAGCTATGATCGGATTACATTTCACATTACTGTGAAATAAGGCAGCTTTTTTAATGGCTGTGATGTTTGATCATCTGCTTGATCGTTTTGCTCTGTTTACTTTTTTCTATAATTCGTCCCAATCCTAGTAAATTCAATTGCTTGAATTCACTACCTTAGGACGGTTATAGTTACCGCCGGCGTTCATCAGCGCTTCGGTTCAAGGCTTGCACCTCTCCCCTTAACGTTCTGACACTGGCCAGGCATCACCCCCTATACTTTAGCTTACGCTTTTGCAGGGAGCTGTGTTTTTGGTAAACAGTCGCAGTGGGTCTTTTGTTGTAACCCAAATAAATTGGGTAGGCCTTATCCCGAAGTTACGGCCGTTGTATTGCAGAGTTCCTTAACAAGGGTTCTCTCGTTCGCCTTGGTCTTCTCGACCTATCCACCTGTGTCGGTTTCCGGTACGATTGCTTATAGTTTAACGATTAATAGCTTTTCTAGGCACTTTATCTGTTGAAATTGACTCCACCCGAAGGCTTCATCTTTTGCTTGCGCAACGTGCAATTCAATCCACGTTCCAATTTTGAAAATGCGCACTACCAACCAAACTATACGCAGTGCTGGAATATTAACCAGCTCTTCCATCGGTTACGCCTTTCGGCCTGGCCTTAGGATCGACTAACCCTGGGACGATTCGCGTTGCCCAGGAAACCTTGGATTTTCAGCGTCAAGGATTCTCACCTTGATTTTTGCTACTTATACCTGCATTCTCGCTTCTTAGCACTCCACTCTGACTCGCGTCTGGAGCTTCAGCGCGCTAAGAACGTTCCTCTACCAAAGCAATACGAATAAATCCGTATCACATTTCGCGGTTTCGGTACCAAGTTTGAGCCCCGATACATTTTCGGCGCGAAAACTCTTGACCAGTGAGCTATTACGCTATCTTTAAATGATGGCTGCTTCTAAGCCAACATCCTGGTTGTATAAGAGTTAACACCACCTTTTACACTTAACTTGGATTTAGGGACCTTAACCAGCGATCTGGGCTGTTCCCCTTTTGACGATGGCGCTTCGCCGTCACCGTCTGACTCCTGTACTTTTTATTGTTGGCATTCGGAGTTTGATTGAAAACGGTATCCCGAAGGACCCAATTTTCATCCAGTGCTCTACCACCAACAAGAACATACAAGGCTAGCCCTAGAGCTATTTCGAGGAAAACCAGCTATCACCGAGTTCGATTAGAATTTCTCTTCTACCCACAACTCATCTCCGAGTGTTGCACGGCTCGTGAGTTCGGTCCTCCCCTTGTATTTCTACAAGGTTCAACCTGGTCATGGGTTGACCACCCGGTTTCGGGTTATGTGCATGCCATCATTAGTTCGCCCGTTAAGACTCGCTTTCGCTGTGCCTTCGGACCATAAGTCCTTAAGCGACGACATACAGCACACTCGCAGGTTCATTCTTCAATAGGAATACCGTCACCCTTGCGGGCTCCGGCTCTTTGTAAGCGCACGGTTTCAGATACTATTTCATTGCCCTCTCCGGGCTGCTTTTCACCTTTCCCTCATGGTACTAATTCACTATCGATCACCAAATGTATTTAGTCTTAGACCATAGTCGGCCCAAATTCAGACGGAATTTCACGAGTCCCGCCCTACTCAAGTGTGTAAACCACGATGTATATTTTCATTTCGCGTAAGGGACTTTCACCCGCTTTGGTTGCTCATTCCAGAGACCTTCTGCTATAAAAATATACGATCGCCTAATTTTGTAGGAAATTAGCATTTACGACTTATAACACCATATAAACAACGGCCTATCCCTTTAAGTTAAAGTTCCAAGTTAATCGTGAGACCAACAATTCACTATAACAACATTTATATGGTTTGGACTTTTCCCTTTTCGCTCGCCACTACTAAGGGAATCTCTTCGATTTATTTTCCTCTAGCTACTGAGATGTTTCACTTCGCTAGGTTGTCTTCAGTTACCTATGTATTCAGTAAAAGATTCTTACCTCTTCGGTAAGAGAGTTTCCTCATTCGGACATCTCCGGGTCAATGGTTGTTTGGGACCTCTCCGGAGCTTTTCGCACCCTACAACGTCCTTCTTCGACATTTGGTGTCAAGGCATCCACCATGCGCACTTATTTAATTGCATACGGCAAAAACACTAAATGGTGCTTTTGCTGTTTATTGGAAAATACTTCTTCAGTATTTTCTACCCTATATACGTTGAATTTGTAAATTGTCAAAGTTCAATCCAGTACATCCAAATTTTTGATGTCAATTATTTGACATTTTAATCTAGATGCAATTTTGAAAATAAAAGAGCCACTCTTTAAGTGGCCCTCTAAAACGTCAGATTGGAATCTGCATTTATGAACCACTTGGATATTCTGAGTAAGAATTTAATTGCAATGTAAACATTGTATTTAAATTGTTTGGTATCCCGATTAAATCGAGATAAACCCAGAGGTCCAATGGTACGCTTCTCTACCAAAATCTTTGGACGTGGCTCCATAAAAGGAGTAACTAAAACGTAATTGCGATTATACCTGTTACTTGTAAGTATGTCAAGGGCGGTATGTGTGGAGAAATGGTGGATAAGTAAAATAGCCATTTTTTGGCTATTTTAAAAGGTTTTTTAAGCTTTTGGAGCAACTCACTTTTTTTATCTTTTTATAAGAAACTAAAATAATATCACACAACTTCCACCTTCTTCTTGATAGTCTGTTATTACAGAGCAGTCTTTGATCTTTCCTAGTATTACCTCTCTGAGCTTTCCAGTCCCACCTCCATAGATTATTCTAGCACTATCAACATTTTTTTCTACACATTGATAGACAAAAATATCCAACTTTTCCAAAGCTTGATCAGGATAAAACCCATGCAAATCTAGAGTAGCGATTTTAGCACCAAGCTGGGCGGCAAAAAATTTGAGGCCATTTTTATCCATGTTAGGCGTTTAATTTTGCCCAATCATCCAAAAAAGTTTTGATGCCAATATCTGTCAGTGGATGCTGAAACATCTGTTGCAAAATTTTGAAAGGAATTGTGGCCACATGTGCCCCCAAAACAGCCGCTTTTTGGACGGTGAGCGGACTACGAATTGAGGCTACCAAAATTTGCGAGGCAAAATTATGATTTTCAATTATAGCGACCGAGTCGCCTATCACCTGTAGTCCGTCTTCACCAGCGTCGTCTAGACGACCAACAAATAGACTTATATAGGTAGCCCCAGCTTTAGCCGCCAACAAAACTTGATTGGCTGAAAAAACTAAAGTCACATTGGTTTTGATACCAAGACCAGCCAACTGCTTAACTGCCTTCAGACCGTCTGGTGTACATGGTATTTTAATCACTACATTTTTATGCCAAGCGGCCAATTTTTTGGCTTCTACAATCATTTCTTCTGCTTCTAAGCTAATTACTTCCGCACTTACTGGACCGTCCACAATATCACAGATCTCTAAAACTACCTGCTTAAAATCTCGTCCTTCTTTGGCAATTAAACTAGGATTTGTAGTTACCCCATCTACTATTCCCCAGTCATGAGCAGTTTTTATTTCTTCAATATTAGCGGTATCAATAAAAAATTTCATATAATTTATTTGTATTTTATATCTTAATAATAACTGACACCCTTCAAAAAGACAAGATTAAATAAACAAAAAAGAAGTCAAAAGACTTCTCTTGGTGCCGGGGAGAGGACTTGAACCTCCACGGGATTACTCCCAGCAGCTTCTAAGACTGCATTGTCTACCATTTCAACACCCCGGCAATTTATGGCCTTATTTAATCATATTATTTACAAAAAAACAAGAGTCATAAAAAATACCCTCTTTATCTAGAAGGTATTTTATTTTTATTTTTTAATCAACTTCTGAACGTATGGTGGCAAATTGAATAAACCAGTATGAATTTCAGGAGTATACCACTTGAGATTTTTAACACCTCGCTCTTTTAACCTCTTTTGTAAAATCTTTGCTGTCAACTTTCTAGGATCAATATTTTCACTAACAAAAGTAAAACTCCACATCGTGCCATAAAGCGGAATATAATTGATATATGGAAAAACATTCTTGAACGCTTTTCGTAAATTGCCGTTCACCCAACTAAAAACTTTTGGTTTAAAAATTGGTGGTTCCGACTGTAAAGCTACGATGCCATTTTTGTTTAAGTGAGCTTTTACAGTTTTATAAAAAGGTACTTCAAATAATGGGCGAGCTGGTCCGATTGGGTCGGTAAGATCAATCAAAATTACATCGAATTTTTCTTTACTATCTTCGATATATTGTTTACCATCCGCTACGATAAATTCAGCGCGCTTATTGGTAAAAGAACCGCCAGCAATTTTCTTTAAATATTTTTTTGAAAATTCAATTACCCCACCGTCTAGTTCAGCAACTGTAACTTTTTCTACAGTATTGTGCTGTAATACTTCACGAGCAATTCCTCCGTCTCCGCCACCAATCACCAAAACACGTTTTGGGTTAGGATGGGCGCAAAGCGCCGGATGGGTCAATGATTCATGATAAAAAAATTCTTCACCTTCAGAGGTTTGGAAAAAACCATCTAATTTTAGAGTGTTGCCAAACAAAGTAGTGCGCGCCAATTCAATATCTTGATATTTTGTTTTGCCTTTATACAACAACTCTTCTTGTTTAAAGCCAAAACAATAACGCCCTTCTTCCTCATATTCCATCATGAAATCTTTTGTGTCTTTAGTCATAAAAATTATTTTAAGTTGGAAGCATAAATAAATTTAACCTTACCCATACTGAAGAAATAAACATCTTCAATGGTAGTTTTTTTGTAATTTTTGTTGATGGCATCGATAACAATATCTACTGATTTCTTATTTAAATAATTTCCACCTTGAGTAGCAATATTTTTTACGCCATTTTTGTGCAAAACTTTAATCAATTGATCATAAAATTTCTTTTCTCGTTTATCACCAACTGGTACGACATCAATAACTGCGAAATCTAATTTTTTATCTTTTAGGTATTCAATATTTTCTATAGCATCACCAAAAAACATTTTTACCCGAGAGTCTTTTAAAGCCACACTAGCACCCAAATACTTTTGTGCCACTTCGAGCACTTGCTGATCACGCTCAAACAAAAAAATCTCTTTTATGTTTTTATTTTTTACTAGTTCTTTTAGCACTGAACAATCTCCGCCACCAACAATCAGAACTGATTTGGATTTGCCAATATTTTTTAAAATTTGCTTGTCGTATGCAGCGGCATCAAATTCCGCTACTTGTAATATTCCGTCTGAAATCAGACAAGTGCCAAGATTTTTGGCTTTTACCACTTCTAATATTTGATACGGAGTAGTACGACGATGTAATAATTTTTCAATTTCAATCTGTTGTTTATAACCATCAAATTCATAGGTGGTTTGCCACTGACGCATCGTACCACGACGAATATATTCCCAATATACTTCTTTAGCCCCCAATTTTTCCTCTAAATATTTCAATATTGGTTCAGGTTTATTCTGTCCGCAAGTAAAAATATCCACGGCAACATAACCAATCTCAGGATAAGTGTGTAAACTAATATGACTTTCAGCCAACAAACCCAAAATTGTCACTCCAATCGGCTGAAATTTACGAGCTGTAATATCCAATAGATGGTGTTTGGTAGTTCGTACCGCTTCTTCAGTAAGTCGCTTCATCAGGTCAACGTCATCAATCACTCGTTTATCACAATAACGAAAATCAGCGATGATCTCACGACCAATGCGATAATTCTTTTTTGGTTTGGCAACTTTTAGAGACATACCGATTATTTTAACAAAAATTTGTAATTGAACAATTTATAAACCAACAAGGCGGCCATAAACTCAGAAGAAGGAAAACCTTTGATTGGAGCTAACTCCAGAACATCAAAACCAACTACATTCTTTTTGGCAAAAACTGCTTTCATTAGATCCAAACAATCATACCAACCAAGTCCACCTGGTTCTGGTGTACCAGTTGCTGGTAAAATACTCGGATCAAATCCGTCCAGATCAATCGTGATATAAACATTATTAGAAAGTTTGTTTACAATCTCTGCGATAGATTTGGCTTTAGTAGTTTGGTCAAAACCAAAACGGCGTGGTGAAAAAATATTATCCGCCAAATTTTTTTCTTTGATGAAATCAGCCTCATCTTGGCAGATACTTCGAATGCCAACTTGCACTATTTTATCGACGCTATCATAACAACGACGCATCGCACAGGCGTGACTATTCTTTGTACCTTCATAGCTATCACGCAAATCCCCATGAGCGTCCCATTGTAACATTGATAAATCCGGATATTTTTTTGATAAGGCAGAAATTACCCCAGGAGTGATCGAATGTTCACCGCCCAACATACCTACAAATTTATTATCTTTAATTAATTCACTATATTTTTTTTCTAATGTCTTTAACATTTTTTCCGGTAATAACTTACTAACAGGTAATTGTGGTAACGTAAAAATACCGTATTTGGTATACGCTTCACAATCAAATTCACGATCATACAGCTCAATTTGTGGGGAAGCATCAATTACAGCTTTTGGCCCCAAATCAGCCCCTTTACCATATGAAGAAGTTTTATCATATGGCACAGGCAAGACAATAGCTTTAGCTTCTTTATAAGTTTGTCCGCTTAAACCACCAAAATTTTTAGGGTATTTAGTTCTTTGATACATATAAATATTTTACCAACCAAATTTTTTACCAACATCTTCTGCGCTTTCATGAGCGCGCGCTATTTTAATATCTCCATCTTGGCATACAATATTTGCTGGAGCAGATAATAAACAATGTTGAGAACCAAGTGCATCCTGATAAGCACCCGTATCAAGGAAAGCAACATATTGAACTTCACCTTCCTCCAACTTTGGTAATCTAACATAACTCCCACCCGTATATTTATCATCACTATCACAACTACTACCGCACAACCAAACACGTTCTAATTTTTTTGAATTTAAATTATTGACTGGCACTACATGCCATTTTTGTTTTATAGCCCAAGTATCAATAAGATCATTCATAAAACTGCCATCAATCGCATACCACTTTCTGGCAGCAGCACCTTTATTGATATTTTTTTCATAAAGGATTTTAAAAATTGTTACCTGCGATGGCGCCATAATATGACTTCCCCATTCACAAATGATATGTGGTGGCGCAATACCATCTTCACCAGTGTGCTTAGCCAAATAACTAATAATTCTTTGTACAACGCCCTGAACGGAGTACATTTTTTTCTTTTCAAAATTTACATTAAAGCCACCACCGATATCAATAGTATCTAATTGTGGGTTGATCTTTTTTAATTTTTTATAAATTGACAATCCCTCTTTTAGAGCCTTGATAATATCGTTGGCATGAGGAATGTGGGAACCAACATGATAATGTAAAATTTTTAAATTACGCATTTTACCTAAATCAAATAGCTCGTCTGGGGTAAAGCCAAATCTATCTACAGAATGATCCCAATGGGATTTGGTACGAAAATTTAAATCAACACGAATGCCAACTTCGCCTTTGTAGTTCTTTAAACTTTCATATTCATGATGATTTTCGATAATCGGTACAATATCCAAACCTTGACCACGAAGCTCTTTAATCAAACTCAGATATTCGTCTGTCTTTGGTCCGTTGCAAATTACTTTGATACGGGAATTAAATTTGTGCTGCTCCCAAAGACGCTTTACAATCCAAAGTTCATTGGCCGAAGCAGTTTCCAAATTTGCCCCCTCGGTAATGAGTGGCAAAATAAATTCACGATTTTGATTTACCTTCATTGGATAATGAAAGTAAAATTTACCACGATATTTATATTTTTTTATATAAAAATTGAAGGTGTTGATAAGGGTCTCCACGCGATGTTCGATAATAAAAGGAAAGGCCGTCTCTAAAGAGGTCTCATACTTTTTTGCGAGCTCGTGAAGATTATATTGATAATTTCCTTCTTTTACCAAAAGCTCCCCGTCCTTACTGATATCGAAAAATTGAGTATCAAATT
>CALRIA010000031.1 GCA_943359595.1 Candidatus Magasanikiibacteriota bacterium | reverse complement strand
GAAATGCTTGATTCAGGTGTTGATATGGATCCGACTCATATTATGGAAGAAAAAGGATACGGCCAAGTGACCGACGAAAATAAATTGAATACAATCATCACCGAAGTAATAAAAAACTTCCCAGCACAAGTAAGCCAATTCAAAGCCGGTAAAGAACCAATCTTACAATTCCTCAAAGGTATGGTAATGAAAGCCACCGAAGGTAGTGCCGATCCAATCGTCGCCGAAAAATTACTTAGAGACCAATTAAAATAATACTTGTTATGCGTCACCTAATTTCTCTTAAAGAACAGTCTCGTGAAGATATTTTGAATATCTTAGATTTAGCCCAAAAAATAAAAGCCAAACGTAATGCTACCGAATTAACCAACTATCTTACTAACCAAACTCTGATAATGTTATTCCAAAAAACGTCTACCCGCACTAGACTTTCTTTTGAAGCGGGAATGACAGAGTTGGGAGGACATGGAATTTTTTTAGATGCCCGCACATCACAACTTGGACTAGCTGATTTCAGTGATGAAATACAGGCCATCATGCGCTTTGGCCAAGTATTAATGTTTCGTGCTTTAAAAGCTAGCGATGTCGAAAAGGCTGCTTCCTATAATCGTATTCCAGTAATTGATGCATGTAGCGAAAAATATCACCCCGCTCAAGCACTTAGTGATTTACTCACTATGGCTGAAAATAGTGCTGGAATAGAAAATGTTAAAAAAATCACTTGGCTAGGAGTAGAAAATAATGTTTCCAACACCCTCATGTTAGCTTGCGCAAAACTAGGTATTAAAGTAGCTATTGCGGCTCCAGAAGCTAATATCCAGAGTATCGATCTAGAATTAAATACAATGGCGCAAGCGACTGGAAACGTAATGCGTACTACCAATCTTGAAGAATCTCTTAAAGACACCGACTATGTCCATACCGACACCTGGATGGACATGGAATTCTTTGAAAACGGACAGGTTAAACCATCTTTTCAAGCAGAATACGAACGTCGCAAAAATATTTTTATGCCTTTTCAATTAAATGCCAAACTAATAGATACTTACGCTCCAAACGCTAAAATAATGCATTGTATGCCATGTCATATTGGCTACGAAATATCTCGCGATGCAGCTGATCACCCTAACTCTATTATTTTTGATCAGGCAGAAAATCGTTTACATATACAAAAGGCGATGATTATGTGGTTGTTGAAAAAAACAATTTAAAAAAATACTATACACATATCCGTAGTTGACATAGACTAAAAAAGGTAATAAAATTACTGGAGTTCCTTCACAAGACCCGTCGGCGAATGCCTCGGGTCTTTTTGTACAATTTCAACGCTAGAGGTATACAACCAATGAAACAGATCTCTCACCATTACGGTCCCAATGTCCATATCCTGGATGATCTCATGGCCACCTCTGGCCTTGCCCGTCTGTCAAACAGCAAGACTGGTCAACACGAAGTGCGTGGTCTGACTGGTGCTCTCTACCGTGAAGTTTTGCTTCGGGCCGTTATCAACCTGATCTTTCCAACCTCCAGTGTCGGTGTCATGACGCCGATGGCAAAGTTTGTCGACAAACGTGGCATGCTTCTGGCAGAAGTCATCAATCCCACTACGAAAGTGGCGATTGCCACTCTTCTGCGGGCTGGTGAAGTGCCGGCTTCCGTCTGTTTCAACCGGCTTAGTGGTATTCTTGACCCCGACACTGTCCGTCAGGACTTTTTTGGAGCTGGGCGTATCACCAATGATGCCCATCAGGTCACTGGTACCGATGTCACCTATATGAAGATTGGAGATCTGCAGGATCGCGTCCTTCTGATTCCTGATCCAATGGGGGCGACTGGTGGCACGGTGGTGAAGACTCTTAGTCTTTACAGCGCTGATCAAGTCAGTGTTGCAAGGGCCATTGTCGCAATGCATCTGATCATCACTCCAGAGTACATCAAGCGTGTCCACGCCGAACATCCGCAAGCGAAGATCTTCGCCCTGCGTCTTGATCGTGGCATGAGCGATCAGGAAGTGCTCGAATCTGTCCCCGGTACATTTCCGGATCGTGAACGCGGCTTGACCGACAACCACTACATCGTCCCTGGTGCTGGCGATCTAGGGTACCGTTTGACTGGTGCTATCTGAAGATATACTAAACCCATCAACAAGGAGGAAAACAATCGCGTTCCACCCAGGCAAAAGCAGCCTGGGTGGACGCACCAAAAAATTTTTAAAACAAAAACTCCCGAATATTCGAGAGCTTTTTATTTTTAAAAAAATTATCTTATTTTTTGCAAAGCTTCACGCAACAGCTGCTCACTCGTTTTATTTTTTACTTCTATCTGTTTCACTACTTCTCTAGCTTGTAATACCGAATAACCAAGGGTAATTAAAGCTTCTATTGCATCGACCACTGCAGCATTATCAGTACTGAGAATTTCTTCTCCAAAACTTTTTTGTTCTTTGGACATCTTCTCACGTAACTCCACCACTATACGTTCTGCTGTCTTTTTTCCAATACCACTAACTTTGGTTAGGTACTCCAAATCGCCACGACCAATGGCCAGAGCAATCTCGGCTACACTGCCCAGTGACAACAAATGCAAAGCAGTTTTTGGTCCAACTCCAGACACCGATACAAAATTTTTAAATAATTTTTTTTCTGATTCATTGGCAAAACCAAATAAATCCAAAACATCTTCCCGGACTACCAGATAAGTCTCTAGGTTAACTTCATCACCTATGATACACAGCTTTGCCGCACCAGGACTAACCATCACCCGATAGCCTACACCACCAGCCGTCATAATTATCGTCTCTGAATTACTATTGCTAACAACCCTTCCACTAATTAAAGCAATCATAAAAAATATTTTAACACCACTATTCTAACATAAAAAAAACCGCTCGAATAGAGCGGTTCTAAAGATTTATTTTTTTCCTTTTTTCACCCGACTAACACGAATTAAGCCGCCGCAAGGCACAATTTCAATTCCATGTTTTTCCAATTCATCCAAAAATAAATTCATACCTAGTGAATCTGATGACATATGCCCAGCGATCACTATGTTCAACTGTGAATCACTCGCATTCTTGATAGCATCTTCACGCATATGCATACCGACTATAGTACTAATGCCAAATTGTGAAAATTGTTGATATACCTTTGCGGAAGGATTAGTGCCTCCGGTCATTTCTATCATCATTTTACCAACACGATGATTGGGTGCCCCAGCTACTATTTTTGGTCCAAATCCATTTTTCTTGGCATATTGATATTCTGGCAACAACATCAAACAATCAATAATTTCGCCAACTGTTTCTGGATTATTTTTTTCCAGATATTCCTTCATGAATTTGTCCACCAAATTATCCGTTATAGTATGGGTATTTATAAAGTTTATCCCTAAATGTTTAGCAATATCGATAGTTTGAAAATGATTAATTGGATGAGTTCCACGTCCCACTTCACGTATACGCTCATCGGTCAATCTTTCGGCAATATGTACTGGCACACCATATTGAGGATATACATCAGTATACATTTCCATTACCTCATGTAAATTTGACAAGCCCTTACCTTCTGGATGATGAGCAATGACCAAATCAATCTTTTTACCACGCTCATTGAGCTGACTAGCCAATAAAATTTCTCCCTCATTTACATCTATCCCAGCCATCACTCTTTTTACTTGAGTTTTGCCGTCATCAACATGAATAAAGCCGTCCGGAAAAGGGTTGGTCAATTTTTCAACATCAAAAAATTCTTTATCTTCTTTTTTTAGACTGTCATATTGTTTTTTCACTCGATCCAAATATTTTTGTACCCCTTTTGGACCACGTGGATCAGCCGCTACTCCCATTTTAGTGCCCAGATCAAAAATTTCTTTTACTTTAAGCATATAATAAATTTAATTGAGAACTTATAGATATTACAGGATTATTTTAAAAAAGTCAATTTAATAATAACGGCTAAATTGACAAGAAAGTAGTACAATGTTAAAATTATTTGAATTTAATTATATGAATAATGAGATAGAAAAACAGGAAAATTTTAAGCTACTAAAACAAAAAGTGTTGGAAAAAAGACCGACATTAAAAAATTTACTCCATGAAGAGGGTTCTAAAAATTTATTAGAGTATTCAAATAAATATACAGAACAAATTAGCCAACAGCCTATTTCGCCAAGAAGTCAGGAGTTTATAGATACAATGGCTGAAGTAGTCGAAGAACGCTTTGACAAAATAATAGCCAATTCAGTGGTAGAACAATTAAAAAAATATTATTTTGTTTCTACTGCAGATCATACTGGACCAATAAATTCGTCCTATTTTGTAAATTCAAATTTAATTATTTCGGCCGCATTGCTTAATAAAAATGACTCTATTCTAAAAAATAATATAGTATTAAGCTGTGCTAAAGTTTCTATCGAAAATATATCATTTCCAAGAGGACTTTATTTTCATAATTATATTAATGGTATTTTAAATAACCACCGATTATCTTTTTTTTCTAGTCATGTAAAACCATCTTTAGTATATAATCTACCGCCATACACCAAAGAAAATATAGATCAGGTTTATATAAATTTAAATAAAAACCTAGTTAAAAAAGAAATCAGCGAGGAACTATACAACAAAATAACTGATTTACTAAAAGATATCTACGATCGGCCAGATGTTTATAAAGCGAAAACTTATTGTGAACAAATAAGTAAAACCAACTTTCTTTTGTGGAAAAGATTTTTCCCTGAAAACAGGGTACAATTACCCAACTTAATCTATCTAGAACTAGAAGACATAACATCAAAATTAATAATAAAAAATCACCTACAACAAAACACCATAATTAATAAGCTACTGTTTGATCATAAATATGAGAACTTTATTGAAACTTATTTTGAAAATATATTCGGATCATTTTCTAAACAAAATTCAAGCGGTACTTATCTTTTTTGGGCTTTACCGTCTGGAGCAAAATACAATTTTCAATTATGGAGAAATGGAAAATTTTTAACATCTAAAGATGGCGAGTACAAGATTGAGCTTACCCCTGCGGCTATAAAAGAAGCTTTGGAGAAAAAGGAATTAATCCCAAACTTATTGTTAAGTTTCATCGTTATAGCCTGTTACTATGGTGTAAAATGTCTTGGTGGTTTTAACCAAATAAATTATCTGACTGAGATGAAAGATGCTTATATAAAAATGAACAACGACCTAAAAAATAACCACGACGTTGATATTTGCAAAGAAGTGGAAACAAAAGAAATTTGTGATGGATTAAGTGTGGCCTACTTAGGCTATAATCAAAATACACAGATAGCTTTAGCTAGTGGTCTGGATTTAGTTTTGTATAATAACGATGATAGTTGGGAGAGATTAAAAAATGTAATAAAAAATATAAGTTTGGAAGAATCTATTAGTGCTTTATTACCAGAAATTTATAAAATCTCTTATGACCAAAAAGAATGGGATGACAAACTTATAGCGTTAACAGAGGAAGAAATAACAACTATATCTGGACTAAATAAAAAAATTAAACCCTGCTGTTTTATTTAACCTTCTCAAATACTAAAATTCCCGATGGTCTTAATTCAGCTGGCAAAGGACGTGCCGAACGACCCGAATCAAAAAGAGCGTAGGTTGTTACCGAGAATTTTTTTAAAACTAAATTAAAATTTTTACAAACCAACTGTAGGCGTAAAATATCCTCCCAAGGATTATGGCTATTACCAATTTCTTGGTCAGGCGAAATTTTAAAATATTTATTATTAAGATTTTTTTGATTAATTCCAGCAGTCGAAATCTTAGAATCAATCACTAGATCTCCAGGCCCTTCTTGATCAATCGGAATCATATTTACAATCATCAATTTTCCGCCTGCATCTAGCAACGCGGCCATTTTTTTGATCGTTGTTACTGGATTTTTAATGATATCCAAAAAATAATCAGCCACCACCAAATCTGGATGCAAAAATTTATCTGGCAAAAAACTTAAATCAGAAGATGCGACATCGCCACAAACACAAGGAATATTTCGATGATTGGTTAGATCTACCATTTTTTGTGAAACATCAACACCCAAAACATTATTGGCACCAGGCAGAGAGTACATGACGAAATCACCTCCGCCGATACCAATAATCAACTTCTTCATTGTCTTCAATTTATTTAAGGAAACACCCAATAGTAAAGCAACTTGATTTGGTAATAAACCAAATTGAAATGAACCATAACCCGGCATTTTAATTTCTTTGTCTATGGTTACTTTACTATCATATAGCTCTCCCATTGATAATTCTCTATTATTTTTCTTGTTTATGATACTACTGTTTTTCACCGCTTGAAAAAAAAGAATACGTAATTTTTTAATGATATCAATTGACTTGACTCTATTTTCTCCTTTTGGCCAAATTGATACTACCGGCACCTGCAACAACTGACTCAGAAGTTTGCGTGCTTGTTTATTCTCTAACGCCTTCACCCACCATAAGTTTTCAATCTTTTTTTTAAAAGTAGCCAGACTATCAAACTGTGGTTGCAAACCAATGTACGGACAAAAAAATTGTTCTTTACGATAATTTGGATTTCCCAATATTTTATCCAATTGTAAAATTAATTTTTTCTCTCCCAAGCTAACTACTTTTCTTTTCATAATATATCACTAAACAATAAATTTTTTACTTTTATAACGCTTCACAGCCAAACCAATAATCTCTTCAAGTAAATCTCCATAATTCAAACTAGTTAATTTGGCAGCTCGAACAAATCCAGACCGTTCATTGAGTGGCGGATTGGTATCAATTTCCAAAACATAAGGATTACCATCTTTATCCACCCGAATCCCCACGCGTCCATAATCGCGACACTTCATAATCTGATAAACATCCAAAGCAATTTCAGTAAGTAATGATTCCAGTTTAGGATTGAGATGTTTAACAGGACTCTGAAAAATAATTTTTTTATAGGCAGAATCTTCTTGTCTTTTTGCTTCACGTGTATAAATATGCCAATATCCTTTTGGCATTTTTTTGAATACCGAACGTGATAATGGTAATACTCGTAAATCATCTCCACTATTACCAATAATGGAAATATCATATTCATCTCCTTCTATATATTCTTCCACTAACACAGGCCGATCCAACCCTTCGATTATTTTCTTAATTTGTTTTTCTAATTCCTTTTTATTCATTACTACAGAGCTGTTTGTTATACCAATAGAATTCTCGGCATTGCCAGGTTTTATTAATAATGGGTATGATAAATCTTTGTTAACAACATCATTAACAGTATAGACAGAGTCCCAAGCAGGCATAGGGATATTATGGAAACTTAATAATTTTTTAGTTTTAATCTTGTCTTGACATAAAGCTGCGGTCAATGAACTAGATCCAATAAAAGGAATTTGCAAAGCCTCCAGAATAGCGGCGGCCTGTGATTTTAAATGCTCATTATTATTTATCCCTTCAGCAACATTAAATACCAAATTAACATCACTGTCTTTTAAAGCCAAAAATGTTCGGTCTAAATTATTAAAATCAAAAACAGTAGTAAGATAACCACGTTTTTTTAATTCTTCCTCAATATATTTCACTGTTACTACCACCTCTTTAGATTCATCACTAAAATGAGTCTTATTACCAACGATGCCAATATGCAATTTACGTTGATCAGAAATAGAGGTACGGCGAACTTTTTCAATTTTAGCAGCTTGGATAATAAAATCTTTTTTAACAGTTGCGGCTGACAAATGACTCTGCCGTGAAGTCTTACCCAAGACTGAATCTTGATCAAAATGAACAACTTTATAATTTATCAAGCGCAATACTTCCTGCAAATTATCTTGAGCATCAATACTATTATCGCCAGTAACAGTCACCCAACCCAAACTATCATATCCTTCTGGTGGACGTAAAATTGCATCACCAATTTCCTTGAAAATATGCATCTCTTCAAAATATTTTAATGATTTTAATTTTGGTGAAACTTCTAATTCCACTAAAATACCAGACGATTCTGGCTGCATATCCCATCCAATAATATATTTATACGGCCTGTCTGGTTTTTCAATTTTAATAAAATTTTCCAAGGCAATATTGACCGATTGTTCCACAAAATCAACGTGCCAAGCGGTTTTGAGATAAGAATAAACATAATCTCCGCCCATACGCATATTAATCTCAATCGGACATGGACCTTTGGGAGAATACTTGGCTTCAAAGTGGATACACGCATTTTGAATACCCAATTTTTCCAAAGTTTCTTCGGCCATATTTATAAGATCATCCTGTTCTTTGTTTGGTAAATTAGATGGGATGGCTTGCCCACTATCTACAAAAAAACGACTGCGACTTTTATTAAAATTATCTGAAATAGAATAAAATTTTATTTTACCATTTTGTATCAATATATCCATATCCACTTCTTCACCATCGATATGCTCTTCTACCAACAGATCAAAATTCTCCCACTCCGAAGCCAACCAAAAAGATTTGATATTATTTTTTACATAATCATAAGTTTCAATTAATTCGGCACGATTGTTAACACGCACTACATAAGCACTACAGGCACCGTATACTGGTTTTACTACCAACGGGTATTTTAATTCTTTTTCTAAAGCCTTTATTTCGTGTTTATTGCGTAACAATTTATGTTTTGGTGCCAAGATACCATTGGTCGAACAAAAATCACGAAAATTATATTTATTTTTTACTTTTTTAGCTATTTCATAAGGAATACCACTCAAATTTAGCGATTCCGCCAAATGAGCCGTCAGCAAGACCGCTTCATCCCAAAAAGTTACTGCACCTTGTACAGCCAGATCAGTATGCTCACGATTGTACTTTTTTACCGACTCAATACATTCTTTATGATTTTGCAAATCAGCCAAAATCCACTTGTCTACATAAGGCAACGCCCAATCGGTTTTTTCTTTACTCAAACATACAAGATAAAGCCCCATCTTTTTTATTTTTTGAAAAACAAATTTTTTGGATGGACTCATCGCATGTACTAGTAAAATAGTTTGTTTGTGATTAGTTTTTTTAAACTGCATATTTTAAGCTGAATATAAAAATAAAAATAACACAAAAACTAAGTTTTTGTGTTATATGCATTAATCAAATAATTTTTAGTTGGGTAAGGATCTTCACTTGAAGCACTATCCATATTTAGTTTTTTGAACTCCAATAGTATATCCAATTACCTGCCAAATGTCAATTGGCCTTTTCTATAATTAATCCGCATTTTTGATCATCAATTTCAACTAAAGACTCAGAATTTGCCACTTTTTCTATTGAATTAGCCAAAACAGCCGCCATTATAACAGTTTTAAAATCCTCAAAAATACTATTCAGGCTAGCATTTTCGGTAGCATACTTCACCATCACTCGATCATTTATGGTCAAACCCTGTTCTTTACGCATTTGATTAATGGTACGCACTATATCGCGTACTAACCCTTCTTTCTTCAACTGTTCATCCACCACAACATTCAACCAAACTTTTACCGTCCCTTCTTCTTTACGTGCCCACAGTGTGCTCTCCTCAACAAACTCCGCAAAACTGACTTTTTTTACATTCAATTCCTCAGCCATGATTTGCAATAATTCACGAGATAAATGCTCGGCATTCATTTTGAATTCCGATAACGGCTGGCGTGTTTTCAGTTTATTTTCCGCACGCAAGGCCAAGCCGTACTCCACCATTTTACGCACCAAATCCATATGTTCAATTACACTCTGATGATGCAGTATTTCTTTGGTCGCTGGCCACTCTTCCAAATGAACCGACTCTTTGGATCCGCCCAATTCCAAATATATTTTTTCCGCAATAAATGGTGTAAACGGAGCCATTACTTTCGACAAAGTCAGCAACACTTTGTGCAAAGTAGCAATCGCGAATTGTTTATCTTCTTCATCGTCACCTTTGAATCTATCTCGAGAACGACGCACATACCATTGTGAAAGTTCGGTGATAAATTCGACAATTGGCCTACTAGCTTCAGTTAATTTATATGAATCCATCCCCTGAGTAGATTCATCGACTAATTGATTTAACTTCACTAGAATCCATTTGTCTAAGACATGTTTACTCTCACCTATTTCTTTTAAAGTACCAGTAGCAAATATTTTGTAAAATTCCACCACGTTCCAAAGAGTATTAATCACTTTATTATACATTTCCCTCACACCCGCCTCAGAAAAATTCAAAGCTTCGGCCGACATTACCGGTGAAGTAACCAAATAATAACGCATCGCATCCGCACCATATTTTTCAATTAAAATATCTGGCTCAGGATAATTTTTTAAACGTTTGCTCATTTTTTTGCCATCTTCGGCCAACACAATACCATTAACAATTACATTTCTAAAAGCTGGCATGCTCTGTTTGAGCGCAATTGAAGGGTTGTCCCCCATAGTCAAAGCCGTAGCCAAGACGTGCAAAGTATAAAACCAACCACGAGTTTGATCCTGTCCTTCAGCAATAAATTCCGCCGGGAAACCAGTTTCAAATTTGTCTTTATTTTCAAATGGATAATGCATCTGACCATAGGGCATACTGCCAGATTCAAACCAACAATCCAACACTTCAGGAACACGATTATAAACTTTTCCATCTTTTTTAATTTCAATCTTATCAATGATATGCTTGTGTAAATCGGAAACTTTTTGTCCGGATAATTCTTCGAGCTCAGCCACACTGCCAACACAAATAATATCGCCATCTTCACTCTCCCAAACTGGAAGAGGATCTCCCCAAAAACGATTGCGTGATACGGCCCAATCACGCGCCCCTTCAAGCCACAACCCAAAACGACCATCTTTAATATGTTCTGGTACCCAATTAATTTGCTGATTATTTTTTAAAAGCTGTTCTTTTATTTCCGTCACTTTTACATACCAACTATCGGTGGCATAGTTTAAAAGTGGCGAATCACAACGCCAACAGTGAGGATAACTATGTTCTATTTTTTCTTTAGAAAACAATCGGCCATTAGCGGCCAACCATTTAATAATTTCAATATCGGTCACCGTTGGTTCATCGGCAGGTTTCACTTCGTGTCCAGCAAAATCCTCCACTTCCTCGATAAAGCGACCGTCCATACCCACATGCTGCACCAAAGGCACACCCTCACGTTTGCCGAGCTGATAATCGTCATCACCAAAGGCTGGAGCAATATGCACAACACCAGTACCACTTTCGGTATTAACAAAATCGGCTTCTACTACACGAAAAGCATTTTCAGTATTTTTAAAATATGAAAACAGTGGTTCATATGCAAGACCAACCAAATCTGCACCTAATAATTCTTTTACAATGATAAAATTTTTATCTTTCAAAACTTGTTCAATACGATTTTTGGCCAATATAAAATTCTCATTTTCAATTTCAACTATTATATAATCCATCTCTTTATTGACTGCCAACAAAACATTCCCCGGTAAAGTCCAAGGTGTAGTCGTCCAAGCCAACACAAAAACCTCTCCATCTATACCCAATTTTTCTTTAGAATTACTCAATTTAAATTTTGCCGTCACGGTAATGTCTTTCACATCCTTATATCCCTGAGTTACTTCAAAATTCGAAAGCGGCGTCACACAACGTGGACAAATATGCATCGCTTTATGGCCTTTATACAATAAATTTTTCTTGTATAATTCTTTAAACACCCACCAGACACTTTCCATATAAGACAGATCCATAGTCTTATAGTCATTTTCCATATCCACCCAGCGCCCCATGCGACGCACGGTCTTTTTCCATTCATTAGCATATTTCAAAACTGTTGCGCGACAAGCTTCATTAAATTTATCAATACCAAAATCTTCAATATCTTTTTTACTATTGAGATTTAATTCTTTTTCAATAATATTTTCGATTGGTAAACCATGACAATCCCAACCCCAACGACGCTCTACTCTAAATCCACGCATTGTCCAATAACGTGGCACTACGTCTTTAATCAAAGAAGCCACAATATGACCATAATGCGGTAAACCAGTCGCAAACGGAGGGCCGTCATAAAAATGATAAGGCTTGTCTTCTGGACGCTCCGACACGGATTTTTCAAAACATTGGTGTTCGTCCCAATATTTCAATATTTTATCTTCATTTTGTGAGCTATTGTACATAATTTTTATCATTCCCGTGAAAACGGGAATCTATATTAAAAATAAAAAAAACACGAAAATTTTCGTGCCAAGAGTCCCAATAATTGAGACGGTACCATCTTGAACTTTTACTTAATTGGGCTATCACGGGCTCACCCGGAAAGATCTACTTTTTGCTAAAATTAGCAAATTTCTACTTTCAGCTCCCCGTTGATGACGGGTTTTAGCGCTTTTTACTAAATTTTATAAATTAATTTGGCAAGTCTAACCTATTCATGCTAACTTGGTTTTGCCAAAATCCTTCCATTGTTGGTCCTAACTTTTTTAATTCTTCTCCCAATTTAGCAACTTGCCCCTGAA
>CALRIA010000030.1 GCA_943359595.1 Candidatus Magasanikiibacteriota bacterium | reverse complement strand
GATGGTGAAGTGGCGGAAATCACTTTAAATTCTTTAAAAATTTATAATGTTGAACATAAAGTAATTGATAAAAATATTGAAAAAATAGAATGGGACGAAGCTCAGGCGGAAAAGCAGGGATTTGATCATTTTATGTTAAAAGAAATTTTTGATCAGCCAACTGTGATTAAAGATGCTATTCGCGGCCGTTATAGTTTGGAAGATGGCACGGCACATTTGGGTGGTTTGAATATGACTGATGCTCAGATGCACCAGGTAAAGCGAGTGGTAATGTTGGCTTGCGGAACTGCTTACTATGCAGGTCTAGTTGGTAAATATGCCTTTGAGCGATTGGCTGGTTTGCCAACTGAAGCTGATGTCGCTAGTGAATTTCGTTATCGTGATCCAATTATTGATAAACATACTTTAGTGTTTGCTATTTCTCAGTCCGGTGAAACGGCCGATACATTAGCGGCTTTGCGTGAGGCCAAACGTAAAGGTGCCTTTGTGCGTGGTATCGTTAATGTTATTGGTTCAACAATCGCTAGAGAAACTGATGGCGGCACTTATATCCACGCTGGCCCAGAATTGGCTGTAGCTTCTTCAAAAGCCTATACTAATATGGTGGCGACTTTGATTTTGTATGCTTTGCAATTTGGTCGTTTGAATCGAGTGAGTGTGGCTACTGGTGAGCGATTGTTAAACGCTTTATTAGAAATTCCAGATAAGATGAAGATGATTTTAGCACAAAATGATAAAATAAAAGCTTTGGCGGAAAAATATAAAGATTATAAAAATTGTATTTATCTAGGAAGAGGAATCAATTTTCCAGTGGCGTTAGAAGGTGCTTTAAAATTAAAAGAAATTTCATACATACACTGCGAGGCGTTTGCTGGTGGTGAAATGAAACACGGACCGATTGCTTTGCTCGCGCCAGATTTTCCAGTTTTGGCAATTATGACCAAAAATCAACTATATGAAAAAATGCGTAGCAATGTGGAAGAAATTTTAGCTCGCAAGGCGCCAGTAATTTTAATCGCGACTCAGGGAGATGAAGAGGCTAAAGAATTATCTGATGATATAATTTATGTGCCAGCAACGATGGAATTATTGGAACCATTGATAAATGCCATTCCACTACAGTTGTTTGCTTACCATATTGCGGTAGCTTTGGGGAAAGATGTCGACAGACCACGTAATTTAGCCAAAAGTGTAACAGTTGAATAATATGAAAAAAAATATCGTTGTTTTTGGAGGTGGAAATGGTAGTGCTATTGCTTTGGTTTCTTTAAAACAAAATTTAGGACTTTTTAATATTAATGCAGTTATCTCAATGAGCGATTCCGGTGGATCGTCCGGACGTTTGCGTCGTGAATTGGGAGTATTGCCACCGGGAGATATTATGCGAGCAGTATTGGCTTTGTCAATTTATGATTAT
Source organism: Candidatus Magasanikiibacteriota bacterium (assembly GCA_943359595.1). GTDB lineage: Bacteria > Patescibacteriota > Patescibacteriia > Magasanikbacterales > GWA2-37-8 > CAIOJG01. Next base: position 11,200 of record CALRIA010000030.1, on the reverse strand, counting down.
CCTTTATTAAAAAAGATTTTTTATCGTAATCGTTTTTCTCAAACAGGTAAATTGCATGGGCACAATCTTGGTAATTTATTTTTAGCGCTTAGTGGTCAGTATAGTGGTGGTTTTTTGAAAGCGGTTCGTGCTTTGGAAGAGAGTGTTGAGGCGATCGGAAGAGTTTTCCCAGTTACTTTAAAAACTACTGATTTAGTAGCCAAATTAATTAATGGTAAAATTATAAAAACTGAAGCTAAGATTGACCAACCAGATTATGATCGTAGTCTACGAATAAAAAATGTATATTTAGAGCCAAAAGTTAAAGCCAATCCTGAAGCAATAAAAACAATTATTACTGCCGATTATATAATATTAAGCTCTGGAAGTTTATATACTAGTGTAATTGCCACTTTATTGCCATTAGGTATAAAAGAAGCGATTAACAAAAGTAAAGCCAAAATAATATTTGTGGCGGGCAACGCTTATCATATTTACGGTGAAACTGGACCGATAAATTTAAGTGAAATTATGATAGAATTGGAATGGTATTTGCCACGTCAAGTTGATTTTATCTTATATAATAATCATAAATTAAATAAAATAGAACAGGCGCATTATAAGAAAAAAACTTGGGGAGTAATTAAAGATGATTCAGAAAAATTGTCTGAACGAAATGTCATCTCGTTTGATTTTTCAAGGACTGATGGTGGTTTGTGTTCGGTTAAGTTAGGAAAAAAATTAAAGGAATTATTAAAATAAAATATTCTAAAATTATTTACTGTTATGAATATTCAACAGACAGAGAAAGCCACTGTGGGCATAAAATTTTTTGTGGAAGAAGACGGGGTAGAATTTGGTAGAGCCTGGTTTTATCTTATCTATAATGATTTACATCTTGAACCGTATGGTTTGCTAGAAGATGTTTATGTAAAAGAAGACCAGCGCGGACAAGGAGTTGGTAAAAAATTGTTGGAACAAATTATTGCTGAAGCGTATAAGCGGAAATGTTATAAAATAATTGGTACTAGCCGTATGAGTCGGGATATGGTGCATGAATGGTATAAGCGCTTAGGCTTTAAGGAATATGGTTTGGAATTTCGAATGGATCTTTAAAATAAAAAAATCCCGATTTATCGGGAATATATAGATGGGACTGTCCGACCGGTATGCATTTCACATACCGGTCTGGACATCCCCGACCTATTGGCTGATCAGGCGACGAAGCGCGAGATGTCGCTGAGCATCTTGCGCGCACCATTGGCGGTGACATGGGAGCCGGTGGGATACTGTACCCGCCGGAATTGCGTCGAGTCGTACTCGCGCTCAGCGGAATCGAGAACCGGTTTTTCATCCTTGTCGAAAGCGCGCCAGAGATCCCAGTCCGGAACATTACCCTCCTTGGGTTTGGCCGGCACGGAGATCATGCGCACGAGATGATACTTGACCCTGTCCTGTTCCAGGCGAACGAGGAGCGCGATCAGTTCAGCAGCGTCATTGAGAATCATTGGTCACTCCTGATAGTGGTCGGGGAAGTTGAGATCCGATCCACATCTCTGACTCCTTCTTCAAAGAAGTGGATCGCACCTACAAAATGCTGTTATCCTAACAAAGACAGGATAACAGAATATCTTAGCAAAAATAATCTAAATTGTCAATATTATATGTCAAACTTATCAATTTTATCGACTCCCCCTAGCGCTGATTATGAATTATTAGATAGCGGTGATGGTGAGAAACTTGAACGCTACGGAAAAGTAATCTTTCGACGCCCTGACCCACAATCTCTTTGGAAAAAGAATTTATCAGTTCAAGATTGGGATAAAGCCGATGCTATTTTTTTGCGTGATGGCCGCAAAGCGGACTGGGAGATTAGAATAGGAACTCCTGAAAAATGGACTATAAATTTTGGGGGATTAAAATTTCATATTCGACCGACTGCTTTTAAGCATACCGGTTTGTTTCCAGAGCAAGAAGGAAATTGGAATTGGATGCGAAAAGTTATCAATAAACGTCTTCCAAACCAACCTGAGATTAGTGTCTTAAATTTATTTGGCTATACTGGTGGGGCTAGTTTGGCTTGCGCTCAAGCCGGAGCTCAGGTGTGTCATGTTGATGGTTCTAAGGTAGCGATTGGTTGGGCGCGAGATAATGCTGAACTATCTGGGCTTAGAGAAAAACCAATTCGCTGGATTTTGGATGATGCGGTGGAATTTGTGAGACGTGAAGTAAAACGTGGGAAAAAATATGATGGTATTTTGATGGATCCACCAGCTTTTGGTCATGGACCAAAAGGAGAGATGTGGAAAGTAGAAAAGGATTTTGTTGGTTTGGTTGATCTGTGTTCTCAGTTATTATCTGACGATCCTTTGTTTTTTCTTGTTAATGGTTATGCTTCCGGATATTCAGCGATTGCCTATGAAAATAATTTATTGTCCTTGGTTACAAAATATGGCGGTAAATTAGAAAAAGGGGAATTGGCAATCGCCGAAAGTAATAGCGAGCGTTTGTTGCCATGTGGTATTTTTGCCAGATGGAGTAGTTTATAAAATATGAATCTATACGAATTTGAAGGAAAAGAAATTTTTAGTAAATTTGGTATTGCAATACCGAAGTCTATCCTGTTGCGTCGCGAGGATAATGTCATTAAAAAATATAATCAATTGGGGATTAAAGACGTAGTTCTGAAAGCTCAAGTTTTATCGGGAAAACGTGGTAAAAATAGTGGTATATTATTTGCTTCAAATATTGAAGAAGTTAAATTGGCGGTTGAAAAAATTTTTGAAAGTAATATTCGCGGTCAATATGTTTGTGGAGTATTGATGGAAGAAAAATTAAATATTGCGGCTGAACATTATCTATCGATAACTTATGATACCAATAAGAAGCAGCCAGTTTTAATTTATTCCGAAAGTGGGGGAATGGATATCGAAGAAGTAGATGAAGATAAAATTAAAAAAGTGTGGTTGGACATTCGCCAAGAAAATATTGATTTAGATATTCCGTATGCTAATGAATTATGGCAATGTTTTTTAAAAACTGATGCGAGAGTGATGGAGATAAATCCTTTGGTAAAAATAACGGATGAAAAATGGATTGCCGCTGACGCTAAAATAGCTATCGATGATGACGCTTTTTTTCGCCACCAAGATTGGATTTTTGAGCCGCGCACCATGCTTGGTCGTCTACCAACCGATAGAGAAATACAAGTAAAAAAAATAGATGAGGGTGAAAATTATTATCGCGGAACGGCAGGTAAATATATTGAAATGGATGGAGATATAGCAGTATTATTTTCTGGAGGTGGGGCGAGTATCGCTAATATGGATGCCTTATTTCAAGTAGGTTTAAAACCGGCTAATTATACTGAATATTCTGGCAATCCGCCACGAGAAAAAGTGACTCAATTGGCCAAAATTGTGTTGTCCAAACCAGGATTGCGTGGTTTGTGGATCGCTGGCGGGGTTGCTAATTTTACTGATATTGCCGCCACTTTTAGTGGAATTATTGATGCTTTAGATGAAGTAAAACCAGCTTATCCAATTGTGATTCGTCGCGCTGGGCCAAATGAAATAGAAGGCAAACGACTAATGGAAGAATGTGCCAAAAGAAATAATTTAAATTTAAAAATATTTGGTAAAGAAATAGCGATGGGTGCTACCGCAACTGCCTTGGTCGATATGATAAATAAAAAATAATTTTATGTCCATTTTAATAGATAAAAATACTAAAGTCTTGGTACAGGGTATTACTGGAAAAGAAGGACAAAAAGCGGTCGCTGCTATGCGCGAATATGGTACACAAGTAGTGGCTGGGGTACGTCCTGGTAAAGGTGGTGAAGTAGTGGAAGGTATTCCAGTGTTTGATTCTGTTCAAGAGGCAATGTCGGCACATCCGGATATCTCTACCACTACAATTTATGTACCACCATTTGCTGCCAAGGCGGCAATTTTGGAAGCGATTGAAAATAATATTTCGATTATCAATACAATAGTCGAGAGAATTCCAATCCAAGATACCGCCTATTGTTTGGCCTCCGCCAAAGAAAAAAATATTCGTTTGATTGGTCCAAGTTCGCTTGGATATATTAGTCCAGGAGAAGGAAGAGTGGGAGTGGTTGGAGGGCCGCTGGTTTTGGCCAACCAAGTTTTTCAGCCAGGCAGTGTTGGGGTTATTTCACGTTCTGGTGGTATGACCAACGAGCTATCATGGCAAATTCGTAAGGCTGGGTTAGGACAGAGCACCGCCGTGCATGTTGGTGGTGATCTTCTGATGGGGACTACTTATGCTGATTTATTAAAATTATTTGAAAAAGATATTCAGACCAAAGCAGTGGTAATTTTTGGTGAACATGGTGGTGGTTATGAATTTGAAGTAGTCGAAATGATCAAGAATAAAGAATTTACTAAACCTTTGGCTGTATATATTGGAGGTAAATTTGCCAATATGTTTCCGGAAGGAATGAACATTGGTCATGCTGGGGCGATAGTTGAAAAAGGACAAAGTGCGGAAGAAAAAGAAGTGGTATTAAAATCGGTTGGTGTATTAATCGCGGATACTTATGAAGACTTAGTTATTAAAATTAAACCTTTTGCTTAATAAAAATTTAATATGAAATGGGAAACAAAAATTACCAATATTAATAATGGTCAAGAAACTATTCGCGGAAAAAAACTTTCTAGTTTGATTAATAATAATACTTTTACTGAAACAATATTTTTAATTTGGCGTGGACGTATGCCAAAGACAGCCGAAACAAAAATGCTTGATGCGTTACTTACAGCGGCTATTGATCATGGTATCGGCACAGCCTCTGCTATGACTGCCCGCATTGTGGCTTCAGCTAAAAATAGTTTACACACGGCTCTCACGGCTGGAATTTTGGCGATGGGAGAAAGGCATGGGAGTGCGATTGAAAATGCCGCTAAATTTTTTATAGAAAATAAAAATAATAAAAATTTAGTTCAGACAATTAAAGATTTAAAAGATAAAAAAGTACGTTTGGCTGGGTTTGGTCATGCTGTTTTGGAACGAGATGAGCGTAGTGAAAATTTATTAAAAATAGCTAAAAAACTTGGTTTTTTTAAAGATATTTGTAAAATAGCCACCGCTACTGGAAAAGAATTAAACAATATCTCTACCAAGCATTTACCTTTGAATATTGACGGCGCGATGGGGGCGATATTGGCTGACATGGGTTTTGATCCGAATATAATGAAAGGGGTTTTTATTACTGCGCGCGTGCCGGGGTTGGTGGCTCATATTTATGAAGAAATAACAAACGACACAGGTTTGCGCCGTTTAAGTGAAAATGAAATTGATTATATTGGGAAATAATATTTTTATGTCTTTGAATTTTGTTTTAATTCTTCCTAATATTCGTAGTGCTCACAACGTCGGAGCGATGTTTCGTACCGCTGATGGGGCTGGAGTAGACAAAATTTTTATCACTGGTTATACTCCATGTCCTCCACATCCTCGTTTGGATAAGGTCTCTTTGGGTGCAGAAAAATGGGTGCCATGGGAATATGCCAAACAAACTGGGCGCTTATTAAAAAAATTAAAAGAGCAGGGGTATAAAATTGTCGCCTTGGAGCAAACATCAAAAAGTGTTAATATATATGAGTGGACGCCACAGTTTCCATTGGTGCTAATTGTTGGCAATGAAAAAACTGGAGTAACTAAAAGTTTATTAAAATATTGTGATGCTGAAATTGAGCTAGATATGAAAGGTAAGAAAAAAAGTCTCAACGTCAGCGTGGCCGCAGGAATTACGATGTATTATATATCTTCCCAAAATAAATAATTTTTATGCAATCTACGCTCGCCTTATTTAAACAGCTAGTGAACAATATTCCACCACTTTTTCCAGAAGAACTAAGGTACCAAATTAGGAAAGATTGTAAAATTGTTCAAGAGAGTGATATCAGTTTAAAAGATTTAGAGGAAGTTATGATACAGCACGGTTATGAAATCTGGCCGTGGAATCAGGCTTTTAAAGAAATTTTGTCAGATACTGAAGAAAAAGTTGGAGAACAGTTTTTGTTGGCTAATTTATCAGCTGATTTACAAGAAAAATTTTTGGAATATAGGCTTTTAGGTTTAAACCTAAAAGATTTTTACTCCGGAAGGTTGGCAAATTATTTTGACAATGAACAGCGGGTTTCTTTGGGTGTTGCATTGGTTGATACCCAAGGGAAGGTACGTGAATTTGCAGTCCGAGAAGTGGTTGGCCTAAAAAAAGAATTATATTTAAAAAAAGTGCAGGATTTTACATTAATATTAGAAGAGATAAGACATAATCTAAATCGCTTGAAGGAACTAGCTGAAAAAGAAGAAGAGCATACCACTTTGGCAGATGAGATTCGCGCACGAGTAGAAGCGTTTGAACATGGCTTGTGTTTGTTGGCGCCAGAGTTTTCCCATGAAGAGGTAGGGCAAGCTCATGAATTTTTTGTTGGTCGCAAACAAGAATTAAATCATTTACGCGGGATACATGAAACTATCGAAATAGATTTCTACACACAGGAATAATATATGTTTTATAAAATAGATAAAAAATCCTCCGTTAATCGGAGGTTTTTTATTTTATACTATTTCTGGTTTTATTTTAGAAAATTTTTCAATCATTTTTTTAATTCCGTTTTTATCTAGTAGTCCGTTTTGTACTCCGAAGTGTCCTAGTACCGAACAGCTATTGGCTATGCCCCAGGTCAGACAAGTCGGTAAATCATGTCCAAAAATTTTGGCTGATAAAAAACCAGCGGAAAAAGCGTCACCAGCACCAGTTTTAGAAACAATTGGAACCGGGTAGGAGGCCATGTGCCAAACCTCCTCGGTATTTCCTGCCCAAGCTCCATTGGCAGCGTCTGTGATCACAACCTCGTGAGCTCCGAACCCTAATAATCTATGAATTAAACTCTCTACTGATTTTAATTTTTTGAAATTAACGCCGGCAAGTTTTTCAGCTTCTTCCAAATTAACAATCAAAAGATCACTTTTGGATATAACTGTTCGTGTTAACTCTAAATTATTTTTTAGTTGGAAAGATCCAGGATTAAAAGCCAAACGTATAGTTGGGTGTTTATCTAAAAATTTTAATAATTTTTCTTGCAGAGATTCAAACCCTTCACTTAAGCTAGTGTAATAAATCCAGTCAGTAAGTGGAAATTTTTTTGGCCAGAGGTAGTTTCTTTTTTGGTGGTAAGATAAAATTGTTCGTTCTCCTTTAAAGTTGAGAATAATAGAATAACGAGTTTTGGCTTTTTTATCTAAAAAAATATACCGAGTGTCTATTTTAGATTTTTTTAAATTTTCAATGATTATTTGTCCGTTTGAATCTGCTCCTGAAGTGCTTAAAATTGCAGTGTTTAAGCCCAATTTAGTAGTACTAAAAGCGACATTGGCGGAGTTGCCGCCAACAGTTTGAAAACTATCGGTGACGGGAATCTTGGTGGCATAATCTAAACATAATTTACATTTGTGCCCATCCAAGTCACATTCTACTGAAGCGTCATCTATTTTGACATGAGTGTCTAAAATAATATCGCCGATTGCAATAATCTTGTACATACTTTATTGGTTTGGATGTTTAAAATCCTCTACTAGTTTTTTGTTATGGCGATGATGACCAGTTAATATTTCTATAAATTCTATTAGACTAGCTATCGTAAATCCACCCATCGCTAAAGTAAAAATATTATTTCGTATCCATAAGGCGTAAATAAATAAACAAACGCCACCGACAATAAATACCAAATCACGGTGTTTTTCTTTTTCTAAAAATACCCCATAAATATGCAATGTGACTCCAGCCATGGCCACCATATTCATAGCTATTACCATCAAGTCCCATGGTAGGCCGGGAAATAAATTAAATAAAAAATCCATATTATTTAGTTTGTGATTTAATAGAACAATTTTAGTATTATAATTTTATTCGCTCCATCTATTTATATCTTCAATAGCCGCCAAAGCCGCGATAATTCCCTGTCCAGCGGAGACTCCGATTTGTTTATAGGCTACATCTGTCACATCTCCTGCCGCAAAAATTCCTTTAATATTAGTATGGCATTTGGCATCAACCATTATCTCTTTCATGGCATTTTTTTCCACTTCGACAAACTGAGAATTTGGGATTTGGCCGATATGTATCATCACACCCTGGGTTTCTATGCTTTTTTCTGCACCAGTAGTATCAGTGTATTTTACACCTGTTACATTTTTATCGCCAATAATTTCTGTAGTGGTGGCACTATAAATAATCTCTATATTTGGCAATGTCTTAATTTTGTCGATTAAAATATTTTCCCCTTTAGGGAAACCAAAATTATTTTCACCTGTGTTGGTATATTTACTAATTAGATATACCTTTTGAGCGATACCAGCCATCATGAGGGCCGATTCGAGGGCGGAGTTTCCTGATCCAATAGTGGTGGTAATTTTGTTTTTAAATAATGGTCCATCACAAACTGTACAATAAGTTATTCCCTTGTGATTTAGTTCTTCTTCTCCTTTTATACCAAGATGACGAGGGTGAATACCGGTTGCAATAATAACGGTTTTAGTTTTATATTGTTTTTCTTCACCACTGGCACTTTTGGCCAATACAATGTGGTAATTTTTTTCTGAGATAATTTTTTCTACCCTAAATCCTTGATCAATTTCTACGCCGTAAGATTTTACATGCTCATGAAATTTTTGGGCCAGTTCAAAACCTTGAATTTCTAAAATTCCTGGCCAATTATTGACTATGCCAGATAGTGCTACTTCACCACCAATATCGTCCGTAACAATTTTAAAATTTAATTTTCTTCTGGCGCTATAAATAGCGGCACTACTGCCAGCGGCTGCTGCTCCGATAATAATAAGATCAAACATAATTATATTAAACTGTTTAATTCTTCGTAAGCTTTTTTGTAATCGTCAGTTTCAATAATGGCACTGCCAACACAAAAATTGTCTACGCCCCATTTTTTAATCTCTTGAATATTATTTTTGTTTACTGCTCCATCAACAGCGATCAACATATCTTTTTCTTTTAATTCTAAAATCTTTTTTAGTTCAATAACATTATCTTTAACCGTTGGTACAAAAGACGCACCCTGTACTCCAGGATAAACGGTTAGAAATAATATTTCGTCAATATCGTTAATATAAGGCAAAATTTCATGTTTATCAGTGTCTGGATTAATTGCTATACCTACTTCATAGCCATTTCTTTGAATAGTTTTAATCACTTCTTGTGGGTTGTCTTCGGATTCGATATGAAAAATAATTCGCCTGATATTTTTAACAATTTTCCATTTTTCTATCGCTAACAATGGGTGGTTGACCATTAAGTGTAATTCCCATTCATTTTTTAAATCTAGTAAATTTATTTCTCCTATTTCTTCAAATGATTTTCCTTCAACAAATTCTCCATCCATAATGTCGATTTGGATGAGTGGAACAAATGATAGTTTTTTTGCTTTATCTGCAAAATCAGAAAAGTTTTTTTCTAGAATAGCGGGAATAATCATAATATTATTTTTCCAAAGCAGTAATTTTTTTATTTCGACGTACTAGTCTTTGGGCATTTTCAAATTTTGTTTCTAAGAATTTTTTTACAATTGCGCTGGCATGTTCATGAGATAACACTTTGCCAGCAAGACAGAGGACATTGGCATTATTGTGTTTTTTGCCCATTTCAGCGGCTTCGATGCTATATCCCAAAATCGCACTTATTCCTTTGATTTTATTAGCTGTAATACAGACACCGTGGCCGGTACCACAAACTAAAATACCCAAGTTACTATTTTTTTCCGCCACTTTTTTGGCTAATGGTACGGCAAAGTCTGGAAAATCATCTTCTTTGTCGAATTTTTTTGGGCCTAAATCCTGAACAGTTTTTCTTAGCTGAGTTTTTATATAGGTAATTAAATGTTTTTTGAGCTGGAAGCCAGCATGATCAGAAGCAATATATAACATAATAAAACTTTAAATATTACGTCAATTATATCATTTTATTGTTAATTTTGGCAATGTTTCGTATTGACTTTTTATGGTTTTTATGATATATTACTATTAATTGATTAAATAATTTTGTTTAATTGTATGGCAGATTCAGGTGCAAGAATAAATGGTGGAATGTCTGCCGGAGATATGGCCAAATATTTTCCTGTTTCCGCTGGGGACAAAGACGATTTTGGTGTTTTAAAACTTCCGGATGCAGAAAGCGCCAACCAAAAAAAAGAACAACCAAAACAGCCAGAAAAACAGCCGTCTAGTGACGCACAATTGGCTGCAGAAGAGGAAAGGTCACAAGGTGATAAAAATGCCTTAAAAATTCGTGAATTGAGTTTGGCATTAAATGACGCTCTAAATACAGTACATAGTGCACAAGTTGCTAAAATTGGCGGGGTAAACAACCATTCCGATCTAATGGTTAGAAATTTAGTAAGAGATGTGACGATTAAACTTGGCCAAGAGCAAAGAAAACAAAATACAGCCGAGCTTCAGGGTCAAGTTGCTAAATTGGGAGAAGAATTAAAAAAGTTAGGACCAGCAATGGAAGGATTTTGGCAAAACCAAGTTAGCATGAATAGATTAGACTTACCAAATTAATTTATAAAATTTAGTAAAAAGCGCTAAAACCCGTCATCAGCGGGGAGCTGAAAGTAGAAATTTGCTAAAAATAGCAAAAAGTAGATCTTTCCGGGTGAGCCCGTGATAGCCAAATTAAGTAAAAGTTCAAGATGGTACCGTCTCAATTATTGGGACTCTTGGCACGAATATTTTCGTGTTTTTTTATTTTTAATATTATAGGTTATTTATTTGTCTTTGAGCGGGTTATGAGGCCAAGCCTCATCCTTTGGTCATCGCTGGCCAAAAAAGCGAAAAGATAAGTAAATAACCGTAAAACTTATATATGTACAATAGTTCACAAAATGAAGATGAGGTTTTGAAATATTGGGATGAACACCAATGTTTTGAAAAATCTGTGTCTGAGCGTCCAGAAGACAAGCCGTATCATTTTTATGACGGCCCTCCGTTTGCGACTGGTTTACCGCATTATGGTCATATTGTGGCTTCTTTGATTAAAGATGTAGTACCACGTTATTGGACAATGCGTGGATTTAGAGTAGAGCGTCGTTGGGGTTGGGATTGTCATGGTTTACCAATCGAAAATATTATTGAAAAAGAATTAAATCTCAATAGTAAAAAAGATATTGAAGATTTT
>CALRIA010000029.1 GCA_943359595.1 Candidatus Magasanikiibacteriota bacterium | reverse complement strand
AGCAAAATATTCAATTGCCTGACCATTGTTGTCTAGCTCTGGGGCATAAAACACACCTAGTAATGGTTGATTATTTTTTACCAATGCAATCGCCACACCGTAGTGGTTGCTAAATTTGAAGGTATAAGGAATTGTTCCATCCAACGGATCAACCACCCAAAGATATTTATTTTTATTATTAAAAGGTTCTTCTTCTTCCGATATTATTCCATGAGTTGGAAATTTATTTTTAATGGCTTGGCGAATATAATTATCACACCAATCATCGGCTGTTGTTTTAAAATTGGTGGCCAATTTCCATTCACTAGGGTTAATGTGTTTGCGATAATCAATCAATTTTTTGCCACATTCCTTGGCTATTTTTCTAGCAAAGGTTAAAGCATCTTTTAAATCTATGTCTGGTGGCATAATTAAAACTTTACCTGTACATTTTGTTTTTCAGCTTCAGCAGCTAAGAAAAATTCGTATTTGGTAAATTTCAGCATTCCAGCAAACAGATTGGTTGGAAAAACTTGAATTTGAGTATTGAAGTCACGAACATTTCCATTGTAGAAACGGCGACTGGCCTGAATTTTATTTTCTGTGTCCGAAATTTCATCTTGCAATTGCAAAAAGTTTTGGCTAGCTTTTAATTCTGGATAATTTTCAGTTACGGCAAAAAGAGTTTTTAGAGTAGAGGATAGAGCATTTTCAGTCGCTTCACGCTGAGCTAAGGAGGCGCCTTTGTTGTCATGAGTAGCCATGGCCGCGGTACGAGCCTCAGTTAATTTTACCAAAGTTTCACGTTCATGTGCCATATATCCTTTTACAGTTTCTACCAAATTTGGGATAAGATCGTAGCGACGTTTGAGTTGAACATCGATGTCGCTATATGCTTCATCGACGCGGTTTTTACTGCGTACCAAGCCATTGAAGGTCATCATTATCCAAACCACTACTATTGCCATAACTGCTAAAATAATATAAAATGGAGACATAAAATATTTACTTAATTAGAAAGGCCGATGTCGGCTTTGTTAAGTTATTTTAGCTTATTAATTATAATAAATCAAGCCTCTATGGCCTCAATTTTTTTCTTTATTATTGTTTTGGCGGTATTAGTTATTTCTCATGAGTTTGGTCATTTTATTGCGGCCAAAAAAACTGGAATGAAAGTGCATGAATTTGGGTTTGGTTTTCCACCGCGTATTTTTGGTTTACAATTTAAAAAAGACAACAATAAACATTGGCGTTTAGTAAAAGGCAATCGTGACCTTAATGAAAGTGATGAGGAATACGGTACAGTTTATTCATTGAATTGGTTGCCACTGGGAGGCTTTGTAAAAATTAAAGGTGAAAACGGTGATGAAAAAGGTGATCCACAAAGTTTCGCCGCTAAAAAAACTTGGCAGAAAGCGGTGGTATTGTCCGCTGGTGTAATGATGAATGTAGTTTTGGCAATGGTGTTATTGATTGGCGGTTATATGATTGGTCTGCCTCAAACTATCGACAGTCTGAGTGATGTTTCCAACATAAAAGATCGTCGTATTGAAATTTTACAAACACTACCAGGCAAACCAGCCGAGATCGCTGGTATTAAAGCTGGTGATGTACTTTTACAAGTTGGTAGTTTACAAAATCCACGTTTGAAAGAATTGCAAAATTTTGTAGATCAACATAAAAATGAAGAATTATTGGTGAAAGTTAAACGTGATCAAGAAATAATTGAAAAAAAGATTAAGCCAGCTGTATATAGTGATACTGGTCGAGGCGGTTTGGGAGTGGCTATTGCCGAAATTGGTACGGTACGCTATCCATTTTTTACCGCTATTTTCGAGGGTGTAAAAGCTACCGGTTGGTATTTGAAAGAGATTTTAGTTGCATTTTATCTATTAATTAAAGGATTATTTGTCGGTCATGGTGTTGGTGAAGCGGTGTCAGGACCAGTAGGAGTAGCTGTGATGACTGGACGAGTAGCGCGTATGGGGCTGGTCTACTTGATTCAGTTCATGGCAATGTTGTCGCTTAATTTAGCGGTATTTAATATTTTGCCAATTCCGGCTTTAGATGGTGGCCGACTGTTATTTGTGATTATTTCAAAAATTCGTGGCAAAGAAGTTTCACAGAAATTAGAGGGTATGTTTCATATGGTTGGATTTGCATTATTAATGTTGTTAGTTGTAGTCGTTACAGTACGAGATATTAATAATTTTAAAGGAATAATTGGAGCATTTTTCTCAAGATTGTTTTAAAATAATATGCAATCAAAACTCGAACAATTAAAATCGGAAGTGTTGTTAGCTTTAAAATCGATTAAAAATAAGGCTAATTTAGAAGAATTGGAAAATAAAATATTAGGTAGAAAAAATGGCGAGTTAACCAATATAATGAAAGGGTTAAAAGATCTGACAGATGATGAACGTAAAATTGTTGGGCAGTTGGCTAACGAGGCTAAATTAGAAATTGAAGCAGTTTTACAAACTAAAAAAATCCAACTATCACAGGCCGATTGGCAGACTAATTTGGAAAAGGAACGATTGGATATCACTCAGCCTGCTTTGCCAAAAATTGAATATGGACATTTTCATCCAAATACTATTGTTCAAAATGATTTGGAAAATTTGTTTAATTCGATGGGTTTTATGGTATTAGATGGTTCAGAAATAGAAAGTGATTATTATAATTTTACAGCATTAAATATTCCTGAGTCTCATCCTGCTCGTGATATGCAGGATACTTTTTATGTGAAAAATCATGAAGTAGATTCTGAAACCCCTTGGGTAATGCGTACTCAGACTTCAGCGATGCAGGTGCGTGCGTTACAAAAATATGGCGCACCAATTCGCGCGATTGTGCCTGGTAAATGTTTTCGTAATGAGGCAACCGATGTTCGTCATGAACATACTTTTTATCAGTTAGAGGGTTTTGTTGTGGGAGAGAATATTACTTTTGCTCATCTAAAAGGTGTGTTGGAAACAGTGGCCAAACATTTGTATGGTGAAGATACTAAAGTAAAATTACGTCCAAAATATTATCCGTTTGTTGAACCTGGAATAAATGGTGAAGTGACCTGTTTTTTATGTAAGGGGAATGGTTGCCGAGTTTGCAAAAATACTGGTTGGCTAGAAATTTTTGGTGCTGGTATGATACATCCCAATGTTTTAAAACAAGGTAACATTGATCCAAGTAAATATCAAGGCTTTGCTTTTGGTTTGGGGTTGACTCGCTTAGTAATGCTTAAATATGGTATCGAGGATATTCGTCATCTCGAAAGCGGTGATCTAAAATTTCTAAAACAGTTCTAATATGTTGATATCTTATAATTGGTTAAAAAAATATGTCAGCCTTTCGGCGGTAGAAGCTAAGGAAGTAGCGGAAAAATTAAAAGCTTCGACGGTTGAAGTAGAATCTTTGCAAGATCAAGGTGAACTTTTGCAAAATATTGTGATTGGTAAAGTTGTAAGCGCGGAAAAACATTCTAACGCTGATAAATTAAAATTGTGTAAAGTAGATATTGGTAGCGAAGAATTACAAATAGTATGTGGTGGCAGTAATGTGCGCGAAGGTATGTTGGTGGCCGTCGCTAAAGTTGGTGCCAAAGTGCAATGGCATGGAGAAGGAATGTTGATTGAATTAAAACCAACCAAGATTCGTGGTGAAGAATCTTTTGGAATGATTTGTGCTTCTACAGAAATTGGTTTGGGAGAGTTGTTTCCAATAAAAGATGAAAAAGAAATTTTAGATTTAACTGATAAAAATTATAAAATTGGTTTACCGCTAGCTGAAGTTTTGGGATTAAATGATTGGGTTTTGGAAATAGACAACAAATCACTGTCTAATCGTGGTGATTTATGGGGACACTATGGTATGGCGCGCGAAGTGGCGGTTTTGTATAATCGTGATTTACAAAAATATGAAACTAAAAAAATATTGCCAGGAAAAGATTTTAAATTAAATGTTGAAATAGCCGATTACAAATGGTGTTCGAGATATATGGCGGTCGCTATATCTGATATCAAAGTTGGCGCATCACCAGTTTGGTTGCAAGAAAAATTGATGACTTTGGGGCACCATCCTATCAATAATATCGTTGATATTACCAATTATGTAATGTTGGATTTAGGACAGCCAATGCACGCTTTTGATGCGGATAAAGTGGAAGAAAAAATTGTAGTACGTACTGCTAAGGCAGGAGAAAAAATCTTGGCCTTAGATAAAAAAGTGTATCAATTGAATGAAAATGATTTGGTCATAGCAGATAATAAGAAAATCTTGGCAATCGCTGGAGTGATGGGTGGAATGGAAAGTGCGATTGAAAATAGTACCACTAGCATCATTTTTGAGTCGGCCAATTTTAACGCCATCAATATTCGTAAAACCTCGACTCGCTTGAATTTGCGTAGTGATTCTTCCATACGTTTTGAAAAAAGTCTGGATCCAAATATGTGTGAAATTGCTTTACAAAAAGCAGTAGAATTAGTGTTAGAATGTTGTCCAGAGTCCAAAGTGGTTAGCAAAGTGGTAGATGAAAATAATTTTTCTTTGCCGGTTGGGCCAATTGAAATTTCTTTAGATATTTTTGAAAAAAAATTGGGTATTGTCATACCAGAAAAAGATATTTTAAATATTTTAGAACGTTTAGGGTTTGAAATAAAATCTAAAAAGGGAAATCTTTTAGTTTTCATTCCTACTTGGCGAGCGGTTAAAGACGTATCGATTGCGGAGGATTTGGTAGAAGAAGTGGCTCGTTTTTATGGATATAATAATATTATTTCAGCTTCTCTAAAATTGGATAATAAACCACCGTTAATTAATCCGTTGAGAAAAATAGAAAAAAATATTGCCGTTACATTGGTAAAGGGATTGGGATATAGCGAAGTTGATAATTATTCTTTTATTAGTGAATCACAAATTGTTAAAATGGGTGATAGTTTAGAAAAATATTTGGAACTGGACAACCCACTCTCTAAAGAACGTCCGTATTTGCGTCGTAATTTGTTGCCAAATTTGTTGGAAAATATAAAAAATAATATTGAAAATTATTCGGAAGTAAAAATATTTGAAATTGGTAAGGTGTTTTCCGTGCATCAAACTGGCGCTAGAGTTGACGCTAACGGAGATCATTTGCTACCACGACAGGATACATGGGTGGCGGCGGTTTGTGCGGCAAAAAAAGATGAAGCGCCGTTTTGGCAAGTACGCCGTGCCTTGGAGTGCATATTTTTTGAATTAAAAGTTGATTTTGAAACTTTATTAACAGACGTTGTCCTTTCTTGGGAACATCCTGCTCGTTTAGCAGCAGTTTCTATACTTGGAAAAATCGTTGGAATAATTTGTGAAATTAATCCATTCACTTCTCAGAGCTTGGGGATTGATCAGAGAGTAGGAGCGTTACAATTAAATCTGTCGGCTATTTCTGAATTGTTAGAAAAACAGTCAGACAAATCAACTTATAAACCATCATCAGAATATCCAGAAGTAGTACGCGATTTGGCTTTTTTAGTAAAAAAAGAAGTTGGCCATGAAAATATTTTGCAGGCGATACAAAAAACTAGTGAATTATTAAAAAAAGTGGAACTGTTTGATATTTATGAAGGCGATAAGATCGGTGAGGGATATAAGAGTATGGCTTTTCGTCTGGTTTTTGCTGACAATACTCGTACGTTGGTTGCGGTTGAGGTAGATGCAATAATGCAAAAAATTAAAACAATGATTAAAAAAGAGTTTGCTGGTGAAATAAGATAAAATTAAATAATATATTAAAAAATATCGACAAAATTTGTCGATATTTTTGTTTGTTTTTAATTTTTATGGTATAATTTATTCAGATATTATTTTAATAATTTTTAAAAGAGGGAAATATGTTTAATAATTCAAAAGATATATTGTTTTTGATAATTTCGTTTTGTATCTTGTGGGTCACTTTTTTCTTATGTTGGATGTTTTATTATCTAATGCGTCTACTACGCAATACCAATAAAATAGTCGAAGAATTTCGGGTGCGTTTGCAAGCATTGACCGAAGCGATCAACTATATACGTGGTAAAATAGAACATATGTCTGGTTTGTTATCTTTAATTACCGATGGTGCTTCTGGTTTGGTACAAAAAGTAATTGCTAAAAAAACCAGTGAGTGGGTGGGGGCTGGCACTGATAAAATTAATAAAAGTGCCAAAGAAGCAGTAGCTAAAGCGGTATCCGAAACTACTAAAAAAATGAAAAAGATAGTTAAAACAATTAAAAAATAATTTAATTTATATGAAAAAATATTTTCAGAGTGCGTTGGGAGCGATAGCAATATTAAGTTTGTTTGTTGGTCAAAGTGTTTTGGCTGCACCAATAAAACTAATGCCAAAATACCAGAGCATCACTACTGGTAATCCACAAGTAATGAAGAACGATAAATTTTTTGTTAGTATCAATGCATTAAATGCTAAAAATATAAAAAAGACTGAAATAAAAATGGATGATCAGATAGTAAAAACTTGCGGATCAGTCTATACTTGCAGTGGTAATATCGGAACATTTTCCGATGATGAAATTGGTGAACATACCTTTTCTTTTTTGATTACTGGTAAAAATGGTGCTATTAGTGAACCATGGGGTAAATTTGAAGTGATAGATGGGGATAAAAATCAATATGGTGATTGGTTTAATAAAATTCGTGTTTTTACTTATAGTTACCAACCGGAGACTGGTAAAAAGCACAATATTTTAGTATATACTACTGATAAAAAAATGGTTTATTATATGGATTTAGCTCTTGATAATGAAGAACTTATGGATATGAGCATCTTTGATAAAAATTTAAACCTAGGAGCTAAAACATATTCTTCTGGAAGACTATTACCAGCTTTTAAAAAAGCAGATATTGGTGAGCATACTTTTTCATTTGCTATAAAAGCTCCTAATGGAGATCTGATTGAATCTGGTGGAAGTTTTTGGGTAGTGGGTAAGGGACAAATTTTACCTCCGCAAATTCCTTAATTCATGTTCCCATCTAGCCCCAAGAAATATTGTTAGTGCAAGCAATAGACCAAAGTGACAGAGAATAGAAGGAAATTGGATATTTAGTGCGGGAAAAATTACGATTAAAATAAAAGTAGGGAAAGACATCAAAAAAACTGCCAGAGGAAAAGCCAACAAGATTTTTTGTTTTTTGTGGTTTGTTTCTTTTAGGTAGCCTCGAATGCTAATAAGACAGGCGATCAAAATAAAACTTAAGTAGTAGGCAACATAGACACCAAATCTTACTGACGCTAGTGGCGAATTAATATTAGAAAAGATATTTCTTGCAGTTACAAAAATATCGTGGCATTTACTTTCTAATACGAAATTTGTAGTAGCAATTGCGCCTGTTATATATAAGAATGGGATAATGTATATCCAGAAAATATTAAATTTTATTTTGAAATAATATAAGGTGGTGTGTAGACAGATCGCTGGCAGTAAGCTGTAAGCGATGAAACCGACGCGCATCCATAGATCAGCTTGGTTGGTTTTGCAGAACATGAATTCAGTGAATTGATATAACCCCAAAAAAAACATTAAGGTACTAGAAAAATAACGTACTCTATTTTTTGGATATTTCCAAGGTATGATGATTGCTAACGTCCATTCGATAATAGCGGTGGTCAGAGAAACGGCTGGATTATAGCACATAGAAAAAACATTTAATTAATTTTTTAATTATACACTACATTAGTGTTATTAGACTAATTTTGACGCCGTATATTGTTTAGGGTATGATTAGTTATCATATATTAATCATTTATTATAAATATGCAAAATCCTTTTGAAAATGCTCTAGTTCAGCTAGAAAAAGCGGCTAATATCATGAGCCTAGATAAAAATATCTATGAAATTTTAAAATATCCTGATCGGGTTTTAACAGTATCAGTGCCAGTAAAAATGGATAACGGTGAGATCAGAGTATTTGTTGGCTTTCGTTCTCAATATAATAATGCACTTGGACCGTATAAAGGTGGTATTCGTTACCATGAAAATGTTTCGCTTGATGAGGTAAAGGCATTATCTTTTTGGATGATGATAAAGTGTGCTACGGTAAACATCCCGATGGGTGGTGGTAAAGGTGGAATAATTGTCGATTCAAAAAAATTATCATTAGGTGAACTAAAAAGATTGTCACGTGGTTATATCCAAAAAATTTGGCGAGAGATCGGATCAGACAAAGATGTGCCGGCACCTGACATGTATACTACGTCTCAAATCATGGGTTGGATGCGTGATGAATATGAAAAATTACTAGGTCATGCTGATCCTGGAGTGATCACTGGTAAAGCGATCGCTGATGGTGGGAGTGAAGGACGTGAAATAGCCACAGCCCAAGGTGGCGTATATGTGGTGCGTGAGTTAGCCAAGAGATTAAAATTACAACCAAATGAAGTGAAAGTCGCGATTCAGGGTATGGGTAATGTCGGCGGTTTTATGGCCAAATTACTTAGCGACGATGGCTATAAAATTGTCGCTATTAGTGATAGCAAAGGTGGAATATATAATGAAAATGGTTTAGATGTTAAGGCGGTATTTGAACACAAAAAACAAACCGGATTTTTATCTGATTTTTCTAATGCACAGAATATTTATAATGAACATTTATTGGAATTAGACACCGATATTTTGGTACCTTCGGCTATGGAAAATCAGATTACCATTCAAAATGCTAACAATATAAAAGCAAAAATGATCTTGGAAATGGCTAATGGCCCAACTACTCCTGAAGCGGACGAAATTTTAGCTCAGCGTAATATAATCGTGGTACCAGATGTTTTGGCTAATGCTGGGGGAGTAACAGTAAGTTGTTTTGAATGGGAACAAAATAATAAAAATGAACGTTGGAGCGAAGAACAAGTATTTATTAAGCTGGAGTCAATAATGGTTCAAGCTTTTAATGAAGTGTGGGAAACAAAAGAAAAATTTAATATTACGATGCGTGCGGCGGCTTTTGTAAAAGCAATTGAAAGAGTAGCTGCTAAAATTAAGATTTAATATGCCAGAGTTGCCAGAAGTTGAAACAATTCGTCGTGATCTGGAAAAAAAGATTGCCGGTGAAAAAATAAAAAATATTGAAATTTTGGCCACTAAAAGTGTTCACAATAAATCTACGGATTTTTTAAATGTTTTAGTTGACAATAATTTTAAACATATTGAACGACGTGGTAAATTATTGATGTTCGCTTTGGATAAAGCTGATAAATATGCTTTTCTATTAGTGCATCTGAAGATGACTGGACAATTAATTTACCGAAATAAAAAACAGCTGTTAGCTGGCGGTCATAGCCAGACTGCAATGGTCACCAATGTGCCTAATAAATTTACTCGTGTTTTTTTTACTTTTAATGATGGTGGGCAGTTGTTTTTTAATGATTTACGGCGATTTGGTTATTTGAAATTGGTTTCCAAAGAAGAAAAAGAAAAAATTGTAGCCAATAATTTTGGCATCGAACCTTTGACGCCAGATTTTACTTTGGAAGCATTTGTTCGTTTGTTTAAAAAACGTCAGACCAATATTAAGGCGTTATTATTGAACCAAAAATTGATTTCTGGGATTGGTAATATTTATGCCGATGAAATTTGTTTCTGTGCAAAAATTCTACCAACTAGAAAGATAATCGATTTGTCTTCTTTGGAAATAAAAAAATTATATAAATGTATAGAAGATGTTTTGAAAATAGCGATTGCCAATCGTGGTACAACTTTCAATAATTATGTGGATAGTGACGGCCAGAGCGGTAGCCATATAAATTTTTTAAATGTTTATGGTCGTGATGGCGAGAAATGTAAATATTGTAAAGGTGTTATTTTAAAAATTAAACATGCTGGACGAGGAACACATTTTTGCTCTAAATGTCAGAAATAAGGCGTGGTATTTGTTGATTTGAGGTGGTTTGTGATATAATTAAGTTATAATATTATTATTTTTTTTAATCTTCTTTTTTATGAAACTACCAAAATTAATTTTTTCTTTAGTCGCTGTGGCGTTACTTGTGTTGTTTGCTCCAGTCTCTGTATTGGCTGCCAAAGGTGATGCTAGTATCACTATAGAAGTAAAGAATAGTACAGAAAATAATGCTAAAATAGTCTCCAATGTTTATGTGGCTATGTACACTGCCAAGGTGGTAGATTATAGTTGGTTTGGAGATTTGGTGCAATATAAAAAAATAAATAAAGGGCAAAAAAGTGTGAAGTTTGTAGTTAAACCTGGTCAAGTAGTAGACTTTTTGGTTTTTGAGACAAAAGAAGATGTGCTCAACAATAAAAAACATCAGTTTGTTACTCCTCCACAAAAGAATTTTTATCCAAATGGAAAACCACAATTATGTGTAGTGGCGGGGGTTGATTTTAATAATAAACTGGAGGCTGATGGTAAAAATTTCTGTGGAGTTAAAAATTCTTATGTATACTCTGGCGCCAATGCTATGGTGACGGTGGTGGTGAAAGATAGTTTGGAGGATGACGCCAATATAGTTTCTGATGTGTATGTTGGTATGTTTACTGCCAAAGTAGTAGATAGCCAATGGTTGGGCGATCTGTATCAATATAAAAAGATTGCCAAAGGTCAAAAGAATGTTAAATTTTCAGTTTTTCCAGGTCAAGTAGTAGATTTTGCAGTGTTTTCAACTAAACAAGATTTACTGGATGCAGCCAAAGACTATGAGTTTACTACACCTCCACAAAAGAATTTTTCTGCTGACGATGGCATAAAAGGACAAGTATGTGTGGTGTCTGGCATAGATTTTGATAACAAATTAACTGCCGACGGCCAGACATTTTGTGGTAAAGATGCAATTAAGGTGTTAGATTAATTTTTAATAAGTAATTTTAACTAAAAAGACGCCCTAAAGCGTCTTTTTAGTTAGGTTTATTTTGTTCGTTGTGCATGTTGCATTTTTATAACTTTTACGGTAGATTATCTATATATTATTTGAATAAATTATGAATAAATACAACCATAAAGAAGTAGAGAAAAAATGGAAGAAAAATTGGGAGGAAAGTGGAATTTATAAAACTAAAGAAACTGTCGGTAAGTCAAAATATTATGTTTTGGATATGTTCCCGTATCCGTCTGGAGCTGGTTTGCATGTTGGCCATCCAAAAGGTTATATCGCTACTGATATAGTGGCTCGTATGAAAATGATGCAGGGGTTCAATGTACTGCATCCGATGGGTTGGGATGCCTTTGGGTTGCCGGCCGAAAATTATGCTTTAAAAAATAAAGTCCACCCGAGCGATGGCACGGCCAAAAATATTGCAATTTTTAAAAAACAACTTGGTTTGCTAGGTTTTACTTACGATTGGGATAGGGAAGTAAATACTACTGATCCAAAATATTATAAATGGACGCAGTGGATTTTTTTACAGATGTTTAAAAAAGGTTTAGCTTTTGAATCTTTTGCACCGATAAATTGGTGTCCTGATTGTAAAACGGGTTTGGCCAATGAAGATCTAGAGGGTGGGTTATGTGAGCGTTGCGGTAGCGAGATAGAACGTAAGCCAATGCGTCAGTGGGTATTGCGGATCACTGATTATGCAGAAAAACTTTTGTCTGGTTTGGATAAGTTGACCGCTTGGCCAGAACATATTAAAAAAATGCAGATTGATTGGATTGGCAAGAGTGAGGGTGCTTTGGTGGATTTTAAAATTAAAGATAACGAACAGATCTTAAAAATTTTTACTACTCGTCCAGACACTTTGTTTGGTGCCACCTATATGGTAATCGCTCCGGAACATCCATTGGTGTCGGAAAATTTGGAGAAAATTTCCAATAAAAAAGCGGTACTAGAGTATTTGGAAAATGCTAAAAGTAAAAGTGATTTAGAACGTACTGAATTGCAAAAAGAAAAAACTGGAGTGGAATTGAAAGGGCTAAAAGCGATTAATCCAGTTAGTGGTGATGAATTATCAATTTTTGTGGCAGATTATGTTTTATTTGGTTATGGTACCGGAGCGATTATGGCTGTACCTGCGCATGATGAGCGTGATTGGGAATTTGCTCAAAAATATAAGTTATCAATTATTGATGTTGTTTTGCCAATTAATGAAAAAGGTGACGTATTATTTGATGCAAATGATTTAAATAAACAAGCTTTTACTGGCGATGGTATAGTTGTCAATTCAGATTTTATAAATAGTTTGTCAACCAAAGAGGCCAAGATAAAAATGCTTAGCTATTTGGAAGAAAAGGGAATTGGTCAGAAAAAAGTGCAGTATAAATTGCGTGATTGGGTATTTTCTCGTCAGCGTTATTGGGGCGAACCTATTCCATTAGTTAATTGTGAAAAATGCGGTTGGGTACCAGTACCTGAAAGTGAATTGCCTTTGGAATTACCAAATGTCAAAAATTATGAACCCAGTGGTACTGGAGAATCTCCACTTGCTACGATTACCGATTGGGTGAATACAACTTGTCCTCAATGCGATAGTCCAGCTAAGCGAGAAACCAATACGATGCCACAGTGGGCGGGAAGTTGTTGGTATTATTTACGTTATGAAGATCCATTCAATAATAAAGAATTGATTAGTAAAGAAAAAGAAAAATATTGGTCGCCGATTGATCTATATGTTGGTGGAGCGGAGCACGCTACCCGTCATTTGATTTATGCTCGTTTTTGGCATAAATTTTTGTTTGATATTGGGATAGTGAGCTATGATGAGCCGTTTACCCGTTTGCAAAATGTTGGCTTAATTTTGGCTGAAGATGGACGCAAGATGAGCAAGCGTTGGAATAA
>CALRIA010000028.1 GCA_943359595.1 Candidatus Magasanikiibacteriota bacterium | reverse complement strand
CCTAAAAATAAAATAAAATTTTCTGGCAAGTCATATTTTTTTTGGACAATGGTTTTTTGTAATTTTAACTTGCCTTCGATTAAATCAAATTTTGTGGATATGCCAGGATAAATAACTTTAATCTTGTTTTCGTTTATTTGATAATATTGGATTAAATCTTGTTTGGTATTTTCTGATGGCACGATGATAATGTCGGCTTGATGGCACTGCTTCTTTGGGTTGATAATCTTGTGCCATATTTGTTGTTTGAGAGTATAAAAATCTTGAAATATTTCAAAAGAAATATCGTGAATAGTTAATATGTGTTTGGTCTGTTTATCTAACGACAAAAAATTAATATTGGGAGAATACCATTGATCGATTTTTTCTGGTAGTAGCCTATTAATATTTATAAAACCAAAAGCGATAGCAAGATTGATTAATTTATTGGGGTAGCGGGTGTGAACGTAATGGATGTTTGGCTGTTGCTGATTAAAAATAATTTTATCTAAATTCTTTAAAGAGTTGGAAAATAAGTAATAGTGATTGTATTTATCTTCCTTAAAAATAGCACTTAATAATTCAAAAGTATACTCGCCAATGCCGGTTTTATTTTTGGTCATGAGTAGTCTAATATCTACACCAATATTCATATAGAATTTAGGCTATTTTGGAATTGTGCATGTCGTTTATCGGTAAATGATTGAATTTTATTTTTAAATTTATCGCAAGAAAAATTTTGAGCGTGAAGACGGATTTTTTCACTATCCCAATGATATGGATCAAAATTTAGGATGCTATTCAGTAATGCCTCCCAAGTTTGTTGATAAAAAAACGTACCAGTTTCGTTGGGTGTAATAGTTTCGCTAGCCCCACCATATCCATAAGCGATAACTGGCCGACCAGCGGACATAGCTTCTATGGGGGTAATACCGAAGTCTTCTTTTTGAGGGTGGATAAAAGCTAATGCTCGGCTAAATAAAACAGCCTTTTCATTTTCGGAAATTTTGCCATAAAATTCAATGTTTGGCTTGGAAATCTTCTTTAGAAATTTATATTCTGATCCAATGCCAAAAATTTTTAGTGGATATTGCAGGCGATTGAATACTTTAACAACCAAATCCAGACGTTTGTATGGAACAAGACGACCGCCGGCGACATAATAGTCACCAAGTTTATTGGCAATTTGAAAACGGTGGGTATCAACTGGTGGAAAAATTATATCGGATTCACGACGATAATATTTTTTGATTCTTTGTTGAACAGTTTGGGAATTGGCGATAAAATGGTCAACCCGTTGAGTGCTTAATTGATCCCAAAGACGCAGATGGTGATTTAATAACGGTAAAATTAATTTTATAAAATAATTACTTTTTAAATCTGATAGATAATTATTGCCATCTCCCCAGAGAAACCGTGGTGGTGTATGACAATAAGAGATATGTAAAGTATTTGGTGAAGTGATAATTCCTTTAGCAAAACTGCTGGTCGAAGAAATAACCAAATCAAAACCATGTAAATCGTGTTGCTCGGTAGCCATCGGCATTAGTGGTAAATACCATTGGAAAATATTTTTTACAAACGGCATTTTGGCTAACCACGATTCTTTTATTTTTTCATTATTCAAATAATTTATTTTTTTTCTATCATGAAATAAAACAAAAATTGGCGCATCTGGCCAAATTTCGTGTAAGGCTTTTAATACTTTCTCTGCCCCTCCATCTTGAGAAAGATAGTCGTGCACTAGGGCAATTTTCATACAATTGATCCGGTTTTTCTTAATACTACAAATGGAGTTTTTATTAAAATTATCAAATCAATAAAAAAACTCCAATATTCAATATAAAATATATCTAAACGTGCTTCTTCATCAAAACTTAAGTCACTGCGTCCGGAAATTTGCGCTAGTCCAGTAATACCTGGCTTGATAGTTAAAACGGTTTTATGCCATTTTTCATATTGATTAACTTCTCTGGGTTGATGAGGGCGAGGACCTACTAAACTCATATTTCCAATTAAGACATTAAAAAATTGCGGTAGTTCGTCTAAGCTAAATCGGCGAATGAAACGACCAAAAGGAGTGATGCGTGGATCATTTTTAATTTTGTAAACTGGTCCTTGTTTATCACTTTTTTGTTTAATGAGTTCTTTTTCCAATTTAATTGCTTCTTGACCTGAATGTCCAAATTGTTCACCAGTGCAATATTTTTGGTACATGGAACGAAACTTGTAGGTGTAGAATTTTTTACCTTCTTGTCCAACCCGTTCATTTTTGTAAATTATCGGTCCTCCAGTTTCAAAAAAAATTATCAGAGCGATAATTAAAAATAATGGTGAAAAAATCAATATAAAAAATAAACTGCCTAAAATATCCCCAGCTCTTTTTAAAATTCTTCCCCAACCGGCCAGGCGAGTGCGACGCAATTCAATAATTGGTATACCGGCGATAGTGGAAATCGCCATGTTAGAAGAAATGGTGGCGAACAGATCGGCCGAATATTTAAAGGTGATATGGTTTTCATTGGCAAAATCAATTGTTTGTAGAGCTTCATCTTCTTTGCTTTTTGGATCAGCAAAAATTATTTCATCCAGACCATTTTTTTGTAATTTTGATAGATCTGTTTCATTAAAATTCTTTAAAAAACCAACTATTTTATAGCCGAGATAAGGTTTATTTTCTAGTGACTGTCGAATTTGTTCAGCTACACTTTGGGTACCAATAATTACCGTACGACGTAATCCAATCCCCAGACGATAGCAAAATATTTTTAATAAGCGTAAAGCGGTACGAGCGAGAGAAACATAGATTATCGCAAAAATCCATCCAGCTAAAACTAAAAAACGAGAATCAAATTTTTGCAAAGTAAAAAAGACATAGATGGTAATAGCGGCGAAACCAGTAGAGCAGGCCAAAAATACTCGTCCAAGTTCTTTGGCTAATTTACGATTAGGATCGGCGCTGTATAGTCCAGTTAATGTAAAAATGAACAACCAACCAATGGCAACTATGAAGACTAAAGGCCAATATTTATTCCAAGATAAATTAAAGAGAATTGGTCGAATAGCGGTGACAATTTTGGTAAAACGTAATCCGTAAGCAGAAAAACCAGCTAAAATTAGCATTAAATAATCTAGAGGTAGCTGTAAAAAAGAAAAAGTTAGTTCAAAGCGTTTCATGGTCTTGTTTTAAAGAAATAATTAAGTATATTTTATGCTAAAAATCAGAGTCCGTCAATTGACGAAATTCGAGGGTTTGTGTATTTATAATTGACGTTTGGCCTATTTTTTAGTAAACTTATGAAGTATGAAATTAGTTTTT
The DNA here is from genome assembly GCA_943359595.1 of Candidatus Magasanikiibacteriota bacterium. Taxonomy (GTDB): domain Bacteria; phylum Patescibacteriota; class Patescibacteriia; order Magasanikbacterales; family GWA2-37-8; genus CAIOJG01. Next base: position 9,602 of record CALRIA010000028.1, on the reverse strand, counting down.
GAACGCGCTAAAATGATCGATCCGGAAAAATTTATTCGTCGTTGTGGCTATGGTTTGCATAAAACTAGAAATGGCGAAGTGAGTTATGTAAAACGGGTGCATGGTGATTGGTATCCACGATTTCACATATATATTTTAGAAGAAAAAGAAAAAATAATTTTTAATTTGCATCTGGATCAGCGTCAACCAGTATATGAAGGTATCACTGCGCACGCTGGTGAATACGATGGAGAAGTTGTAGAAAGAGAAGCGGAGAGGATTAACAAATTTGTATTATAAGTTTCTGATTTAGTAATTATGAAAAAAATTTTAATTTTTATTGGACCACCTGGAAGTGGTAAGGGTACCCAAGCCAAATTATTAGCCAAAAAATATGGCTACAAACACATTTCCACCGGTGATTTATTTCGTGCTTTATCTGAAGATGAAACTGCAACTGAAAAAGAAAAACAGGCGCTTGAAGAAATGAAATCTGGTAAATTAGTTTCGGATTGGTTGGTATACAATTTAGCTTTTAAAGAAATTAAAAAAAATTTGGAATCAAATGTTGGCGTGGTATTAGATGGAGCGATTCGTAGTTTGGAACAGGCCAAAGAATTTCAAAAGTTTTTTGAGGAAAATAATTGGGGAGAAGAAATACAAGCTATTGAAGTGTCGTTGTCAGATGACGAATCATTTAATCGTTTGGCTAAGCGCAGGATTTGTAGTAAATGTGGAGAAATTATTCCATATTTATCGACTACAAAAGATTTGAGTGATTGTCCAAAATGTGATGGTGAGTTGATTTATCGTCAAGATGATAGTGAAGAAATTATCAAAAAACGTATTGAAGAGCAAGGGAATATTTCGTTATATCCAATTGTGAATTATTATAAAAATTTAGGTTCTTTAAAATCTGTTGATGGAAATCAGGCTATTGAGATAGTCGAAAAACAGATTGAAAATATTGTAAAATTATAATTTTATTTTATGGCATTGATAAAAACTCAGGAAGAAATAAAGAAGATTATTGCCGGTTGTAAACTTACAGGAGAAATTTTGGAAAAATTATATAAAATGGTAAAACCAGGTATGAGTACTTGGGAAGTAGATCAGGCTGCTGAAAAAATGATCAAGGATGCGGGTGGGCGTCCAGCATTTAAAGGATATAAAAGTCATGTGGATGACACTCCATTTCCATCTACTATTTGTGCCAGTATCAATGAAGAATTGGTGCACGGTATTGCCAAAAAGAATGCTATTTTAAAAAATGGAGATATTTTTACTATCGATATTGGGATGGAATGGCCCTACAAAAAAGGCGAGCATGGTTTTTATACTGACACCGCTTATACGGTAGCGATTGGAAAAATTCCAAAAGAGACTGAAAAGTTGCTGCGTGTTACGGAAGAATCACTGGAAGCGGGAATTAGAGCCGCCGTGCCAGGTAATAGTATAGCAGACATTGGGAAGGCGGTGGAAAATTATGTAAAATCACAGGGGAAATACGGTATAATTCGTGATTTGGTTGGACATGGAGTTGGTCATGCAGTACACGAAGATCCAAAAATTCCAAATTATTATGATCCGCGATTGGAAAAAATAAAGCTAAAACCGGGGATGGTATTGGCGATTGAACCGATGATCGCTATGGGTGATTGGAGAGTCACTACTGGGGATGACGGTTGGACGATTGTAATGGCCGACAGTTCAATGAGTGCACATTTTGAACACACTATAGTGATTACAGAGACTGGCAATATTGTAGCCACAAGACGGCCTAGTGAAAAAAAATAACATGAACATTCTCGCTGTCGATTTTGGTACAAAGAACATTGGATTAGCTTGGTGCGATACTGGTATCGGGGTGGTTTTTCCATTTGGGGTGATAAAAAATGAAGATAGAAATAAAGCTAAAAAAGATTTGTTAGATTTTATAAAAAAAGAAAATGTGAATATGTTAGTGGTTGGATTGCCATTATCATTAGATGGTAATGAAAATAAAAACACTGAGCGTGTCCGAGATTTTTTTGCAAATTTAGATCTTAAAATTAAATTAGAATTTTTTGATGAGCGTTTTACTTCTAGACAGGCGGATCGATCCGAAGGTGGAGTTAGTCGTGATGAAAAATCAGCGATGGTTTTGTTGGAAAGTTATTTAGAAAAAAATAAAAAATAACATGTACGCTTTTGTTTTGCGTCGTAGTAATTTACGCGAAAACGATCAATTAGTCTCATTATACACTTGGGAAAAAGGAAAGATTGATACCTTGGTTCGCGGTGTAAAAAAAATTACCAGTAAAAACTCGGCTTATTTAGAGCCGGTTTTTTTAATCGAAGCTGAAATTATACCAGGAAAAGAAATCAATCACCTCACTAAAGCCGTGCCATTTTTTTGTTATAAAAATATTTTAAAAGATTTAGAAAAAATCACTCTATTACGTACAGCTTTTAGTTGGCTGTCAGTTTTAACTCATAATAATCAACGCGATAGTAAAGTTTTTTTATTAATTAAACATTGGTTGGAATTTTTAGATGGGACTGATAAAATATCAACCGCTTTGGGTTATAGTTTTTTAGCTAATTTAGTAGCTGAATTTGGTTTTATGCCAAGTTTGGATAATTGCGCGGTTTGTGATGATAAGAACAATTTAATCGGATTTTATCCTTCTGGTGGTGGGGTAATATGTAGAAGGTGTTTGCTTATAAAAAAACAGCAGGATATCAAAGTTTATCCGATACGATTAGTGGATTTACAAGCATTAAAATGGTTATTTTCTAAACAATGGAATAAAGTGGCTGAACAAAATACTGAGATTGCTAACAGGCTGGTATTTTTGTATGCTCAATATCATAGTGAAAAAAAATTAGTAAAAATTTTAACATTTAATTGACAAGTGTCTGAATGTATATTACTATTTAAATATGAAACAAATATTAATCAACAACAACGTTCGTCGTAGCCGCCACTCTTGTGAGAGTTGGTTGGCTTAGTATTATATAAAAATAATAACTCATCCACCTCTCATAAGAGGTGGATTTTTTATTTATTATTTAAATATACATATATGAAAAACGAATATCAAAAAGTGACATCTTATGAAGCTAAAAATGGTGAATTTAAAAAATGTCTATTATTATATTCTGGGGGGCTCGATACGTCAGTGATGTTGAAGTGGATTCAAGATAACTATCATTGTGAAGTAGTGACTTTAACTATAAATATTGGTCAAACAGCCGATGATCTGGAGATGATAAAAAATAAGGCTTTAAAATTGGGGGCCAAAGAAGCAATAGTCTATGATGCGAAAAAAGATTTTGCAGATCAAATTTTGTCTTTGGCCATAAAAGCGAATGCGGATTATCAAGGCGGATATGCTCTGAGTACGCCACTCGGTAGAGTAATAATTTCTCAGATTGCGGTGCAAATGGCCAAGCAATATGACTGCCAAGTAATAGCGCACGGCTGTACCGGCAAAGGCAATGATCAAGTGCGCTTTGAAAGTTATATTTTGACTTTGGATCCAACGATAAAAATTATCGCACCGGTACGAGAGTGGAGTATGGGTAGAGATGAAGAAATACAATATGCGAAAGAAAATAATATTTCGGTAAAACAAAAAGTTGATTCGCCATATTCGTATGATGAAAATATGTGGGGCAATACTGGTGAAGGTGGAGAAATAGAAGATCCAAAATTAATTCCGCCGTTAGAAAATATTTTGCAATGGTGTACCTTGCCGGAAAACACACCAAATGAATCAGAAATCGTTGAGATTGAATTTAACGCTGGGGTGCCAACGGCAATTAATGGTATTAAAATTGACCTTGCTTCAATAATTGAATATGTTAATAAAATTGGGTCTAAACATGGAGTTGGAATAGTGCCTTTGATTGAAGATAGAATAGTTGGTTTAAAAGTGAGAGGTATTTATGAAAATCCCGGCGCGACAATTTTAATTTCCGCACATAAAAAATTGGAACAGCTAGTATCGACTAGAGATGAAAATGAGTTCAAAGAAATCGTCGATCACAAATGGGCTTATCTCACCTATGGTGCCAAATGGTTTGAGCCGGTGATGTCACATCTACATGCTTTTATTAATGATCACAATAAAAAAGTGACCGGTAAAGTGCAGGTACATTTATTTAAAGGAATGGCTACCGTGGTGGCGCTGTCTTCACCTTATTCTTTATTCAATAAAGATATGGCTACTTTCGATAAAAATGCCGCTTTTAATCAGAATGCTTCGGCTGGTTTTATTGAAATTTATAGTTTGGCACAAAAAACCGCTAATCAGGTATTTAAATATTAATTATAAAATATATGGCAAAATTATGGCAAAAAGACAAAACAATTATAAATAAAATAGTTGAAAAGTATACAGTGGGGGACGATTATTTGTTTGATGTAAATTTATTGCCTTATGATTTTCAGGCCAGCTTGGTTCATGCTCAGGGATTAAATAAAATTGGCATATTGAGCAAGGTGGAATTAAAGAAGATAAAAAATGGATTAAATAATTTGAAATCAGATTGGGAGAAAGGCAAGATAAAAATTTCTATAGAGGATGAAGATTGCCATACTTTTATTGAAAATTATTTAGTTGAAAAAATTGGTTCAGTGGGTAAAAAAATACACACCGGTAGAAGTAGAAATGATCAAGTGTTGGTGGCTTTGAGGTTGTATGTGAAAGAGAAAGCCAAACAAATCAACGTGGTAACTTTGAAAATATGTAAAATTCTGAAATTAAAAATTAAGAATTTTCAAAATATACCAATGGTTGGGTATTCACATATGCAACCAGCCATGCTTAGTAGTGTTGGGCATTATTTGTCTGCTCATCTGGAAAGTTTGCTTGATGATATAGCTTTTACAAATATTGTTTTGAAACATTTGGACAAAAGTCCACTAGGTAGTGCGGCTGGATTTGGTGTGAATTTACCTTTGGATCGTGAATTTGTGGCCAAAGAATTAGGTTTTTCCGGAGTGCAAATTAATTCTTTGTATTGTCAAAATAGTAAAGGAAAATTTGAAAGTATATATTTGGAAAGTATTGTGCAAATTATGATGACTCTGGGACGTTTCGCCAATGACTTGTTAATATTTACAATGAATGAATTTCAATATTTTTCTATTAACGAGAGTTTGACCACCGGCTCGAGCATAATGCCGCAGAAAAAAAATTTGGATGTCTTGGAATTGGTTAGGGCGAATTGTAAAGTGGTGATAAATAATCAATTGTTGGTAAAAAATTTGGTGATAGGTTTATTATCTGGCTACAATCGAGATACTCAATTAATGAAAAAACCGATTATTGAAAGCACTAATATTATTTTAGATTCATTGCAGGTCATGCAACTGGTGATTGAGGATCTTGTCCCAAATAAAAAACAGTTTGAATCAAAAATTCCGGTAGAAATTTTGGCAGCCGACAAAGCGCTCGAATTGGTGAAGACAAAAAAAATTACTTTTCGTGATGCCTATAAACAAGCTTTGGATTTACTTCCAGAGGAAAAAGTGGATTGGTCGGCGGAGCTTAAGAAAAAGATTTCGTTAGGTTCAGCGGGAAATTTGGGATTAAAATACTATCTCAAAAGATTGCCAAATTAATTGGAAAAATAAAATCAGCTTGCCTTTTTTAGCCATATTTGTTAAGATTTACGTACTTTTAGATTATTTATCCTTACTTTTGTGAGGACAATTTTTTGTAAAAATAATATTATTTAAATATGTATATTCTTATTAAAGACATAGCTCAGCATGTTGGCGAAGAAGTGACCATTAAAGGTTGGTTGTACAACAAGCGTAGTAGTGGTCCAATCGCCTTTTTGGAGTTGCGCGATGGTTTTGGTTGGGTGCAAGGGGTGGCGGTACAAAAAAGTTTATCAGCGGATGTTTGGCAAGGTTGTGAAGAAGTAACTCAAGAATCCTCAATCGAAGTTGTAGGTGAAGTAACCAAACATCCTAAAAAAGAAAATGTTTTTGAGTTACAAATAAAAGATTTTAAAATAATTCAAAAGGCGATAGATTATCCTATTGCCCATAAAGAACATGGCCCAGATTTTCTCATGGACAACCGTCATCTGTGGTTACGCAGTAAACGCCAATGGGCAATTTTGCGTGTGCGTGATGCTGTTATTTTGGCAATTAACGAGTATCTCCATCAGCAAAATTTTATCAAAACTGATTCACCGGTATTCACACCTAATGCCTGCGAAGGCACAACTACTTTATTTTCTGTTCCATATTTTGATTTAGGCGATGCTTTTCTTTCTCAATCTGGTCAGCTATATATCGAGGCCGCAATCGCTTCAGTTGGACGTTGTTATGATTTTGGTCCAGTATTTCGCGCTGAAAAAAGTAAAACCAAACGCCATCTTACTGAATTTTGGATGATGGATGCTGAAGCGGCTTTTGTAGAGCATGAAGAAAATCTCAAAATTCAAGAAGGAATGGTGCGTCATATTGTTCGTTATTGTTTAGAACACTGCAAAGAAGAATTAATTATACTTGAACGTAATACTGAAATTCTCAAAAAAGCGGATGCACCATTTACTCGTTATACTTATGACCAGGCGATAGTAAAATTAAATGAAATGGGTAGTGATATTAAATATGGTGAAGATCTTGGCAATGACGACGAAGGTTTACTTACCAAAGACTCAGAGGTACCAGTGTTTATTGAGAAGTGGCCAAAGAGCATAAAGCCATTCTATATGAAACGTTCGGTTGAAAATCCAGATTTAGTATATAATGATGATTTGATTGCGACTGAAGGTGGGGGAGAATTGATTGGTGGTAGCCAGCGTGAAGAAAATGTGGATATTTTGTTAGAAAGAATTAAAGCCGAAGGGTTGAATCTTGAAGATTACCAGTGGTATTTAGACACTCGTCGTTATGGCAGTGTGCCACACTCTGGGTTTGGAATTGGGCTTGAAAGGGCGGTTCGATGGATTACTGGTGTGGAACATATTCGTGAATGTATTCCTTTCCCTCGTACAATCTCTCGTTTGAAACCATAGCTATGGGGAATATTTTGGTAACAAGTTATATCAACCCCGATATGGATGGCACAGCCTGTGCTGTCGCCTACGCAGAATTTATCAATAAGACTGGTGGTTTATCGACTGCTGGTCTTTTAGGTTTACCACATGAAGAAGCGCTTTATGTTTCTGAGCGTTTTAATATTTTTTTGCCACTCATTGAAAATACTGATGATTTTACAAAAATAGTTTTAGTTGATGTTTCAGAATTACGTTTGTTTGCTGGCAAGATTGTTCCGGAAAAAGTTATCGAAATAATTGATCATCGCCAAGTTGGACAAACTGATGAGTTTGTTAATGCTAAAAAACAGATAGAATTGGTGGGTTCGGCCGCAACTTTGGTGGCGGAAAAATTTATTGGAAATAATGTAAAAATTTCTCGTGATTCGGCAATTCTGCTACTTAGTGCCATTATTTCGAATACTTTAAATTTTAAAGGAAGTGTAACTACTGATAGAGACAGAGTTGTTGCTGATTTTTTATTTGAAGTTTCAAAATTAGAAAAAGACTATTACAAAGAATTATTTGCCTCTAAGTCTGATATGGCTGGAGAAAAACTAAAAAATACTTTAATGGCTGATAAAATAGTAGTAAGACAAATTTCTGACAAAAGAATTGTGGTTCCTCAACTTGAAATTATTGGTGCAAAAGAATTATTAGAGCAAAGAGGTCCAGAAATATTGGAGATATTAGACGAGATGAAAAAAACAGACCAACTTGATTTTATATTTTTGAATTTGGTAGATTTGGAGAATATATGTAATTATTTTGTAACCAAAGATTTTGAGACTCAAAAATTAATCAACAAAATTTACGGCCTAGATTTTGTCGAAGGTCACGCAATCAAAGAAGGGTTAGTGTTGCGTAAACAAATTTGGCCGTTGATAGTAAGCAAACTTGAAAAATGAAATATTTGAGTAAATAAAAAACCACAGATTTAATTCTGTGGTTTTAAATTTATAACGGCAATTTCTGGCGGGTTCCAAAACCGTATTGGTCCGCCTGATTCTCCTAATCCAACCGAAGTATATACTTTTGCTCCGTGCCAATCGTTTAGACCTTTGTAGAATTCTTTTGGCAGGGCAATTTTTGCGTCGCCTAGAGCACCAATAAATGGTAAGCGAACTTGTCCACCATGCGTATGGCCAGCTAAAGTAATATTTGGCAGTGTTTCATTTTTTGGATAAAATAAAATTGCATCGGGATTGTGGGCTAGAAAAATTAACGGGATATTTTTATCCCAGTTTTTTAGTTCATCAAAATTAAAATTAGTTTCCCAGATATCATTAATACCAAAGATGCAGATGGGTTGATTTTTTATTTTTGAACAAGCTAATTGGTTAAATAGTAGTGGAATTCCAAGATCTTTCATCTTTTCTGCTAATATTCCAGAGCGATCACCAGTTTGTTTTTTGATATCATCAATAGTTTTGCCACTCATGCCATATTCATGATTGCCAAAAACATAATAAATGGGATATTTTTCAGCTAATTCTTTTAGCGGTTCTAGATATTGAGTTTCATCTTCGAATGCACCTTCATTAACGATAAGATCGCCGCCGATTAGAATTAAATCTGGTCTGATGGCGTTTATTTTGTTAACTATTTTTTGAGCCCAAGCAGTTTTTTTATATTTACCAATATGAAGATCGGAAATAAAGACCACTTTGATTGGTATTTTTAAATTGGTGATTGGGAAATCAAATTCATTTTTGATAATAATTTTTCTCTCAATAAAACGCGCGTCGATGGCACAAAGAATAGTGATGCTCAATAATATTATGATGCTATAAGAAATTTTTTTATGTATATTTAAAAATAATCCATGCTTACGCAAATCACGGATAGCCAAAACAATTAGCAAGGCGCTGACCACAATAATCTCGTAAATTATGATAGAATAAAAATTCATATTCTGATACTAATTTTTGATGGTCAGTAATAACTTCTTCACTATGACTAATCCCCCCCCTGTTTGATTGTAAGGATTAAACCCGTCTACATTAGACATATTTTATATTAAACATTTGCCTAAAATTAGGCAAAATACCCCCATATTATAGCACAAAAATATGTTTTTGTCAATGTAAAATTTAATCCTTTTTTAATTTTAAAATTTTAATAAATTCTCTAGTTCTTTTTGATAGTCTAATAGTATATTTATCCGCATTTTTTGTTTTTACCCTGTATAGATTAGCTTTAAATTTTAAACGTGTAATCATTTTTAAAACTTCTTCGGCTAATTCTGGTATTATTGTTACAAAATTTATCATTATATATCCTCTGTCAGAATAAATAGACCCATCAGTTTCTATTAGCCCACGCAAGCATTCAATAGAAAATTTTTTATCATCCAATATCCATTTTGGTATTTTAATATTTTGCAAATGTTTTGGCCCGTTTTTAGCTTTCCATCCAAGCAATTTTTCCCAGCTATTGGAATAACAGCTCACATCACAACAATTTTGTTTTCTAACAACTACAGCGACTTTATTTTTAGGCATTATAAATTTTATGACGTCAACAATTCTCTGCCTTAACTTAGGATATTTATTATCACAAGTAATTCGTAGTCG
>CALRIA010000027.1 GCA_943359595.1 Candidatus Magasanikiibacteriota bacterium | reverse complement strand
CTGGTTGAAAGAAAAAATCTTAAAATAAAAAACATACTAAAAATATCCAACCATAGGGTTGGATATTTTTTATTTAAGTGCTAAAATATAAATGTTTATTAAACAATAAAATATGTATTTTGGTGCTCATGTTTCTATGGCGGGCGGGTTAATCAACGCCCCAAAAAATGCCCACACTCTTGGTTGTGAAGTGTTTCAAATTTTTACCCGCTCACCTCAAGGCGGATATATCGCTCCACTAGACGAAAAAATTGCTTCTGAGTTTAAATCCCTCTGCAAAGAATATGATCTCAAAGAATGGGTAGTACATACTCCATTTTTTATCAACTTTGCTAGTGCTAATCCACGCATAAAGCATGGATCAATCACAGTGGTGCGGGCAGAACTCGAGCGGGCTTCACTGCTTGGTGCCGCCTATGTTATGGCTCATTTAGGAAGCTACAAAGATCTTGGTGAAGAAAAAGGCTTCGAACAGCTGGTCGACGGGCTAGACAAAATGCTCGACGGATATGAAGGTAGTGCTCAATTTTTAATTGAGATATCTGCGGGTGCTGGCGCAATTATTGGTAGTAGCTTCGAAGAAATTGCAAAAATTATAAATGATAAAAAATTAATGAAATATAATATTGGTGTTTGTTACGATACCCAACATGGTTTTGCCAGTGGTTACGATATTCGTACTTACGAATCAGTAGAAGAAACTTTTAAAAAGTTTGATGAAATTATCGGTTTAGATAAATTAAAAATGTCTCATTGCAATGATAGTAAAATAGAGTTAGGCGGACACAAAGATCGTCACGAGCATATCGGTGAAGGCTTGATTGGCAAAACAGGTTTTGAAGCACTGTTAAAAAATAAAAAATTTAAAGATATTAATTTTTATCTGGAAACTGAAGACGATAAAGTTCGCGAAGATTTAGAAATTCTAAAAAATATTAGAGACAAAAAATAAAGTATGTCAAAAATAAAAATTCGTGTCCTACCACGTTCATCAAAAAACGAAGTAGTCGGTGAAATGGCCGATGGCACACTAAAAATAAAACTTACCGCCCCACCAGTAGATGGCAAAGCCAACGATGCCCTAATAAAATTATTAGCAGATTATTTTGATAAACCCAAAAATAAAATAAAAATCGCCGCAGGAGCGACGAATAAAAACAAAACTATAGAACTATCAGACTAACCAAATAAAATAATTTTGTCACGGCAATTCCACTCCACCACTATTCCATGGATTACATCGTATTATCCTCCACACGGCTTTCAATATTCCAACTACCAAGCCGTGTTTTTTTATGCTCTGTTTTCCATATTCACTGCAACTAGGATAAAAACGACAATACCCATGTGGGAAAAAACTTTTTATTAACCCATGGTCAGGTGAAATAGTTTTTTGATAAACCCAAATTAAAAAAATAACCGGTAAACCCAAAATAATACTTCCTTTTTTAATGTAATTTAAAGTGTTAATTCGCATAAAATTTTTAAAGACTATTTTAATTGAGCGGGTTATGAGTCAAGGCTCATCCTTTTGGCCTCGCGGCCAAAAAAAGCGAAATAAAATAGTCTTTAAAAATTTTATTCGCTCAACACCTTCGCCCGTTTCAATAATACTTTCACTTCTTCGCTAATCTCAGCAAAACTCTTTTCCTTAATATTTGGCTTAGCTACAAAAAAAAGATAGTAACCTGCTTGAATTGCACCTCTCGACATTAACTCTCGTAAAATCTCCACCACTTGCCGTTTGGCTCGATTACGCACTACAGCCTTTTTAGAGACCTTTAACCCAATATTTACCGCTAGTTTAAGCTGTTTTTTAAACTTATCCACATCACCTGTGGATGGAAAATAAGCTTCATTTTTGGCTAATTCTAGTACTTTTAAACTCAAAAACTGATTATTTACCCAATAACCATGCTTTAAAATTAAATTAAAGTCTCGTACTTTAGTTAAATGATTTTCTTTATTATACATGTCTAAATTATATCAAATAAAAACCCCCGATTCAATCAGGGGTTTAACTTATTTGGCTTTTCTTAACAGTTTTCCAGATTTTTCATCAGAGACTGTTAATTTTGTGCGTCCCTTAGCACGACGTCTTGCAAGTATGGCGCGGCCATTCTTGGTTGACATTCTTTCTAAGAAACCATGGGCTTTGGCGCGATGTTTTTTGTTTGGTTGATACGTTCGTTTGGTTGCCATACCTTTTAATTTAATGTATTATGTTGAATATATTACCATATTATAGGCTTTTAGTCAATAATCCATGCAGGATACAACTTATCCACATGCTTTGCACAGTTTGGTGGAAAAAAATATTTGTATAGATGCTTTTTTATGCTAAAATAACATAAAAGTTTAAAAAAAACAAACTATGACTAATAATGAAATCTGGCAGGCTGTCCTCTCCGAACTAGAACTAGCAATTTCCAAAGCAAACTTTAACACTTGGTTTAAAAATACCGGCATCGTTACTTTCCAAGAAGGACACGTTATTATCTGTGTTCCAAATACTTTTAACCAAGCTTGGATTGAAAAGAAGCACCATCATCAGATAATCCAATCTTTAGAGAGGATTACCGCTCTTCCTATCAAAAGATTAGAATACAAGATTGAAAACATAAAAAACGTCATAGAACAGATAGTAAACACCTCACCTACCCCTCCAACTAATCACGAAATAGAAAAACCTCCATCTTACGCTCAACAGATTAGCCACCAAACATCGCAAACTCATGGTTTTACTATCAATCCAAAATATAATTTTGACAGCTTTGTGGTTGGTAAAGGATCAGAATTAGCTTTTACTGCCGCCAAGGCAGTAGCCGATCGTCCTGGCGAAGCTTACAATCCTCTATTTATTTATGGCGGGGTTGGTTTAGGGAAAACTCATCTTTTACAGGCCGTTGGCAACGAGTTGTTGCGTAAAAATCCCCAAACCAACATTCTCTACGTCAGCGCTGAAAAGTTTACCAATGATTTTATCACTTCTTTACGCAGTGGTGGAGCAAGAGATTTTCAAAATCGCTACCGCTCAATCGATGCTCTGTTGATTGACGATATTCAATTTATTGCCGGCAAAGACGCTAGCCAAGAATCATTTTTTCATACCTTCAACGAACTTCACCAGGCAAACAAACAGGTAATTCTCACCTCTGACCGACCACCAAAAGCTATCCCAGCCTTAGAGGATCGCCTAAAGTCGCGTTTTGAATGGGGTATGATTGTAGATGTATCCGCTCCTGACTTTGAAACCAGAGTAGCTATTTTAGGCAAGAAATGCCAAGAAAAAAACTTTGTTTTAGATGACAAAACCCTAAATACCGTTGCCACTATTGTTCAAAGCAACATTCGCGAGCTTGAAGGCGCCTTAAACAAAATTATTGTTTACCACCAGTTAAAAAACATGGCTCCAACTGCCGAATCGGTCAAATCCATTCTTTCCAGTTTTGACTCCGCTTCAGCTAGGCGTTCTGTTACTTCCCAACAAACTATTGAAACTGTCTGTACGTTTTTTAATGTTAGTATTGAAAACGTTTGTGGTAAAAGCCGAGAAAAAAAGTTGTCTTATCCTCGCCAAATTATTATGTATATATTGCGTAATGATTTAAAGATGTCTTTCCCATCCATCGGTGATGAACTAGGTGGACGCGACCACACTACCGCTATGCATGCCAATGAAAAAATTACCAAAGAAATCGACAACGATTTAAAACTAAAACAAGAGCTAGAGTTAATTAGACAACGTTTGTATATTAATAATATATAAATAATAGTTTTGTTTCTTGGCTTATTGTTGTGTAAAAATTGTTAATAAGTTGTGGATACTAAAAGAATAAACAACTTGGTTATCAACAGCAAAAAAGAAAAAAGAAAAAAACGTTTTTTCTCACACACTTTTATACCAAACCATTAAAAAATTATTCACATCAATTTTGGCTAATCTAAAAACAAAGATTCACTTATTAACTCTTTCCACAGCCTTATTACTATTATTATTTTATTTATATACTTAATTAAGTAATGTAACTACGTGAGCCTTTATGAAAATAACGTGTACAAAGGAAAATTTATCTAAAGCACTTTCAATGGTTGGAGGTATCGCCAATAAAAATGTTAACCTCCCAATATTAGGAAACGTGTTAATCAAAGCCGACGATCAACAGATGGAAATAATTGCCACCAATTTAGAACTGGCCATAGTAGCTCACGTGCGATCAAAAGTAGATGAACCAGGTTCTTTTACAGTTCCATCTAAAACGTTGAGTGAGTTTGTAAATTTGTTGTCTGATGAAAAAATTGAAATGGAACTAAAGGACAACGAGTTGTTGATAACGTGTGGTCGTTCTTCTACAAAAATAAAAGGCACTCCAGCGGATGAATTTCCTATCATCCCTTCAGTAGATAGTGGAAATGGATTTTTATTTAATGCAGAACAGTTAAAAACTGGTTTAGGTCAAACTGTTTCATCTTTGGCTAAATCAGAAATTAGGCCAGAACTAGCAGGAATGTATTTTGGTTTTAATACACCGTATTATAATGGGCTAATAATTGCCGCGACCGACAGCTATCGTTTGGCTGAGAAAAAGATTAAAATTCAACAAGGTGAAGGCGAATTTAAATTAATTGTTCCAGGTAGAACCGCTCAAGAGATAATTCACATTCTATCTTTGGCTGACAATGATGAAAAAGAACAAAATGTTAGAATGCTGGTCGGAGAAAATCAGGTTGCCATGCATTATGGTAATATTCAGCTTGTTTCTCGGTTGGTTGAAGGAAATTATCCAGATTATGCTCAAATAATACCAAAAGAATTTAAAACCTCTGCAGTTTTTGATACCACCAAAATGAGTAAGGAAATTAAAATGGCTAGTTTGTTTACCACCATTGGCGTTAATGCTATTTCTTGTGTAATAAACAGTAAAGATGGTGTGGTAAAACTTTCGTCCACATCTTCTCAAACCGGAGAATACAATTCGGAGATAGGTGCAGAAATAAACGGTGACGACAATCTTATAATGTTGAATCACCGGTATGTCTTGGATGGTTTAAATAATATAAAATCAGAAACAAGCTCGCTTAAGATGATTAATGCAGACAGTCCATGTCTTTTTGTCCCAACCAATGATGACACTTTTGTTTATATAGTGATGCCGATTAGGCAGTAGTAGCTTTTTTAGTTATGTTTACAGGAATTATAGAAAATTTAGGAAAATTCGAAAAAAAAGAAGACTCAGCCTTTGTCTTTTCGGCTAACATTGTCTTCTGTAATAAATTAAAAAAAGGCACCAGTGTATCAATTGATGGCGTCTGTCTAACAGTAGTAAAAAAACCCACAAAAAATAGTTTTTTGGTAGATGTGATGCCAGAAACTCAAGATAAAACAGCGTTGGGTAAGCTAAAGATCAAAGATGTGGTGAATTTGGAGTTGCCGGCCATGGTAGGGACTTTTTTGTCTGGCCATATTGTTCAAGGGCATGTAGATGGGGTTGGGACTTTGAAGTCCATTGATTTAGTTGGAAATAGTAAAATTTTAAAAATTCAAGCAGACGATGAAGTGCTCGGTAATATAGTAAAAAAAGGATCAGTAACGGTGAATGGAATCTCTCTTACTGTAGTATCGACAGAAAAAAATTATTTTACTGTAGCAATAATCCCGTTTACTTGGAAACACACCGTGTTGTCTGTCGTTAAAATTAACGATTGGTTAAACATCGAAACGGATATTTTGGGAAAATATTTAAAAAAGTTTTTAAATAAATAGAATTAAATTTATGAAACAGACTAAAGATCTAAAAATTGCCATAGTAAGTGGTGCTTTTTGGGAAGAAATTGTAGGTAATTTAGAAAAACATTGTCTAGAAGTGTTAAATCGCAAAGGGATAGAAAGCTCTCAGGTGGACATGGTACGAGTTCCTGGTTCTTTTGAAATACCGTTAGCGGTCAAAAAACTAGCTGAGAAAAATGTTTATGATGCAATAATTACTTTTGGAGCAATCCACAAAGGAAAAACTTATCATTTTGAACTACTTGCCAATGAATGTGCGCGGGCTTGTATGGATATATCCTTAGAGTTCGGCGTGCCAGTAATTTTTGAGGTGCTGGCGGTTTATGATATTCAAGACGCAGTTGATCGCTCAACCCAAATTAAAGAAAATCGTGGAGCTGAAGCGGCTTTTACTGCCCTTTCTATGATTACAGTTTTGAGTGAAATACAATAGAAACTTTAAATTGATATATGAAAAACAAAAACACCGTTAGAGTTGTTAAAACAGCTTCAGCCTCAATACCAACCAAGTATGGTGTCTTTTTGTTGTCAGTATATCGATCAAAACCGGACAACAAAGAACATGTAGTTTTGACAATGGGTAAAATAGATCAGGATCCAGTGTTGGTAAGAGTTCATTCTCAATGTCTCACTGGTGACACGCTGTTGTCACTACGTTGCGATTGTAGAGAGCAATTACACAAAGCGATGGAATTCATCGCTCGCAAGGGCGCAGGCCTTATTTTCTATCTAAACCAAGAAGGGCGTGATGTCGGTCTGACCAACAAAATCAAAGCCTACGCTCTGCAAGAACAAGGGCAGGATACATCTCAGGCAAATTTATCTCTAGGGCTACCAGAGGATGGAAGAAGCTATCTTGTAGCGATAATGATTTTAAAAAAACTTGGCATATCTCGTATCAACCTCTTAACAAATAATCCTGATAAAATTAGCCAGTTAGAAAAAGGAGGTATAGTTGTAGAAAAAAGAATTCCATTAGAAATTAAAGCAAATAAATTTAATACTTTTTATTTGGCTACTAAAAAGAAAAAAATGGGTAATATTTTACATAATATTTAGCAATAAAACATATTTTTATAGAAATATGGAAAATAAAAATCTGTCCAATGATATTAAATTTTTAAAAGAGACCATACGGTTGGCTAAAAATGGCTCTGGTTGGACAAGTCCCAATCCGATGGTTGGTTGTGTAATAGTAAAAAAAGATAAAATTATTAGTCGTGGTTATCATAAAAAATATGGCGGTTTGCATGCTGAGATAGAAGCGTTTAACAATGCTAAAGAAAGTGTGGAAGGTGGCACACTGTATGTGAACTTAGAGCCATGTTGTTATTATGGAAAAACACCGCCGTGTACTGACGCGATAATTAAATCGGGAATAAAAAAAGTAGTTTGTTGTACTTTAGATCCAAATAAAAAAGTAGCCGGCAAAGGAATAAAAAAATTAAAAAAAGCTGGAATTAAAGTCGAATACGGTTTTTTACAGGAAGAAGCCAAAGAGCTCAATGAAGTATTTTTTACTTTTCATCAAAAAAAGCGACCGTTTGTGGCTTTGAAATTCGCCTCTTCGTTTGACGGTAAAATTGCGACCGCCAATGGAGATTCTAAATGGATCACCAATGACGTGGCTCGAAAATTTGCCAGACAGCTACGCGGAGAATATCAGGCAATATTAGTAGGCGCCAACACAATCATAAAAGACAATCCTCATTTAGGTGCAGATGGCAAAAAGCAAAAAGATCCACTGCGAATTATTTTGGATGCTAAATTAAAAATTTCTTTGGGTAGGCAAATTTTTAGAGACAAAAATGTTTTGATTTTAACTACAAGTCAATGTGATAAAATAAAAAAGGAAAAATTTATTAAAGAAGGGTTTGAGGTATGTGAGTTGCTAGGAAGAAAAATTTCTGCTAAAACTATACTTCAGGTTCTAAAAGATAGGAATATTAGTAGTGTTTTTGTAGAGGGTGGGAGCGAGGCATTAGGAACATTTGTGGATGAAAAATTGGTGGACAGAGTTTTTGTTTTTCATTCACCCATCTTTGTTGGTGGTGTTAGATCGATCGGCGCTGTTGGAGGCAAAGGTGTAAAATATATAAAAGATGCTTTGCGGTTTAAAAAACCAAAAATAACAATGTTTGAGGATAATATCTTGATTTCAGCCGTAGTTAAATAAAAAATACCCCGAATTTTATCGGGGTATTTTTTATTAGTTATTTTATTTCAACTGTTAAGCTTTTTTCTTGGATCTGTCCGTTCTTGTCAGTGAGGATTCCTTTTAGTTTATATTGCCCAACACTAGGAACATTTTTCCAAGTAAATTCAAGAAAACCGGAACTGGCCAAGCTGTCTTCGGTGTGGTTAAAATCAAAAATATTTTTAATAATACCTTTAGAATTAATCAGTTGAATTTTTATATCTTTTATATCGTCCCAACGGATTGGTTTTAGTTGAATAACTTTTGGAAAATCTTCTTTGGCTAATTTGATCCCTTCTTCCTCTACCCAGCTAAAAGTGGCCGGATCATATTGGGCATTTACTGCAAAAACCACTTGTGCCTGTCCGGCATTTCCTTGGTCGTCGACAGCGGTTACTTTTAAGACGTGTAGGTTTGTATATAGTTTGCTAAAGGTGTAGGAAAAACTAAAAGGAAATTGATCACTAGATCCAACTTGTTCATTGTCGATAGTATAGAAAACCTGTTTAATTCCACGCGGAGCGGTCGCTTTTACTTCGATATTTATCTGTCTCCCATTAATAGCCTCATTAGATATTGGGGAAATAATTTGCACCTGTGGTAATAATTCTGGGTTGTAATTAATGTCATCCCGTTCCGTTGGTGGCTCTTCAAAAGATATTTCGTGGCCACTATCATTTTGTCTTTGAGCCCATCCTTGTAGGGAGTTTTCCCAGTTTTCGTATTGTGGGTCAATGTTTGGGTTAGTTGGGACTGGACCACGTGGATCGTTTTTATCCACATAATGCAGAATGTCATGTGGTGGTAAGTAAGTTTTTTCAATAATCAGCGCTGGGGGTGTAGAAGAAGTGGCGATACGGCCATTAGTTTTGTTAATTTTTAATTTTATTCCGTTGTCAGAACCATGCAAGACTGGTTTGATTGCATCATTTTCTGGCGGAGTTGGAAAAGTTTCCACCGGAGTATTTTTGGTGGCCTCGCGCATAAATTGATTCCAAATTAAACCAGCCAAAGTGTTGCCGCCGCCTTTCATTGGTGAAGGCTTGGTATTCCCTACCCACACTCCAGTTGCTAACGAAGGAGTGTAACCCATTGTCCAGGCATCTTTATAATCGTTGGTCGTACCAGTTTTTGCGGCCACTGCTCTGCCCGGTAAAGTGAGAGATCCATTTCTTCCAAACATGTATGCACGTGCAACATCGTCACTTAATACACTAGTGATGGTCGCCGCTAACTCTGGTTTTACCGCTTCAGTTCCAGCAACTTCTTTCCATTCAGAAAGAATGTCTCCTTTGGAGTCAGTAACTTTGAGGATGCTCACCGGAACGTGGTATGATCCATTGTCAGCCAAGGTGGCATAAGCATTGGTATGTTCAAGTAAATTCACCTCGGCTCCACCCAATACTAAAGTTAATCCTGGATCGCCAGTAAAAGTCGTATAACCAAATCGTTTAGCAAATTCGATAGTGTCTTTGGTTCCTACCAAATATAGAGTTTTTACTGCTGGAATATTGAGAGAGCCTTGTAGCGCTTTGCGAAGTGTAACCAGACCGTGTTCTTTGCCATCATAATTTTTTGGGGTATAATTTCCATTAATTCCAAGATCAAAATTTGTGACGGTATCATATACGACAGTGTCTGGAGTGTAACCTTTTTCAAAAGCTGCCGTGTAAACAAACGGTTTAAAGGAAGATCCTGGTTGACGTTTTCCTAGCATAGCTACATTAAACTGACCATCAATTTCTTCATTTAAAAAATCACGAGAACCGACCAAGGCCAATATTTGTGCAGTTTTAGGATCGATTGCTACAAGAGAGGCGTTGTTAGCGTTGGATTGTTTGGCAAACTTATCGCCGTTTTCTTTGACAATTTTTTCAGCGGCTTTTTGTTTTTCATAATCTATTGTGGTAATCACTTTTAATCCACCAGCATCAACTAATTTTTCTCCAAATTGATCGGCCAACAATTGTTTTACATATAAAACAAAATGAGGTGCATCCATGATGCCATTGTTTCTATAGATTCTTAGGGCTTCATTTTGGGCTTGGTTTTTTTCATCCAGCGTAATATATCCCTGCTCATTCATCAAACGCAACACAGTGTCCCGACGGTCATGCAAAGTATTAATATTATTTAAATATCTACTGGGAGCTTGAATTAGAGCGGCTAGTGTGGCTGATTCTGCCAAATTGATATCCTTTGCGCTTTTATGGAAATAACTTTGACTAGCGGCTTCTACGCCATAGTTGGTCGATCCAAACGGAACCTCGTTTAAGTACATTTTTATAATTTCATCTTTAGAATATTTTTTTTCTAAGCGTAAGGCCAATAGTGCTTCTTTGATTTTTCTAAACAAAGAACGCTCATCCCCGACCATGGTATTTTTTATTAATTGTTGGGTTAAGGTAGAAGCGCCACCAGAACCAGTTTTTCGGCCGATAAGATTGTTGAAACCAGCACGAATAATACTAAGAAAAGCTACTCCGCTATGTTCGTAAAATTTTCTATCTTCAACAGCAATCACGGCTTTTGGAATAAGTGGCGAAATTTGATCTAGTCCAATTAAAGTTCTTTTTTGGTTTTGGTAAACTTCATATAATAAATGTTCGCCAGTACGATCGTATATTTTGGTACTTTGAGACACTTGGCGATCGTTCAATCGGTTTGGGTCTGGCAAATCTTTGCCAATCCAAATGACTACGACTGTGCCCAAGACAAAGCCAATCAAAACAATCACCCCAATTACTGTAAAAATTTTTTTCATGAATTTTTTTATTAAAATCTCTTGTATTATACTATGCCCCTTTACTATTGACAAATTTGCCTTTTTAGGCTAGAATAAGGCGTTATGAAAGAGGGGATATCTTGAATGGGTATCTTTTTTAATTAACAGAAAGTGGCTGAACTTAGCCCAAAAAATATAATGAACAAGTTAAAAACAATTAAAACCTCTTTTATTTTGGGAGTTTTATTGGTACAAGCTGTGCTTCCTACTACAGTAAAGGCTGTTCAGACTGATGTTTTGGCTAATATTAAAGGAAAAGAGCTAACAATCATGGAAAGTCCAGATGGTAAACTATTCCATTTGAGCAAAGGGGTCAAGCGCCCAACCAAGGTAGTGATGACCGTTTTGAGTGCTTACTCCTCTACTCCTGATCAAACTGACGACGACCCATTTATCGCCGCTTCTGGAAAGCGAGTTTATGACGGTATGGTGGCGGCCAATTGGTTGCCAATGGGTACTAAAATCAAGATTCCATCTCTTTACGGTGAAAAGATTTTTACTGTAGACGACAGAATGAATGCTCGTTATGGTTATGGTCGTATGGATATTTGGATGAACGCTCCGCGTGCTCAAGTTAATCAATTTGGAGTGAAGCGTGCCGCTGTTGAAGTATATTTTGTTGAAGTTTCTGCTAAGGTTGCCAAGATAGATAGCATTTAATTAGAATGAAACAAAAAAGCACTCAATACTGGGTGCTTTTTTGTAAAGTTACACTACGCGATTTTTTTTACAAATATCCGCATAGTATTCCGCTGAACTGCGTGGTCGGCGTTCAAAAGTTTGTCTGTCCACTTCGTATAGTCCAAAGCGCGGATGAAAACCATATGCCCATTCAAAGTTATCTATCAATGACCAATGAAAATATCCTTTGATTGCCACACCTTCTGCAATAGCGCGGTGAGTATTTTTTAAAATTTCTTTAATATACCAAGAACGATGTTGGTCGCCTTTATCAGCCAAACCATTTTCTGTGATGTAAATTGGTTTGTTGTATTTTTTTAATTCTTTAAGTAAAAAATATATTCCTTCTGGATGCAACCCCCAATCTAGGTCTGAAGATTTTTCATATTTATGACTGCTGCCTAGACCATAATTTATCTGATGATGAAAATAATAGTTTAATCCGATAAAATCTTGGCAATTATTAATTTTATTTAAGAATCGTTCATTCATCCACCAATCCGCCATTTTTTTAAGCAAGCAATTGGTCGGTCGGTTTTTGTAAGCTTCGAAATAAATATTGTGGCTAGCAATTCCGACCTGATTATTTTGGTCGATTGTTTTTATTATTTTATAGGCACTACGATGGGCAACAATTAAATTGGACAATACGCGCCAGTATGCTAATGGGTTTTTCTTTTGTGGCGGCCATTGGCCAGTAAGATAGCTCATCCCGGCATAGACTGTTGGTTCGTTGAGTGTGAGCCAAAAACTTACTTCGGAATTTAAATGTTTGGCAACTATTTGAACGAATCTATCGAAATATTTTATTATTTCTTTTGACTCCCAACCGCCCAAATCACGCAACCAAATTGGTATTGGCCAATGCCACAAAGTGAGAAATGGTTCAATGTGGTGGGCGCGTAATTTTTTGATGAAGTCTAGATAATAATTGAGCGCTGTATAATCAAATTTTCCATTCTCCGGTTCAATTCGTGACCAGTCTAAAGAAAAACGATAAGCATTTAAATTTAGTTCTTTCATGCAAGCAATATCGGCATTATTGTTCTCAAAAGAATTGGCCGCTGCTCCGGAGATAAACTCAAAATGGTTGAGCTTTTTGGCTATTAATTTTTTTAATCGTAGTGGGGATTTTTCCCATTCACTCCAATCGTTAGTTAGCCCACCTTCAATTTGGTGAGCGGAGGTAGCACATCCCCAAAAAAACTGGGGAGGAAATTTTAAATCTGGTTCCATATATTTTTTAATTGTTGTTCTTTACGCGAAATTGCAATGCTTCAGCCAAATGATTTAAAGAAATATTTCCTTCGCCCGTTAGATCAGCGATTGTCCGGGCTATTTTTAAAATTCTATTATAGGCACGAGCGGACAGATGCATTTTGTCTACAGCCTGACCTAATAAATTTAATGATTCAGAATTTAATTGACAATATTTTTTAATTTCGCCATTGCCCATCTCAGCGTTAGTAATTATATCGGTTCCAACAAAACGCTCCAACTGAATTTTTCTCGATTGTTCTACTCGGCTGCGAATATTGGCAGACGATTCACCGGTTTCGTCGGAGGAAAGTTTTTCAAATTTTAATCTTGGCACTTCTATATGCAAATCAATGCGATCTAATATTGGTCCACTAATTTTCTTTTGATATTTTAAAAGTATTGTGGCTGAACAATTACATAGTTGGTCGGGGTCGCTAGCGAACCCACAAGGACAAGGATTTTGGCTGGCCACCAAAATAAATCTAGCTGGAAATTGAGCGGTACCTCTAGCGCGTGCAATCGTAATTGTCCCATCTTCCAATGGTTGTCGCAGAGCTTCCAAAACATTACGATTAAATTCTGGAAATTCATCAAGAAACAACACTCCACGATGAGCTAAAGAAATTTCTCCAGGACGCGGATAATTTCCACCGCCAACTAAAGCAATATTTGAAATGGTATGGTGAGGTGAACGGAACGGTCTTTGTTCAATAAGATTGCCATGTAACAATCCGGCTACTGAAAAAATTTTTGTTATTTCTAAAGTTTCTTTTTCAGTAAGGCTTGGTAAGATAGTTGGTAAAGTGCGAGCCAACAATGTTTTTCCTGATCCTGGCGGACCAGACAGCAAGATATTATGTCCACCACTGGCGGCAATTTCCAAAGCACGTTTGGCGAAGTGCTGGCCTTTTACTTGCGACATATCTAAATTAGAAATTTCCACTGTATTTTTTATTGGTTGTTTTATAAATGGAATAATCGTATTTTCTTTTAAAATATAGCCGACCACCTCCTTTAAATTATTGGCTGGTAAAATTTCTATGCCGTCAATTATTGCTGCTTCGTGAGCGTTAGTTAAGGGAATAATTATTTTTTTTATACCACTTTCTTTAGCGAATAAAACTATAGGCAACACTCCTTTTATAGGGCGTAGCGTGCCATCTAAGGCTAGTTCTCCCAACATGATAGTATCTTCCATATTTGGAAACACCAGAATATTGACGCTAGCCAAAATCACACCAATCGCCATTGGCAAATCATACATCGGTCCTTCTTTGTGTAGATTGGCAGGAGCTAAATTTATCAATATCCTAAAATTAAAAGGATATTTATACCCAGAATTTTTTATTGCTGAGTGAATTCTATCTTTTGCTTCCTGAATTGCCGTATCAGTGAGGCCGATAATACCAAAATTAGTCTGGCCCTTATTGATGTCGACTTCTACTTCCACTGGTAAACAATTCAGCCCAACGGGAGCCACCGACCGAAGCTTGACGAACATAATTATAATTTAAAAAATTTAGGCGGTAAAATATAAAAGACAAAACCAGTGACAATTAGAATGTCAGCAATGTTAATCACGCCAGTTCCGATTAAAAAATAATCAATTGTAGCTTGATAA
>CALRIA010000026.1 GCA_943359595.1 Candidatus Magasanikiibacteriota bacterium | reverse complement strand
ATCGTGGCGAAAACGTAAAAAATACCAATGTCACCGGTACTGGTTTAGGTTTGTATGTTTGTCGTAAATTTATCGAGGCGCATGGTGGCAAGGTTTGGGCTCATAGTCCAGGACTTGGCAAAGGTAGTGAATTTGGCTTTTGGTTACCATTAAAACCACCGGCCACAGTTTCTGGTAAAGTTTAAAACCCCACCGGTTGTATTTTTTTAATAAATCTTGTAAAATAAAAGTAATAAATATTAATCTTATTTCTTATGATTTTTCAAAAATCTACTCATAAAAATGTTATTGAAGAAGATATGCCTGAGTCTGAAGCACCAGTTGGTACAGAACGAGTGGATGAAGTGGAAACTATTGTTGGTCCTTCGGTGAATGTGGAAGGGGATTTTGCCTCTGAAGGTAATATTATTGTCAAAGGTACCGTATCAGGCAGTGTGCATACTAGTCGTTTTTTATCAGTTGAACTAGGGGCTAAAATTATGGCCAATGTACGAGCTGGTACTGCTAAAATATCTGGTGAAGTTAAGGGTAACTTAAAAATTAGAGAAACAATTGAACTTACTTCAACAGCCAAAGTTTTGGGTGATATTGAAGCTAGGGTTTTGTCAGTGGAACCAGGAGCGCTGTTGTTTGGCAAAGTTTCGATGCCAGGCATAGAAGGCGCTGAAACTAAAAACTTGAAGCCGCGCACATCACGTCGTGGTGAAGAAACGGTTGAAGTTGGAGAATAGATAAAATTGCTTAGGCAATTTTTAATATGATAGTATCGTATGTATGTTTATCTTTATGACAATTTTTTACGGCACAAAAAGTATGACTCGATAATCAAATCGGTAGAAGTGCGTCTGACTGACTATGGTATTGCTGGAAAAATCTTGCGTTTAAATAATTTTATTGACCCAAAACAGGTAATTGATGATGAAATTAAACGTGGAGCTAAGACAGTAGTAATAGTTGGAAATGATGCGACCTTTGGATATGTATTGTCGCGAGCGGCTACTTGTGATTGTACATTTGGGTTTTTGCCGATTGGGATAAGCAATACGATTTCTGAGGTGTTGGGTATCCCAACTGGCGTTGAGGCATGTGACATACTCTCAAAAAGACGAAAAGAAAGTTTGGATGTTGGTTGGATGAATAATCGTTATTTTATTTCTCAACTTCATGTTTTACCAGCTAAATTAAAAGTTGTTTATGACGAAAGGTTTGCAGTTACTGCTAATGAAAAGATGGAAGTAGTGGTTTGTAATTTGCAGCCTTTTTATTGGAAAAAAGATAAAAAAGATAAGGCAGAACAGGTGATTCATCCGCAAGATGGAAAATTGGAAGCGTTTTTACGGCCATTGACAAAGCAGGGGTGGTGGGGCTATAAATATGAAGACCCCAGTGTATTTCCATTTGAAGAAATGGAAATAGTATCTGATTCACCATTCACTGTTGAAGCCGACGGTAAAGTTTCTAAGGAGATCAAAGTAAAGATTAAGTTGGCTCATGGTAAAATCGACATGATAGTAGGCAGAAACAGAAAATTTTAAAATAGCCCAGGTGGCGAAATGGTAACCGCACAGCCTTGAGGTGGCTGCGACCGTAAGGTCTTGGAGGTTCAACTCCTCTTCTGGGCACTGGTTAATATTTTGTTTAGAAGGAAAAATAATTTATGCGTTATTTTGTCGGAATCATCTGTATATTAGTGGGCTCATTATTGATTTTAAAAACTGAGTGGTTTTTAGAAAATTTTGGTACGATTGCCTGGGCGGAAGCAAATTTGGGAACTAGCGGTGGTAGTCGGTTGGCATATAAACTATTCGGTTTAATCGGAATTTTTATTGGATTTTTATTGGTTACCAACATGTTTCAAGGATTTTTGATGGGGACAGTTGGTAAAATTTTTATAAGAGGTTAAAAATATGTCACATGCTGGACGTGCGTTAATTGATCCATTTAGCATTTTTGCAAAAATTGGACTGGTTAAAGGGATGAAGGTGGCTGATATGGGCTGTGGCCGTACCGGACATTTTGTTTTTCCAGCGGCTAGAATAGTTGGCGATACCGGAATAGTGTATGCGGTTGATATTTTGAAAGAAGTATTAGAAACTATTAATAGTTGGGTTAAAACGCATGCTTTGAGTAATATTCAGATAGTTTGGTCAGACATCGAAGTTCCAAACAAGACGCCGATTCCACCAAAAAGTTTGGACATGTGTTTTTTTATGAATGTACTGTATGGAATAAAAAATAAACAAGCCACCCTAACCGAAGCTGCTCGACTATTAAAAGATGATGGCCAAATGGTAGTAATGGATTGGTCTAAAAAATTAGGAACGTTAGGGCCGACTGATGATGCAATGGTTGCGCCTAATAAATTAGCCGAGGTTGCTACTCAGTGTGGTTTGAAATTAATACAAACTATTTTAGTTACCGATTATCATTATTGTTTGATATTTAAAAAAATATAATTATGAAAATTCAGAATATTTTAAAAACATCTTATTGGTTTTATCAACCGTTTATCGCTGTTGGCGGAATTAAATGGTTTTGGATTGTAGGTTTTTTGGTTTTAGTATTGACTGGATTGGTAGCTAAAATTGTTCGAATTTATAATAAAAAAATAGATCAAGGCACGCAAGAGGTTTTACGTCGTGCTGGTAATATGCTAATCATCACCGGATTACTTGGTTTGTTATGGATGTTTTTCCGTCAGCAAAGTGTGGCGTTTTTGGCTTGGCGTTTTTGGTTAGTTTTATGGGTAGCATTATTTGTTTGGTGGGGTTATAAAGTTATTTTTTATGCTATCAGACGTTTGCCGATGATCAATACTGAGCAAGCCAAGAAACAATCGATAGAAAAATATCTACCAAAAAGTAAATAATATGGACTCTGGGAGGGGTAAAATAATTGGTAAATGGGGTGAAGATCAAGCCTGTGCCTTTTTAATCCGGCATGGGTTTTTTGTTAAAGAGAGAAATTTTTATTCTACCGTTGGAGAATTGGATATTATTGCTCAAAAAGGTGAAGATTATTATTTTGTAGAGGTAAAAACACGAGCCATCGGGGATTTGGCTACTGATTTATCGATTACGGCAGTCAAAAAACATAAAATGGGAAAAACGGTACGAAAGTATTGTTATCAACGTAATATTCCTGAAACTGGCATAATTTTGGCTGGGTTGATAGTTGTTTATAATCGTTTGTTACAAAAAACCACTTTTCGTTTTGCAGTATTTATTTGAAAAATTAGTTAAAGATTGACAATTTCGTTAAATTTCATTAAAATTAAGCCAAATTTATTCTTAATCTTATAGACTATGAATTTACCACAAAAGGAAAGATCGTTTGTTGCTATTAAGCCAGATGGTGTTCAGAGATCGTTAATTGGTGAAATTATCAAGCGTTTTGAACGTACTGGTTTGAAATTGATAGGATTAAAAATGATGATGGCTACAGAAGAAAAATGTTGGGTGCACTACAATAAAGATGAAAAATGGTATGAAGAAAAGGGGAATACTGTGGTAAAAAATAGAACTGCAGCTGGTTTACCAGTAGAAAAAGCAGCCGTTGAATATGGTCGTGATATTATTGGCGCCTTGGTTAAATTTATGACATGTAGCCCAATAGTAGCCATGGTTTGGGAGGGAAATCAAGCGGTTGGTATAGTAAAAAAACTAGTTGGTGGTACTGAACCAACCACTTCTGATGTTGGCACATTACGCGGTGATCTTACTTTGGATTCATACGAATTGGCCAATTTGGCTAGTCGTGCAGTGCGTAATTTGATTCATTGCTCAGATAAGCCAGAAGAAGCACTACGCGAAATAGAAATATGGTTTAATCAGAATGAATTGATTAACTATCGCTTAGTACAAGAGCAAATCTTGTATGATGTGAATATTGACGGTTTGTTAGAATAGTTTTAGTTTGGTATAATATAATTGTTTCGGTTAAGCGGCTAAAAATGTTCTACAATTTTTTAATGTTGGATGGCCAATATTTGTTTATCCTGTGGGATAAACGTGCGGTCAACCACCCTACAAGTTAGGGACATTAAACCCTTAACCGCAAACATAAAACCCTCGAATTATCGAGGGTTTTATGTTTATCGGAGTTAATTTATATTTTTGTTTTAAATAAATTTATGATTTCGTCTTGTCCGCTGAAGCAATTTGTCCCATCCCAGTAGAGTGGCACACCCATACCATTTTTGGTGTTTAATCCACACTGCTTCCAAATATTTGTCATTAGCAAAGCGTTGTCTTGGTTATTCCAAACCTCTTTGGTAGTGAATTGGATTTTTTTATTAACGCCATTGGCTGAGATAAAATCTTCAACTATTTTGCAATGTGGGCAACCTTCGCCGACAAACAAAATAGATTCTTTTGGTATGCCAGCTACTTTACTTGGTAAAAATATTAACCAAATAGCGAAAATCACAATGGCAATGGTGATAATATATGGGAGTGCTTTTTTCATCGAGGTCTATTATGCTTTTTTAGAAGCAGTACGTCGACAAGATGAACAGGCTTTGACTTTTTCAGTTCCAACTAAAAGCGGTTGGAGATTTGGGTGCTGACGACGTGGTACACGGCGTTTACTATGGCTAACATGGTTGGCGCGTGCACTTTTTTTGCCGCAAACTGTACAAGATTTACTCATAAGATTGATTCTTTAAAGGTAATAGGATATAATTGATGATGAAATTATAGTCAATAACTAGCTTTTTGTCAATAGAAAGCCTAAATTAATACCATATGGATTTTGTTTCTCTATTATTTTATTTTATAGTTATCATTCCTTCAGCTATTATTCATGAATATGCCCATGGTTGGATGGCTTACCAGTTAGGCGATCCAACGGCTAAATACGCTGGAAGACTCACTATTGATCCGCGTGTTCACATTGATAAGTGGGGGACAATCATATTACCAATTGCCTTATTTGTTCTCACTGGCGGACGGTTTTTGTTTGCTTATGCCAAACCAGTACCGTACAACCCATATAATTTAAAAAATCAAAAGTGGGGTCCGGCATTAGTAGGTGTGGCTGGACCGGTGGCCAATTTTATGTTAGCCGCTTGTTTTGGGATATTAGTTAGAATCTTTCCTAGCAGTATCTTTGCTCCATTTTTTTCAATCATTGTCTATGCCAATATACTCCTGATGGTTTTTAATTTGTTGCCTATTCCACCTTTGGATGGTTCAAAAATTTTGTATGCAGTTCTGCCGTCTTCAGCGTATCAGGTGCGATCATTTTTAGATCGTTATGGTTTTTTTATTTTGATGTTTTTTGTTTTTTATTTGTTTGATCTCGTTCGTCCGGTTATCGATGGTCTGGTAAAATTATTGATTGGTTAATTATGTTGCCGATATTATCCGTTTCTGAATTTATTGAACAGGTTAATGGAATTATCGCCGGTGAATTTATTGTTGAAGGAGAAGTTTCGCAATATAAAATTTCTCAAGGCAAATGGATTTTTTTTGATCTTAAGGATGATAAAGCTGTGGTAAATTGTTTTGCCACTGTTTTTAATTTAACTCAACCATTAGAAGATGGAATGAAAATCCGTATTGTTGGTTATCCAAAAATACATGACAAAAGTGGGCGTTTTAGCGTAACAGTGCAAAAAGTGGAATTAGTAGGTGAAGGTAGTCTCAAAAAAGCTTATTTATTGCTCAAGAAAAAATTGGAAGAAGAAGGTCTATTTAATATAGAGAGAAAAAGATTATTGCCGGAGTTGCCGGCCAAGATCGGTGTTATTGCTTCGCGTGATAGTGCCGCCTTTGGAGATTTTATTAAAATTTTAAATAATCGTTGGAGCGGAGTAGAAATAAATTTATATAATGTGGCGGTGCAAGGTGAACAAGCAGTATCGGAAATTACCGAGGCATTTAATTATTTTAATTCACATGATATTGAGTGTGAAGTATTGGTACTGATGCGTGGTGGTGGTTCGCTAGAAGATTTAGCCGCTTTTAATAATGAATTAGTCGTTCGTGCTGTTTATGGTAGCAAGATTCCAGTTGTGTGCGGTGTTGGTCATGAGCGCGATGAATCATTGGCGGATTTTGCCGCAGATAGGCGTGCCTCTACTCCATCCAATGCCGCCGAAATTGTCGTTCCAAATAAAGAAGATTTTATTTCTGAATTGGATTTTTCGCTTGAACATATTTTTGGTTCAATACAAAATAAGATGCTCTGGTGGCGTAGAATGGTTGAACAAAATTTGTATACAATGAGTTCGGCGTTAGAAGTTCCTTTGCAGAAATGTAAAAATTTGATAGCTAATTTCGATCGCGTGCCACAAATTTTGCAGATGGTTTTGAATCAACGCCAAGCGTTTGTGTTGTCAGCTCAAATGTTATTTAAAAATATTGATCCAAAAATGGTTTTGAAGCGTGGTTATAGTCTGGTAAGAGATAAAAACGGAGTATTGGTAAAGCTTGCTAGTCAATTAGACATTGGCAGTGAATTTGTGGTAGAATTGGGACAAGGAAGCATTCTCGGCGAAGTTCTTGATCCGGCTAATAAAAATAAAAAACAGGGTAAATTATTATAAAATATGACCGCTGAGAAAAAATTTAATTTTGCTAAATCCTATCAAGAGCTACAGAAAATAGTGGAATGGTTTGAAAAAGAAGAAGTAGATCTGGAGGAGGGGATATCCAAATTTGAAAATGGCTCTAAATTGGTATCTGATCTTAAAAATTATCTTGGGAAAATGGAAAATAAAATTAAGGATTTAAAAAAATAATATGTCTTTACTTTTACGTTGGGTTTTTGGCGCTCTGTCATTAATCTTGGTTACTTATTTGGTACCGGGTATTGTAGTGGCCAGTTTTTATTCGGCGTTGTTGGCGGCTCTGGTGCTCGGTCTGGTAAACGCGCTCATTCGTCCGGTTTTGATTATCCTTACTTTACCGGTAAATATTTTAACTTTAGGTCTTTTTACTCTAGTCATTAACGCTCTAATGTTTTGGTTGGCTTCCTCAATTGTAAAAGGCTTTAATGTCAATGGTTTTTTGCCAGCATTTTTTGGTGCTCTAGTTGTTTCAATAATTAGTTGGATGTTAAACGGAATTTTTAATAAATAATTTTGTGAAAAATAAGATTGTAGTATTGTCACTGGGTGGTTCAATGATCAATGGCACAGATGGTTTCAATCTAGAGTTTTTAAAAAATTTTAAAGCGTTTATTTTTAGTCATGTGAAAGTGGGGTATAGATTTGTGATTGTGTGTGGTGGTGGGCGAGTATGTCGTGAATATCAAAATGCTGCCAAAGCTGTGGGTGTAAAAAATAACGCCGACCTGGATTGGATCGGTATTCACACTACTCATTTCAATGCTAATTTTATGAAAGTATTGTTTGGCAAATTATCTCATCCCGAAATTATCAGGCATGAAGCCGATAAAATTAAATGGACTAGCAAATTATTATTTTCCGGCGGTTGGAAGCCCGGACATTCTACAGATTTTGATGCGGTGGTATTGGCCAAAAGATATGGCGCCAAAACTGTGATCAATTTGTCCAATATTGAATATGTTTTTGATAAAGACCCAAATAAATTTAACGATGCTGTAAAGATAGAAAAAATTAGCTGGAAAGATTTTCGAAAAATTGTGGGAAATAAATGGGCGCCCGGTGCCAACGCGCCGTTTGATCCGATTGCGAGTCGTGAAGCACAAAAAGTAGGTTTAAAAGTAGTCGTAATGAATGGACAAAATTTGGTTGAGTTGGGAAAACTATTAAAAGGTGAAGAGCCTATCATAGGGACAATAATTGGTTAAAATTTTAAAAAATAAAAAACACTCGAAATTAATCGGGTGTTTTTATTCTTAAGCGTTAGATCACTCGCACAATTTAAAAACATATTTTATATTTTTAAATTGCGAAGCGAGTGATCTGTATTATATTGCCTGTCAACCGTTCCACTGCCCGCTTTTGGCGAGTGGAACATTATGAACGATTAACCGTAAAAGCCAAGATGCTTTTGATACCAGTGAGGTGGGTAGACATTCGTCGGAATCAATCGCTGGTCTTCTTCGGTTGATGTCACCGTCACGGGGTTGTTACACAAATCGGTGTTCGCCATATATTGACACCAGTATGGTCTTCTGCCTAGATATTGGGAGATAACAATCAGACCATTACTGTTAGAGCTTGCGAACCCTACATGGTCGAATCCTGAGAATCCTAGAAGTGGAATCTCGAGTCTGAAGCCGACCAGTATGGAGAATGGCTCTTTACCATGTAGGACAATGTTACGCATTCCACCCTTTCCAGTTTTAGGTCCTGGATAGTACCAGCTGACGAGGCTGTTTGAACTCTCAATGAAATCTTGCATGTGATAGAACTTCTTGAGATGTTGCGAACCTAGGAACACTGCGATGAAGAAGAACACAAAGGTTAGAACGATGAATAGACCAAGTAGGAAGTTGCTCATTTGATTCCCCATTGGCGAGTAGCGCCGGTTGTGTCACATGGTGAAGAAAATTACTAGGTTAGATTATTTTTTAATCCAACAGGCCATTATAGTATTGAACGATAATTATGTCAAGCTCTTACGGGTACTTGACAAAACACTCTTTTTTCTATATTATGGTAAAACCATAGACAGCAGGAGGCGCAAGCCTTAATTACCTGCCGAGGTACAAAGTGCTAATTAATTAGCAAAAGTCGATTTGTACTGTATAATTTGTCTGTGGAAACACAGATTTTTTGTTAGAAGATTATGCCAAAAACAAAACAACAAAAAGCTCAAAGCATCGAGTCATTGACCGGTGGTTTGAAAGATAGTAAAGGTGCTGTTTTTGCCAATTTTCAAGGTTTAAAAGTATCTGATTTTGAAGCTTTACGCAAATTAGCTAGAGCAGAACAGGTTCAAGTACAGGTAACCAAGAAAACTTTGGTAAAAAGAGTGTTTGAAGATTTAGGTGTAATTGCCGATCCAAAAGCATTTCAAGGCGGTATCGTTACTTTAGCTGGTCAAGATGAACTCTCGGCTGCTAAAATCATTAGTAATTTTGCTAAGATTCATGAATCCATAACTATTTATGGTGGTGTGCTTGAAGGCAAATTTATTGATGCCAGTTTAGTAAAGAATTTGGCTAGCTTGCCGACTAAGCAGCAGTTACTTAGTCAATTGGTTGGTACACTTAATGCGCCAGTGTCTGGTTTTGTTAATGTGCTTGCGGGTAATTTGCGCAATTTAGTAAATGTTCTTAATAATATTAAAGAAATAAAAGCTTAATTAATTTATAAACTTATGTCAGAAGAAAAAAATGTAACTGTTCCTGAGAAGTTTAAAACTTTGGTGGAACAAGTAGAAAAAATGTCAGTTTTGGATTTATCCGAATTGGTCAAGATCTTGGAAGAAAAGTTTGGTGTATCTGCTGCTGCTCCAGCTATGATGATGGCTGCTGCTCCAGCTGCCGGTGCCGCTCCAGCTGAAGAAAAAACTGAATTCAACGTTGAATTGAGTGACTTTGGTGCAAATAAGATCAACGTAATCAAAGCAGTTAAAGAATTGACTGGGTTAGGATTAGCAGATGCCAAAGCTTTGGTAGACGCTGCTCCTAAAATGATCAAAGAAGGTTTGAAAAAAGAAGAAGCTGAAGCGATGAAAAAAGCTATTGAAGCAGCTGGTGGTAAAGTAACTTTGAAATAATAATTTCAATAAAAAAATCTCCCAACAATTCGTTGGGAGATTTTTTGTTTTTTAATTTATCTTTTATAGATTGATTTGATAAAGTTTGTTGTTGTCTAAAACAAAAGCAGTTTTATTCTGTTCATCAACAATCATGCTTTTTGGATTTTTCCATTCTTTGGCTGTGATTTGACTTTTTAAATGGCCGTCTTTTTGTAAAATTATCAAACGTTTATTGGCACTATCCAATAAATATATATATTGTTTATCAGTATAAGTCCAAATTTGACCGCCAGTTTTTAGTGTTGGATCTAATTCTAAAATTTCAAACGGCTGTTTGTTGCCAGCGGTTAATTTTTCAATCGAACCGTCTGTTTGACTAATAAACATATCGCCATCGGTAGTCAGGGATAGTCCATTTTTAATATTGACTGAAATATCTTTTATCCATTCTTTACCTTGACCAAAACCATTTTTAATATTTTCATGTTTATAAATTTGGTTGTTAGTTACATCTAAGCTGTAAAGACGACGATTGTAAATTATTAAGTCGTTAATCTTGGCGTCTGTATTAGGATAAGACACCTCGGCAGTTGTTAATGAAGAGTTTTTTGGATCATAAAGAGTAATGATTTTATTGTTAGATAGAATAGCGGCATAATCATTTTCTTTTGGTACTGCGATGCCATTAAAATTGATCAGACTAGTGGTGAGATATTTTGATTGCTTAGTTAATAGATCGTAAATTATAATGGTTGATGAATCGGTCGATAAAATTAAAATTTGATTATTAATTTTGGTTAAATAGGCCAAATTCATTTCTTGCTTATTCCAATCAAAAATTAAATCTGGTGTAGCAATTGTTTCTTTACGAATTTGAGCAAGAACACTCTCTATTTGTTGGTTAAATGTATCGCATTCTTTTTTATATTTTTTGCAATCTAATTTAGAAATTAATTGTTTGACCATTTGTGATTCATTTAGAGTGTTTGAACTATCTTTATATATAGCCGAACTTTCGGCCGCGTCTTTATGAGCAATGATTTCTCTAATTATTTGTTGTGATTGTTTTTCTTGAGCTAATCGTAGCTGATTTCTCTGAATAAAGAAAATGCTAGAGATAAAAATGATTAATATTAGGGCACTAAATGTAAAAAAAATCTTAGTAGTTTTTGGTAAATTTTTTATACCTAATTTAAAACTATGCCATTGTTGTGACCAATTTTCTAAAATATTACGACGGCGATGTTGATAATTGGTTGCGAGAAAAAATAATAATGATATAAAATGGCTTATTTTTATTAATAAGTTTAAAATTATTAATAAAAATAACCAAATATAATTAACGGTATATTTGAGTCCCACAAAGATTGTTTTTAAAGCAGTTTTTAAGAATTGCTTATAAAAATCAGTTTTTTGTGGAGTGGGTGGTTTGGCATGATATTGTCTAAGATGCGCAGAATTTATTTCTGCTGGTATGATTGTTGGTTGAATATCTAATCCTTTCTTTGATTCATTGTCTGGTTCTTTTTGAAAGGCGGTTTTTATACGATCATTAATATTTGGGAATAATGAAGGTGACATAGTGCTGGCGGTATTTTTTTCAGTCGCAAATAGATCGTGTAAAGATTTTTCCGATTCACCTTTTGATAGTGGGCGTCTTTTGAGGTTGGTCATTAAGGATGGTTTTTCCTCATTTAGTTGAATTACCATACCACCAAATGAAGATTCGTTTCTAATATCAGACAGTATGCGCTCGATATGTTGAGCACTTTGACGAGATGAACGGGTGGTAATAATCTTTATTAAGCGGTCGTCGTTAAAGTATTCATTTAGTTGTGGCGTACTAATAAACAAGAAATCATTGACAGTAATTTTACCTTCGACAATTTGAGAGAATAGTTGATCGTCGGTTTCATCTTGGTTCGTCGATATTAAATCCATCTGTTTGTATGAATCATCTTTGGCTTTATAAAAAAGCAACATTTTAGGGTGACCACAGAAAGAGAAAACAATTTCTTGATCTTTTATTACTCCGACTACACAGTGTCGCTGGACTGATTCATTTTCGGGAGGTTGGTTTTCTCTGTTAATATTTTTTAAAACTGTTTCCAGTGAATTTTCGTTGATATTTTGTGGTGCTTCATAATAACGAGATTCAATTTCATCAACAATATTTTGTAATCTGACAATGTCTTTAGTGGTGGTGTTATTTAGTTCACAAACAGCAAAAAAATAACCCTTTTGTCTCTCTTTCTCATTGGAGGGTTCAGTAATATGGAGTAGCACATGGGATTTTTCCCGGTTACCACCCTCGATAAAAAACTCGTGTAATTGTAGCTTGTATTCCATAAACGCTTGTAGTATACTACAATTATTGTCGTAAGTCCAATGAATATTAAGGGTAAAAATGGATAGTTTATGACTGCTTTAAAATTGAAAAAAATGTAATTATGCTTGAACACCTTTTTGGTTCATTAACACGAATTAAACTTTTACGTTTATTTTATGGTAATCAAGAACGAGCGTATTTTGTGCGTGAACTTTCTCGAACTATTGAAATTCAGCTGAATGCTGTGCGTCGAGAGTTGGCCAACTTAGAAGAAATTGGGATTATAAAACAAACCGAATTTGGTCATTCAAAAGAGGAAGAAGTTGGTACCGAAAGATCAAAATATTATAAAATAAATACTAGTTTTTTTCTCCATGAGGAGCTGGGGGCGCTATTAGAAAAAACTCAACTTTTGGAAGAACGTAATTTTATCGATCTATTAAAGAAGCGAGCTGGTGATATTAAAGCGATGATTTTAACGGGATTTTTTACCGATACAACTGAAGTAGGAACTGACATTTTATTTGTAGGTGATATCAAAACGATAACAGTAGCTAAAGTCATGCGTGATTTTGAAAAATTTTTAAATCGTTCTCTTCGTTATACTATTTTGGATGAAAAAGAATTTTCTGAAAGACGTGAAATTGGCGATCGTTTTTTGTATTCTATTTTTGAAGCTAAACATATTTTTGCAGTAGATGAATTAAAATTAGGTTAAAGTTTTTATGTATTTGCTAATTGATAATTCATTGGATGATAAGGTGATTATTCATTATTGTTTGGATACAGATTGGATTCAATGCGAATTTGATAAAAATGACCAAGGTCTCTTAGTAACGGTTAACCAGGTGTTATCAAA
Source organism: Candidatus Magasanikiibacteriota bacterium (assembly GCA_943359595.1). Classification (GTDB taxonomy): domain Bacteria; phylum Patescibacteriota; class Patescibacteriia; order Magasanikbacterales; family GWA2-37-8; genus CAIOJG01. Next base: position 1,674 of record CALRIA010000026.1, on the reverse strand, counting down.
CGTAGATAAGCAGTTGTCAGATTTACGTGGTTTGGCGGTGATAGTTGGTAGGGGTAAATTTACAGCCACTCGTATTGCCGTTACTTTAGCAAATACGTTGTCGTATGCTTTACAAATTCCAGTATTGGCAGTCGATAATTGGTTTGAAAATATACAAAAAAATATTCAAGCGTCACCAGTAGGGCAATATGTCAGCGCACAGTATAGCGCTCCGGCCAATATTGGTGGTGGTAAACAATAGCGCATGTTATCAGATTATCAACGTTATCGTTTCTACGAAATTTTACCAGGTTTATCGGTGTGGCTTACTTTGATAGTGGGAATTTTGTTGTCTTTTTTCTTTCCGTTGATAATGATTTACGCAATTATTATCTTTGATGTTTATTGGGTATTAAGAGTTGTTTATTTTTCTTTCTATCTTATCTTGTCATGGGTTCGCTTCCGTAAAGCTATTAAAACTGATTGGCTGACCAAGTTAACAGTTGAATTTTCTAATTGGAAAGACAAAAAAAATGTAATATTTTTACCTTTAGCTAATGAAAATTATGAGGTAGTATCAGGAACACTACAGGCACTTTTAAATTCTAGTTATCCGGCTAGTCAGTTGTATATAGTGATTTCTGGAGAGGGACGACGCCAAGCTAATTGGGATCAGGTGCAGGTAAAAGTTAAACAAAATTTTAATGGTAAATTTGCCGATATTTTGTATTATACTCATCCAGATAATTTATTAGATGAAATTCCGGGTAAAGGATCAAATATTCACAATGCAGAATTGGAATTTAAAAAATATGCTGATGCGTTTAAATGGAATTATGCGGAAATTATAATCTCAGTATTTGATATCGACACAGTAGTCCATCCGCAATATTTTGCCCATCTCACTTATATGTATTGTTTACATCCGCATCCAGAGCGTAGTTCTTTTCAGCCAATCACTTTGTATAATAATAATATGTGGGAGTCACCTTCAATATTACGCGTGATGGCTTTTGGTACAAGTTTTTGGATGTTATTTTCGCTCGCACGATTGGATGGTTTGGTGACTTTTTCTTCTCACAGTATGAGCTTCAAAGCGGCTTTAGAAAGCGGTGGGCACTCTAAAGATATCGTCAGTGAAGATTCTAGAATATTTTTCCAATGTTGGTTGCATTATGGCGGTGATTATACTGTCACACCTCTTTATATACCAGTTTCAATGGATACCGTGCGTGATGAAAGCTTGTTTAAAAGTTTAAAAAATTTATATCTCCAACAACGTCGTTGGGCGTGGGGTACAGAAAATATCCCTTATTTATTATGGCAATTTAAAAAGCACCCAGAGATAAATTGGTGGAAAAAGACGGTGATTTTATTTCATGAATGGGAGGGGAAATGGAGTTGGGCAGTAGTGGCGATACTTTTGACAATTGTAGGCCGTCTACCTTTGTGGGTGGCGAGCACTGAGGTTCGTCAAAGTGCCTTGTTTTTTAATGCTCCACATGTGTTGGAAAATTTAATGAGTTTGGCAACTTTGGGTTTGATTTTTTCAGCGGTGATCAGTATGTTAATTTTACCTCCGCGTCCTGAGAGTCATCCTAAATATAAATATTTATTTATGTTATTACAATGGGTATTGGTACCGGTTTCTCTGATTTTATTTTCTTCACTGCCTTGTATCGATGCTATTACACA
>CALRIA010000025.1 GCA_943359595.1 Candidatus Magasanikiibacteriota bacterium | reverse complement strand
AGCAGGGGGTAATTTTTTTGCGATTAGAACCGAGAGAGAGAAATTTAATTGATTTGATAAAAACAACAGAAGTTAATCCTCGTGCCACTCTAGTTTTAAATATACAAAAAAATGAAGAAGAAGTTTTGACAGGCATGCATCCCAAAACTAGATATAATATTCGTCTAGCTCAAAAGAAAAATTTGGAAATTAAAAAAGAAAATAATTTAAAAATATTTTTGGAACTGATGAAAAAAACTGGTAGTCGTGATAATTTTCGTTTGCATACAACCAAACACTATGAGGCGATATTAAATTCAGATTTTAGTAGACAATTAACTGTTTATAGTGATCAAACGCCAATAGCGACAGCGATATTTATTGGGTTTGGAAATACTTTTACCTATTTATTTGGTGCCTCTGATCATGGATATCGTCAGTTTATGGCACCGTATCTTTTGCAGTGGGAAGGAATAAAAATTGGCCAAAGTGAGGGTTATAAATTTTATGATTTTTTTGGAGTGGCACCAAACAAAAATAAAGAAGGTGAGTATGAATTTGATTTCAAACATCAATATGCTGGGGTGAGTAGGTTTAAACATGGCTTTGGTGGAAATTATTTTGAAGCACCAGGAACTTTTGATTTGATAATTGATAAAATAAAATACAACATATATTTTACCTTTCGCAAGTTGCGAAAATTAATTTAGTTTCTACAACATTGTTACACTTGTAACTTTATCACCCGGTTCTTTAAATCTCATCAATCGCACTCCCTGAGTAGCGCGACCAGAAGAAGAAATAGATTTAAATGGCATGCGAATAACTTGTCCATTGGCAGACATCATCAATAGATCTTTTTCATTGGCATCAACTATGTCTACCACCTTGGCAAAAGTTAGATTGCCAGTTTTGGCGGTGATCTCAGCGGTTTTTATACCGCTACCACCACGACCCTGCACTTTATATTCTTTCAAAGCGGTACGTTTTCCAACACCATTTTCACCAACGGTTAAAAATTCAAGTGAAGCATTTTTAGCATCTACTATATCCATGCCAATCACTTCGTCAGTTCCTTTGAGACGCATACCACGGACACCGCTAGCGGTGCGTCCCATTTCGCGCACGTCTTTTTCACGAAAGCGAATAGCCTGGCCTTGTTTGGTGGCAATCATAATTTCATTGTTGCCATTACTTGGTTTCACCCATTCTAGATTATCATCCGGTTTCAATTTCAAAGCAATCAAACCATTGCGGCGAACATTGGCAAAGTCGGCCAGCTCAGTTTTTTTAATATTTCCACGAGTGGTCACCATCACCAAATATTTAATATTGGTCAAATCACCAGTACCAAGTAGAGCAGTGATTTTTTCGTTTGGAGCCAATTGTAAGAAATTTACTAGCGCTTGACCTTTGGCAGTACGACTAGCTTGAGGAATATCGTAGGCCATTAGTTGAAATACTCGTCCACGGTTGGTAAAGAATAAAATATTATCATGGGTATTGGTAGCCATGAGGTGAGCAACACTTTCTTCTTCTTTAGTAGTTACTCCGATAACACCTTTGCCACCACGAACTTGTTGGTGGAAAGTGTCTGGTGGTAAACGTTTGATATAACCATCGGTGGTGATCATGATTACCGTTGGTTCATTTGGAATCAGATCCTCGGTCGTAAATTCTTTTACTCCGTGAACAATAATTTTGGTACGGCGTTCTTCTCCATATTTTTCTTTTATTTCTTCTGTTTCAGTTTTTACAATGTTCAATATTTTTTTTGCTGACGCTAGGATGCTTTCTAAATTTTTGATAATAAGTTTTTTCTCGTTTAATTCATCTTCGATCTTTTGTCTTTCCAAATTGGCCAATTGTTGTAGGCGCATCTCCAAAATAGCAGTCGCTTGGCGATCACTAAATTTGAATTTAGCGATTAAATTTATTTTGGCTTCATCTTTGTCGTTACTGGCACGAATCAATTTGATAATTAGATCGATTTTGTCCAATGCTATTTTTAAGCCTTCCAAAATATGTTCGCGGTCTTTGGCTTTTTCCAAATCAAATTCAGTACGACGGCGAATTACTACCTGGCGGTGTTTGATAAATTCTTCTAAAATATTTTTTAGATTCAAAACACGCGGCTGGATACCATCTACTAAAGCTAATAGATTGTAATGGAAAGTAGTTTGTAGATCGGTCTGTTTGAAAAGTTGGTTTAGAACTTTTTGTGGGTAAGCATCTTTTTTGAGTTCGATAACGACACGCACACCGTCTTTATTGGACTCATCGCGCAAGTCGCGAATGCCTTCCATTTTTTTCTCTTGTACGAGGTTGGCAATCTTTTCAATCATCTCAGCTTTGTTCACTTGATAAGGAACTTCTGTAACGATGATCTGGAACATGCCACTTTTTTTGGCTTCTTCGATTTCTGCTTTGGCGCGAATTACCACACCACCGCGTCCGGTAGCGCAAGCAGTTAAAATATCTTTTTTATTATAAATAATACCACCAGTAGGGAAGTCAGGGCCTTTGATAATTTCTGCCAGTTCTTCGACGGTAGTTTCTGGTTCTTCGATTAATTTTGCGATACCATCACATAATTCAGCGAGGTTATGTGGAGGAATAGAAGTAGCCATACCAACGGCGATACCCATCGTGCCATTTAATAAAAGGTTTGGTAGCTTGGCTGGTAACACCATCGGTTCATGATGTGAACCATCATAGGTAGCATTAAAATTTACGGTATTTTTTTCAATATCAAAAAGCATCTCCTCGGCGATAGCGCGGAGTCGTGCCTCGGTATAACGCATGGCCGCGGCACTATCGCCATCCATACTACCAAAATTTCCCTGACCATCTACCAATTGATGGCGCATGGAAAATTCCTGAGCCATACGAACCATAGCTTCATAAATTGAAGAATCACCATGAGGATGATATTTGGCCATTACTTCACCGACTACGTGAGCAGATTTGCGAAATTTGCCAGTGTGTCGTAAGCCAATATTCCACATCGCATAAAGAATACGACGGTGTACCGGTTTAAGTCCGTCACGGACATCTGGTAATGCACGTGAAATAATAACACTCATAGCATATTCCAAATACGAATTTTTCATCTCACTGACAATTGATGTTGGAGTGATTTTCCCGATATCTCCTTTTTCTAGTTCAGGTTTTTTTTGCATAATTATTTTTTAGTGGTAGTTGTTATAGTAGTTGTAGAAAAAAAAGTAGTAGTAACAGTGTCAAAATTAATAGTGTCGGTCGTATTGGTAGTGGAAATATTATTTATTTGTTGTTTTAAAGCTTTGTTTAATAATTCTTTTAATTGTAATTTAGTTAGTTCGTTTTGTAGTTCATTTTCTCTGTTACTTTGAAACGCCTGGTTCCAATCCGCGCTTGATTGTTTCAAAATTTTATTTTCTTCAGTTTTTTTCCAATTGAAGCTTGATACGTTTGACCATAATGAATATCCCCAGAAAAAGACGATTGTGATACCTAGTCCGCCCACCCCGATCCAAAGCCATAGGGATAACTTTTTTTCTTTAGTGAGCTGTTCTTTTACAAATTTTTCACGAATATCATCATCTCCTTTTTTGGTAGACATATATTAATAATTTTTTTCTAGTACCATTAATTTTGTCTCTTCGGTTGGCAAATCTTTCTTTTTGATAATAATTTTTTTATCAGTAACATCTGGTTTAAGACCGAGCACTTTGATAAATTCACTTAAGGTGCCGGCTTTAGGTTCGCTGTCACATTGATAGGCAATTGGAATCACAATCCGCGGTCCCATCGTTGTTATCATATCAGCGGCGTCAGATAAAGATAGATATTCTGGGCCATCACCGACTGGTATGAACAAAATATCTGGCGTGCCTAGTTTTTCGATATATTCAGATCCTAGTTTTTTGGTAATTTTACCTAAATGTACCAGATTCAAATTTTCAGAATTAATTTTAAATACTTGTCCGTCATCGCAGGGGTAACTGTAACACATCACACCTTTAACCTCGCATTCGCCAGAGGTAGAAATGATGAACGGTTCTTGAGAAAGAGCGGTAGTGTTATCTTCACCGTGAGAATAAAGGGCGATTTGTGGGCTAAAACTACGTGGAAACTCACCAGTGGTAGGTTTGTATCCATCGATAATTATGGTAATATCTTCGTCTAAATTTTTCGTTTGCAGACGGACGCAGGTCTGTCCAAGCCAGGAAATATGCATATTTTTATCTAAAAATCAGAAAAATTAAGTCAAATAAAACTTATAAAATTATAGCATAGCTGGGATGTGATGGCAAGCCCGTTTTTATTGACAAAAAAACACAATTATGGTATGTTTATCTATCGTTCTTTTGAAAATTTAGCTAATAAATGAAGAAAAATTATTCTCTATGAGAATAGATTTGGTACACTGGCAGTCCCAAACCTATTCTCATGTGAGACTGGGCTCTGGACCCCGGAGTTAGGGGTAAAAGTGCTTTTTGGACGACAACAAAGTCTAAAAGGAGTTCGTGATGTCTAGCAACGCGTTTGAGAAATTTTTTGGTAGTCTGTCTTCCCCCAATCACCCCAAGGCGATTGTTCAGAAAGTCTGGCTCGCCGGCGGTGGTGAAAATGGTGGCAAGGAAACGGTGGAGGCTCTCCTGCGCGGCGAGCTGAAAATCGTGTTCCAGGATGCTGTGATCAAGTTGGTCGACAACAATGGGCGCGGTATTCCGCTTATGGGCATGACGGGCAAGACGGTGGACGCGAATCGCGACTTCCATCTCACCCAGCCCAAGTTGGACTTCGCCAATCGGCTGGCACGTCTCCAAGAGTTCTACGGCAAAGGCATGAAATTCATGTCGGCCGCGGAGTTCGAGGATCGGTGTCTGAAAGCCATCGAGCGCATCAATGGCGACCAGCAAGTCGGTAACCTCCTCAAGGGGCCGTACTTCCCGTGGGTTGCTCCGCAACTCTCGGGCGACCTCGGCCAACTCCTCGACGACACGATTGTGCCGGCGATGGAGCGTTCCTATGAGGCCCAGTTTCCCAAGCGGAAGTTCAAGAACTACCGTCACGGTGAACTGGCTCAGCAAGTGACGGTCATTCCCGGCACTCGTCAAGAGCATTTGATTGAGGCGCTGACCAAACGGTCGGTGTGCGGGGTGTATTTCCCCGCGCTTCAAGGTTTTGGCATTGCGGCGGACCGCGAGTTAGTCGGCTATACGCCAGATTCCTTGATCCTCAGCGGTTTGGAAGTGCCGGTCGTCGCAACTGCCTATCCCGAGATTATCGGGCGTGATTGGAAGACGCCTGGTCTCGATATGGCGTCGCTTCAGTGGCGGTCCGCCGCGTGTTCGCTCTACTGCGGCGTCAGCAATCCTGCTTTCGGTGACGAGTTTTGCTTCGGCGATCGGCTTCTGGGCGCGAACGGCAGTTACGCTGGCGGTCTGTCTGTCCTCGGGTAGTGCGTTTCTTGGTTTCTTGGCAGTTTGTCTCTTGGGTCAACGTCACTTGTGTCGTTGGTCGCTTGAGCTTTTTGTTCCGACGGGGTCGGAGTGCGGCGTGAAAACGCTACACTCCGGCTCCGTCGTTGTGTTTTTAAATAAAGTTTGTTAAAATTGTTTTGGATTGGCTAATGTATTTTAGTTGTAAAAGATTAAAGTCGCCAACTCCCACATTTTAGTCGGTATCAGAGTCGGAAAGTTTTAAAATATTTTTCGAGCGTATACTTAAAATGTAGGCACTACTTGTGTTTTTCTAGTGTCCATCTGGGACAGAATTAAAATTTACGGAAGGGAAAACGCAAAAAAAGTGGCAATCCGCCGCGTATTCGCTCTACTGCAACGTCAACAATCCTGATTTCGGTGACGAGTTCTACTTCGACAATCGGAATCTGGACGCGAACGACAATTACGCTGGCGGTCTGTCTGTCCTCGGGAAGTGCCCACAAAAAAGAAAAACCTCGACTTTATCATCGAGGTTTTTCTACAACTTTTTTAGTTTAAAGATTTTATCCATCCACCAAACATTCGGCCGATTTCCTGAATCATTGTTTGCAGGGCGAGATATTTTTTCTGATCAATAATATTTAACTCTCTCAGCAGGCGAATAAATATTTTTAGAGTTTCAAATTTATTATTGGCGGATTTTATTAGAGATAATTTTGTATCTTTTGGCAGATAACTTGCAGTTATTAATAATTCTAAAATTTCAATAATGTATTTTTCGCAAGTGGCACCCAGAGTATATTTATCTTTTTTGGGAAATAGTTGGACGTAAGTGTAATACAATTTATACAGATCAATAGTCTTCTTCAAAATTGGTACGTCTGCCGATGTTAAATTTGAAATTTGGTTAAATCCTGAGGGGGGGGGCGGTTTGTGGAATAATTTTGCATATATTATGTATAAAAATTTAATAACATTGGAAAATATATTTTTTGCTTGGTATGGATTCAAAAAAGGCAAACAAAATAAAATGGATGTGATGATTTTTGAACGGAATTTAGAAGATAATTTATTTGAATTATTTCACGAGCTTATCACAAAAACGTATCGACATCAAGATTATCAGACTTTTCATATCCACGATCCAAAATTTCGGATTATTAACAAAGCGGATGTTCGGGATAGAGTAGTTCATCATTTAATTTTTAAATATTTGGAACCGATTTTTCAACCTGGTTTTATTAAACAATCTTATTCTTGTCAGACAGGCAAAGGGATTCATCAGTCGGTACAAGATGTTAGATATCATTTGTATTGGGCTAGTAACAAATTTTCACACAAAGTCTGGTCTTTGAAAATGGATATAAAGAAATTTTTTGGTTCGGTAGATCATGAAATTTTATTAGGGTTGATAAAGAAAAAAGTTTTTGATATCGATGTTTTGTGGTTACTCGAAAAAATTATTAGTAGTTTTTATTCACCAGATAAAATTGGTAAAGGTTTGCCAATTGGCAATCTCACTTCGCAGATTTTTGCCAATATTTATTTATCAGAATTGGATTATTTTGCAAAATTTAATTTAAAAGAAAAATTATATTTTCGTTATGCTGATGACTTTATTTTTTTACATGAAGGTAGAGAGTATTTGGAAAATCTGGAAATAAAGATGTGTAATTTCATAGAGACCAGTTTGAAATTGATAGTTCATCCAGATAAAATTATTTATCGAAAATTGAGCCAAGGGATTGATTGGCTCGGGTATGTGATTTTGCCGTATCACAGTGTGTTGCGCGCGACAACCAGAAAACGAATGTTTAAAAAGATAAAAATCAAGACGGAATTATTTAATTGCGGCCTATTGAGTTCTGAAAAATTAAATAATAGCGTGCAGTCGTATCTTGGAATTTTGAAACATTGTAATGGGTACAAAATTGAACAGAAATTGAGGAATGATATTTGGTTTAATAAAAATTCCGTATAACATATACTTATGTTGACAAAAACACATTTTTTGTATATTATATTTATATATAAGGTTCTACTTTTTATGAATAAATTAGATTTTAAAGCGGCTGTTTGGAAAGAAGGTCATAAGTACGTCTCTCAATGCCTTAATATTGAAGTGGCTAGTTTTGGTGCTACCAAAAAAGAAGCTTTGATAAATTTACAAGAAGCTGTTCAGTTATTTTTTTTGGGTATTTAATCGGAGCCTTGACAAATTCTCTAAAAGAAGCTATTATTATTTCATAAATTAAATGTTCAAGTTTGCCCAATTTAGAGGTAAACACCTATTTTGACTAAGATCAAAAGGGATAAGAGATTTTTTTTGTTATTATGACAGATGCTATCAAAACAGCCGCCAAACAGGATTTTAAAACTCTGTTGGCTGGCATGGCGATAAATGTCCCTAAAGTTGGGGAAGTTATCAAGGGTAAAATAATTTCGGTTGACAGAGGTGAAGTTCGTCTGGATGTCGCTGGTGTAACTACCGGTGTTGTTCGCGGACGTGAATTATTCGTGGAATCACGCGAGTATGCTGGTTTAAAAGCTGGTGACGAAGCCGAAGCTACTGTAGTTGATTTGGAAAATGAAAATGGTGAGATGGAACTTTCTTTCCGTATCGCTGGATACCAGCGTGCTTGGGATAGTATGAAAAAATGGATGAAAGATGGCCTGACCATTAAAGCCAAAGTTGTTTCTGCCAATAAAGGTGGTTTGATGATGCGTGTAGATGCTTTATCTGGTTTTATGCCAGTTTCTCAGCTTTCTCCAGATCATTACCCACGCGTTACTGGTGGTGATAAAAATCGTATTTTGGATAAATTGCGTGAAATGCAAGGCAAAGAATTCGAAGTAAAAGTTATTGATGTTGATGAAAAAGAAGAAAAATTAATAGTTTCTGAACGGGCTGTTTGGGAAGATTCTCAGAAAGCTGTGCTTGAAGCCTATAAGATTGGTGATATTGTAACTGGTGAAATTTCTGCCTTGACTTCTTTTGGAGCTTTTGTGAAATTTGGTGATGGCCTTGAAGGTTTGATCCATATTTCTGAAATCGCTTGGCAGAGAATCGATCATCCTAAGGACGTTCTTAAAGTTGGTGATAATGTTAAAGCTCAAATTATTCAACTCGATCACTCCAAGATATATCTGTCTATCAAGCGTTTGGTAGATGATCCTTGGAAAAAAGTGAAAGATAAATATAAAATGAATGACAAAGTCACTGGTAAAATTATCAAAGTTGAACCATTTGGTTTGATGATTGCCTTGGACAAAGAAATTCATGGTTTGGCTCATATTTCTGAGCTTTCTGATGACCCAATCGCTAATATCAACGATAAATTCAAATTAGGACAAGAATTAGAGTTTGAAGTAGTATCTGTCGAGCCAGCTGAACACCGTTTGGGTTTGAAAGTGGCTGGTGTCAAAGGTAAATTAAAGAAAGAAGACAAAAAAGACGAAAAGAAAGAGGAAGCTAAAGAAGAGTCCAAAGCGGAATAATCTTTTAAATGAATACTCCAAACAAACAGCCTCGGTTCAATCGGGGCTTTTGTTTTAAAGCTTGATTTATTCGTTGAAATAGGTTAAAATTTATTGTATTATTCTTACTTAGAAATTATGAAAAACTTTTTGAAAAATTTTCTAGCGGTATTTCTGGTGTTATTGGTGGTGGCTGGAATATTAGGGTTGACTCGAGCTGGTGCAGACAAGAAGCCAGATAAGGTAGATATCGGCCAATTGGTTCAAGAGATTAATGCTGGTCAGGTGAAAAAAGTAATTGTAAGCGGTGATACATTAGATGTGGAATTAAAAGATGCTGTCGCTAAACACCAGGAAGTAAAAAAAGAAGTTGGTGAATCATTTGGTGATGTTATAAAAAACTATGGCGTATCCGATGAAGCTCGCAAGGGTGTGGCGGTGGAAGTGAAAGATGAAAATTCTTGGAAATTTTGGTTGGCAAATCTGTTGCCAGCAATTATTCCATTAGTAATTATCATGGTCTTTTTATACTTTATGACCAAAGGTGTTCAGGGTGCCAACAACAAAGCGATGGGTTTTGGTCAAAGCAATCCTCGTAAGGCAGGAGCGGACGCAAAAGATAAAAAAACTTTTGCCGATGTCGCTGGAGCCAAAGAAGCCAAAGAAGAATTGGAAGAAATCGTGGACTTTTTGAAAGACCCAAAGAAGTTTTCTGATATGGGAGCCAAGATTCCTAAAGGTGTCTTACTGATGGGTGCTCCTGGTACTGGTAAGACTTTATTAGCCAAAGCGGTGGCTGGTGAAGCTGGCGTGGAATTTTTCCATATGAGCGGTTCAGAATTTGTGGAAATGTTTGTGGGTGTAGGTGCATCGCGCGTACGTGATCTATTTTCTAAAGCTAAAAAAGCGGCTCCAGCTATCGTATTTATTGATGAAATTGATGCGGTTGGACGACGTCGTGGTACTGGCATGGGTGGTGGCCATGATGAACGTGAACAGACTTTGAATCAAATTTTAGTGGAGATGGATGGTTTTGAAGCCAATCTGGGAGTAATCGTAATGGCGGCTACCAATCGTCCTGATGTTTTGGATCCAGCTTTATTACGTCCTGGTCGTTTTGATCGTCGTGTTGTGATTGATCTGCCAGATATTAAAGATCGTGAGGAAATTTTGACAGTTCATGCCAAAGGCAAACCTTTGGATGCTAGTGTGTCATTAAATAAATTGGCTCAACGCACTCCTGGATTTTCCGGAGCAGATTTAGCTAATCTTTTAAATGAAGCGGCAATTTTGGCAGTGCGTCGTGGTAAAAAAATTGTTGGAGAAAGTGAAGTTTTGGAAAGTATTGAAAAAGTATTGCTTGGACCGGAAAGAAAAAATAGAATTATTAGTGAAAAAGAAAAAAAGATGACTGCTTATCATGAAGCTGGGCATGCAGTGGTGGGTCATTTCTTGGCTCATTGTGACCCAGTGCGTAAAGTATCGGTAATCTCTCGCGGACAAGCTGGTGGTTATACTTTGAATATGCCATCTGAAGATACACATTACCGTACTTTGGCTCACTTTAGAGATGATTTGGCGATGATGTTTGGTGGCTATGCAGTAGAAAAATTAATTTTTGGTGATGAAATGCTGTCGACTGGACCAAGTTCAGATCTGCGCAATGCTACCAAGACTGCCAAAGACATGGTAACACGTTATGGTATGAGTACCAAGCTTGGGCCACGTACTTTTGGTGAACATGAAGAGATGATTTTTCTAGGAAAAGAAATCCATGAACAGCGTGATTATAGTGATAAAACTGCTGAAGAAATAGACAAGGAAATCAAGGCTTTGGTGGAAGAAGCCGAAAAACGAGCCAATGCGGTTGTGGTGGCCAATCGTGGGAAAATGGATGAGTTGGTGAAGGAATTGATGGAAAAAGAGACGGTTGAGCAAGAGGAAATTTTGCGCATATTGGGGCCTAGACCGACTGTGGAATAAAATAAGGTAAACAAAAAACACGGGGAAACAACAACCTTTTCGCTTTTTTTGCCCGCGAGGGCAAAAGGATGAGCCTTGACTCATAACCCGCTCAAAGGTAATTGTTTCCCCGTGTTTTTTTGTTTGGTTGATTTCAGGGAGGCTGTGATTGACAAAACCGTGATTTTGTGCTATACTCACTAGTTATTTGTTAAAGTAACGTGTTCTTTTCACTCAAAATTGGCACAAATAAGCTGTATTTACAGATACATTTTATTCGTGCCAATTTCGGCGCAATTTTGGTGACGCATACGTGCGTTACTATGGAGTCTGTCATGAAGAAGTTTTTCCCGCTCGTGGTGTCTTGTTTCCTCTTCGGCTGCGTGGCTGAGGATGTCTCGACGTCGATTTCGAGTGCAGACACCTCTTCTGGCGGAGATACCGCCAAGGTGGAGTTCGAGACAAAAGCGGTTCGGCTTTCACAGGACGTCGTCTCGGTGGATCAATCGGCGGACATCACTTCGGTGGTTTTGCCGGTGGAATGCACCGTCAGTTGTGACGACGGCAAAGCCTGCACCGACGATTCCTGCGACACCAAGAACGGACAATGTGTCAACACCAGCAAGGACTGGGATTGTCTGGAGTGCAAGGAAGATTGGGACTGTAAGCTCATCGTCAATACTTGTCATGACGACAAACTTTGGCATTGGGATGGTTGGACAGGTGTATGTCAGTCTAATCACACCTGCATTTCAACTCACTACACTCAACCGTGTCCAGATGACGGTAATCCGTGCACCACGGAAGGATGCGGCTATGACGATGGAGACGAAATTTGTCTCCATACCGCAATTCCAAATTGCACTTCACCATGACTTTTCTGCCGCTAGGAATAGAGGTAAAATAATCTAGCAGTGTGGGGAAGCATCGGTCTTTCAAAAGACCGTTCGCCAACCTACTTTGTTTCCAAAAAATATTTGTTTGGAGATAGAGTAGGGCGAACGGTTTTTTGTTTTTCAAAAATATGTTATAATATATTTAGTCAGGCAAATTTAATTGCCAATTCTTATTTTTATTTATGCACGAACCAACTTTTCGTCAAGCACTTAGTAGTTCTTGGCAATTGGTAGCGCAAAAAAAATCCTTGTGGATTTTTGGATTATTATCGGCTTTGATTGGACAGATGGGATTGAGTGATTTTGTAGGGATGTTGTATAAAACTACCAATGAAGGTTTTAGGCCGTATCATTTTAGTTTAATTTTAGATTTTTTTAAAGTTTGGAATTGGCACCAAGTATCGATAATTTTGTTGACGCTTTGGCTACTTGGGATAATACTACTTTTAGTTATCATGATTATTTTTATAGCAGTTTGTGCTAGAGGTGCGATTATCGCCTATGCCATTCATTGGTATAAAAAAGATAGTATTTTATCCTTGTCTGACGCTTGGAACAAAGGCGTGCAAAGATTTTTACCGATGTTGGTAGTTTCAATAGTAGGTAGAGGTTTGCAAATTATAATTATTTGGCTATTTTCAATAGTGGCTTTGAAATTAGTCCAAAATAATAATTTGTCTGGCAGTTTGTTAATAATATTTTTCGCCAGTGTTGGCTTATTTTTTGCTTTAGTGATTGAATCAATTTCGATTTTTAGTAGTGGATATTTGATGTTTGAAAATAAAAATTTAATTAAAGCTGTAAAAAAAGGTTGGTATCTATTTTTAGACCACCTAATGGTATCTTTAGAATTGGGCATTATATTGATGCTGTGTAGTGCTATATTTTTAGGGATAGTTATTTATGGTTCATTTGTTGCTTTTTTGCCATCATTACTGATGTGGATTGTTGCTGGCTTTACTGGTGTAAAGTTTTTGATTGTTTTGGGGATCTATTCTGGGGTGTTTTTGTATGCCTCATTAGTATTGGTTGCGGCGGGTATTTTTAATGCTTTTGTAACCTGTTCTTGGATATATTTGTTTATGAAAATGCATCACGAGGGAGTGGTTAGTAGAGTTATTCATTTTTTTCAATATCTTTTTAGAAAATCTTAATTATGCCATCAGAATTTCCTTCAATTAGTAGCTTGATGCCCAAAAAACCCACTACAAGTGGTGGTCCTGTTGATAAAACAGCTATTAAATTAGTGAATAATGGTTCCACTGAAAAATTTGCTCAACAGATGAAAAAAATTGAGCTCAAAGAAAAAGAAGAAATTGTCCGAGATAACGCCCAAGCATTAGGATTACCGTATATTGATCTGAGTGTTTTTCCAGTATCTTCAGAAGCTTTACGCATGATTCCAGAGGAATTAGTTTTAGAAAAAGGAGCGGTCTGTTTTTTTGCCACATCTGATGAAATTCGTGTAGGATGTATCGAGCCAAACAAAGAATTGGATGATTTTTTATATCAACTAGGTGAACGACACCATGCTCAGCCTGTTTTGTATCTCATTTCCGAAAATAGCTTTGAACATGTGGTAAAATTATATGCAAATTTACCAATAGTAAAAGCGATTACCAAAGATATCAATATTACTGATGAGGAACTAGCTAAGTTTGGAGAACAAATTAGTAATTTACAAACCCTACAAGAGAAATTTTTAAATGTTTCTGTGACGGATATTCTGAGCTTGATGATTGCGGCAGCCTTAAAAATAAATTCATCCGATATCCATGTGGAAGCGGAAGAAAACGGTATCGCCGTGCGTTATCGTATCGATGGAATTTTGCATGATGTAGCCACTTTACCAAAAGATCAATGGAAGCGATTTGTTTCACGTATTAAATTATTGTCAGCTTTAAAAATTAATGTTACTGACAGGCCGCAAGATGGTCGTGTAACTTTGGTGTTGGGTTCAGGTAGTTTGGATGTGCGTGTCTCTACTATGCCGACCATTCATGGTGAGAGTGTGGTAATGCGTATTTTGCATAGTGGTAGTAAAGGAGTGACCTTTGATCAGTTAGGTTTACGCGGTGATGCCTTCAACCGATTAAAGCGAGAAACTGAAAGGCCAAACGGCATGATTATCACGACTGGTCCTACTGGTTCCGGTAAAACTACTACTTTGTATGGTATTTTGCGTACCTTGAATAAACCAGGTGTAAAAATTATCACTTTGGAAGATCCAATTGAAATTAAAATGGAAGGTATTAACCAGAGCCAAGTGGATATTTCCAAAGATTATACTTTTGCCAAAGGGTTGCGTAGTATTTTACGTCAAGATCCAGATATCTGTATGGTTGGTGAAATCCGTGATTTGGAAAGTGCTGAAATTGCTATTCAGGCTGCACTTACTGGTCATTTGATGTTGTCTACCATTCATACCAATAGTGCTTCTGGTGTGATCCCGCGTTTTCTTTCGATGGGAGTCAAACCGTTTTTATTGGCCCCGGCGTTGAATGCAGTGATCGGTCAACGTCTGGTACGCCGTATTTGTGAATTTTGTACAGAAGAAGAAATACTGGATGCTGAAAAGTTAGCACGAGCTACAAAAATTTTATCGGAACTACCAGAAGCCGAGAAAAAAAATGTAGATCTAAATAATTTGCATTTTTACAAAGGCAAAGGCTGTGAGAAATGCAGTGGTTTGGGTTACAAAGGACGTATTGGTATCTATGAAATTTTTGCGATGACTAAGGAAATTGAACAAATAATTTTGAGTACAGAAGTTTCAGAGTATAAAATTCAAGATTTAGCAGTTAAAGACGGTATGACTACGATGGCTCAAGATGGTTTATTAAAAGCATTAGACAAAATTACTTCTTTGAGTGAAGTATTTCGTGTAACAGAATAGGATGAAAAGGAATTTTGTGGTATAATAAATTCATATTAAATTTTTTTTATTATGCGTGTTCGTCATACTGAAACTCGTTCTCAATCTTCTGAACCATCGGTGAATTTTTATCGTACAATTGCTTTATCTTTTTTAATTATCACCGTTGTCTTGTTGGCAGTGGTGGTTTTTGTTACTTCTAAAAAAGC
>CALRIA010000024.1 GCA_943359595.1 Candidatus Magasanikiibacteriota bacterium | reverse complement strand
TTCGCTCACCTTTGAGAGCGGACGTGTGAATAGCTGATGGAGCTGTTCAACGATAGGCCATTTCGGCCACCCGTGCTTGTTAGCGAGCGATCGTTAACAAATCGGTCTACCGGGGCACATTAAGTGCCCCACCATCTTGAATTCATAATATTGATTGTGAGTTGAAGATGGAAATAACATTATCTCCATGACAAAAAAACCACCCTTCTCTCGGGCGGTTTTTTGTTTTGACTTTTTGGCCAAAATATGCTAATATATTGTTATATGTATAACTGGACAGTAGATACAAAACAACTTAAAAAAGATAAAAAACAATATGCTATTTGGAAGCTAGAGCAACTGGTTAATTTTGGTTTGAATGGAAAAAAAATAGATAAAACAGCTTTAAAAAAGCATTGGCCAAAGTTGAATTTAGACCCAAAAAAGAAAAAATATCTTTCTTTGATTTTATGGCCATCAAAACAATCTTGAGTGTTAATCAACAAAAATTATTAAAAATAATTGGCAATAATAAAAATTTCTGCCAATATTTTTATTTAACCGGTGGCACTGCTTTGGCAGAATTTTATTTACACCATCGTCTTTCGGAGGATTTGGATTTTTTTTCTGAAGAGGAAATTGATTCTCAAATAGTTTTTGCGTTTCTAAAATCAATTCAAAAATTAGCCGGAATAAAAAAAATTGACGCACAACAAAGTTTTAATCGCAATTTGTTTTTTTTACATTTGCAAGACGGGGATATCATAAAAACCGAATTTACTTATTTTCCATTTCCACGTATCGAAAAGAAAAATAAAATTGGGAATTTATTTGTAGATAGTTTGCTTGATATTGCAGTTAATAAAGTTTTTACGATTTATCAAAAACCGCGCGCGCGTGATTTTATTGATTTGTTTTTAATTATTCAAACAAACAAGTTCGAAATAGTTGATTTGATTAAAAAAGCCAAAATAAAATTTGATTGGCATATTGATCCACTGCAATTGGCTAGTCAATTTTTACAAGCAAAGGAAGTGAAAGATTTTCCTCGAATGATTGAAGACTTAACATCAGAAGTGTGGCAAAAATTTTTTGAAATAGAAGCAAAAAAATTAAAAAATCAAATATTGGTTTAATGATTGGTAAAAATTCATTTTGGTACAATATTTCTATGTTTAGAAAAACCCGACAAGACAATCATCCCAATCTATTATTTCCGCGCCTATCACCTTGGGAGCAGGAATTTACTGTAGACGCGGCGGCCATTTTATTATTTTGGTCACTATTGTTGTTGTTACCGCTACAATTATTTTTAAATTTTGGCTTGGTGTTGCTCGTGGTATTTTTGGTAGTTGCTTTTATTTTTAAATTGGAACTACTTTTTTATATATTAACCACAGTTACTTTTTTTACTGGTTGGGAGATATCTTTTTCCAAATATGAATGGGCAAGAAATATTGTCTACCTTTCTTCGGTCAATGCTCCTCTTGGTGACTTCATTGGGGTACTGTTATTTGGTCTGTCTTTTTTAGCAATTATTTTTGGTCGTTTGCATCCCGTTTGGAAACAAAAAAAGATTTTAATAAAACTCTCTACCCTATACGGTTTATTTTTAATCTGGTCATTTGTCTGTGCACTGCTTGCCGTTGATCACAATTGGATATCTAGTCTGAAATATTTGTTACGCAATATGATATTTGTTTATCTGGTATTTGTAGTAATGCCAGTTGTTTTGATAGACAAGCTAGAAACTGTTAAAAATATTTTAAAAATTTGGTTTGGTGTTGGACTGTTGGCCGCCTTGTTCGGTTTTTCTTCGTTGTATTTTTTTGCTCAATCTGGTTGGCCACGAGTGACGCCGTATGGTATCGCTGGTTTTGCACCATTGGGGTATAATCACAATTTGATTGCGGAAATGTTGGTAGTGGTTTTACCGGCTGGTCTGTATTTATTTTTAAAAACTAAAAATAAAAAACAAAAACAGTGGTATTTTTTGGGATTGATTATGACTTTGCTGGCCGCCTTGTTGACTTTATCACGTGCGGCTTGGCTTACTATTTTTGCTCAAGCGGCAGTATTATTTGTAGTATATTTTTCGGAAATTAAATTTCGATTGAAAAAAATAACTAATTTAAATTTTTATCTAATATTAGTGGTGACGGCAATATTTGGGTATATGATTTTCTTTTTGACTTCACCGATTGTTCAAAGCTCCACGAGCTCACGGTTTGCGATGACTGATATTTCTTTTTTCTTGGCGAATCGCTCACCTATCCATGGTTATGGTCCGGGGATGTTCGTAGAACTGCTGGGATCAGTACGAGATTGGACGCAGGAATATGGTGATGCTTTGGATGCGCACGGCATAATACAAAAAATAATTGTTGAAGACGGTTATGTTGGTCTGATATTGATCTGTATATTCTTGATTTATTTGTTTAAAAAATTATGGTTGGTATATCGATTATCTGATGATAAGGAACTTTATATGATATTGTTTATGTCAGTAGTCGGAGCGGTGATTTTTCAATTTTTCAACACGTCTTATTTTACCAGTGTAATGTGGTTGCCGATAGGGTTGGCTTTGAGCGCGGCGACATTTTTGAAAAAAGATCTATAAATTATGAAACATATTGTACATATTATTCCAGCGCTAGGATACGGAGGAGCCGAGCGATTGGTAATAGATCTCATCAATCATAGCGATAGTGATAAATATCGTTTTACGGTCGTTGTCTTTTTTGATAATTTGCCCATGAAATCATTGCTAGGAAAAAAGGCTGAAGTGATTTTGGTGGAAAAAAAATCCAAATTAGATTTTAGTTTTTTAAATAGATTAGAAAAAAAGTTAGCCGAGCTAAAACCAGATTTAGTACACGGTCATTTATTTGCCGGAGATTTTTGGGGACGATTGGCGGCACATCGGTTAGATATTCCATTTTTAAGTACTGAACACAATCTCAACCATGATGATGGTTTATTGAAAAATTTTGTTAAAAGAGTAGTTTCTAGCAAGCAAGACTATTATGTCGCTTGTTCTTTGGCGGTGTCTGATTATATGCAATCGGTCTATAAAATTAAAAATGAGATTGCGGTGATTTATAATGGTATTGATTTAAACCGATTTACCAATCTACCCACAGTCGTTTGGCAGGAGCCTCTAAAATTTTTGATGGTTGGACGGTTGGTAAAACAAAAAGGACAGATAATAGCTTTGAGGGCATTAAATAATTTAAAAACATTTCCTTGGCAACTAACGATAGTGGGGGCGGGGATTGAAAAAAAACATCTATTGAATTTTGTTAGAAAAAATCACTTACTGGATAGGGTAATATTCGTAGAGCCGTTGGCACAAGTAGAAAAATATTTTAGTCCGACAGATGTCTTTTTGATGCCGTCTATTTGGGAAGGGTTGGGGGTGGTCGTAATGGAAGCAATGGCGAGCGGTCGTTTGGTTTTGAGCTCCAAAACTGGTGGTTTGATGGAAATAGTCCAAGATAAAGAAACTGGTTATCTGGTTGCCCCAAAAAATATTTCGGATTGGGAAAATAAAATAAAATATATCTTTGAAAATAAAAATGAATGTCAGTCGTTGATAGCTAATGCCAAGCGCTATGCCAAAGAAAATTTTGGCATTAAAAATATGGTAGAAAAATATGATAAAATTTATTCAATGATTATAAAGTAGTTGAAGATATTTAATTATGAAAATTTTATTAGTAAATAAATTTTGGTATCCACGAGGTGGCGCAGAAAAAATGGTATTACTGACCAAAGAATTATTAGAAAAGGCCGGACATCAGGTAGAGATTTTTGGTATGAATCATCCGGATAATTTGTTTTCTAATAAATATTTTACAGATTTTGTTGATTATAGAAAATTGAATTTATTGTCAAAAATAAAATTTGGCGCACGGGCGATTTATAATTCCCAAGCTAAGAACAATTTATCACAATTGTTGTCTGAATTTAAACCAGATGTTGTCCATTTTCATAATATTTACCATCAATTATCTTGTTCCGTCATTGAGGCGGTAGCGGAGAAAAAAATAAAATCTGTAATGACTTTGCATGATTATAAATTTATCTGTCCAAATTATAATTTGTATCATCATGGTAAGATAGCCCAAGACGGAATGGGTGGAAAATATTATCAGTGTCTTTTAAAAAATTGCATGGGGAATTTTGCAGATAGTTTATTGGCTACTTTGGAAGCTTATTTTGTCGATGGTAAAGGTTATAAAACTATGATCGATAAATATCTTAGCCCAAGCAAATTTTTACGAGACAAATTTATAAAAGTTGGTTTTAATCCAGATAATATTTTACATCTGTCCAATGCGATAGCAGATAGTGAATTTAAAATAATTGAAAATGATCAAAATTATGTAGCTTGTGTTGGTCGTTTGTCGAGTGAAAAAGGGGTGAGATATTTATTGAAGGCGGCTGAGACGTTGCCCGATATTAATTTTAAAATTGTAGGAGATGGCCCAGAAAAAATACAGTTAGAAAAAATGAAGGCAGAAAAAAAGTTAATCAATGTCGAATTTGTCGGATACAAAAATGGTGTCGAGTTAGAAAAATACATTTCTAGCGCTCGTTTGCTGGTTGTGCCGTCAGTTTGGTATGAAAATGCACCGCTGAGTATTCTTGAAGCGAAAGCACACGGTAGAATAGTGATTGCCAGTGATATCGGTGGAATCTCTGAAATGTTGCCAAAAGAATTATTGGTTGCTCCAGCCAATGTTGTCATGTTAGCTCAAAAAATAAGAGAATGGTTTGATAAAGATACAGATGAGCGCAAAGCAATGGGCAAAAAATTGTTTGAACAAGTCCAAAAAGAAAATAGTCCAGAAATTTATTTACAAAGATTATTAAAAATTTATTCAGCCGATGAATAAAATATTTTACAGATCAACCGTTGCCATTTTTGTAGGCCTATTTGTGTCGGTATTTTGTTACTTCAATTTTTTTGCCAAATCTGCTCCGATTTTGGCCAACTATTATCTGCGTTGGGATCTACCAGCTAGCGAAGTTCAAAATTTGGCCAAATGGGATCTGCTTATTTTGGATATGGAAAATCAGGTTACTAGCCCAGATAAAATAAAAAAAATCAGACAATTGCATCCCGGTATAAAAATTTTGGCTTATGTCACTTCACAGGAAATAAAAAACAATAATCTCGGCATAATGCGGGCAAAATTAAAAAGTGGTATTAGTGATAATTGGTATTTGCGTCGTAGCAATGGTGATAAAATAACTTTTTGGCCAGGCACAACGATGTTAAATCCGACCGATATTTGTCCGACAAACAATGGCCAGCGTTGGAACGATTATCTGGCCAATTTTATGAATAATGAAGTTTTGTCTACTGGGCTATGGGACGGAATTTTTTATGATAATGCTTGGGGCGATCTGACTTGGTTTACTGGCAGTAACGTGGATTTAAATTTGGACGGTCAGCCAGACAGTGATATAAATAAACATTGGAATACTGGTATGACGGCTTTATTCAATACGACTCGTGATTTATCGGGAGCCAACTATGTAATTGTCGGCAATGCGATGACTAGAGAATATGCCAACAATTTAAATGGTATGATGTATGAAAATTTTCAAAATCAAATTTGGCATGATGTGATGTATGCCATTAAGACTGAGATGAATGGTAGTTTAAAACCAAGAATTATCATTATTAACGCCAATACCAACAACACTAACAATAAACAAGATTATCGTACGATGCGTTATGGTTTGGGGAGTGCTTTGGTCGGCGGAGCATATTATTCTTTTGATTATGGAGATCAGGATCATGGTCAGACTTGGTGGTATGATGAATATGATGTAAATCTTGGCAATCCTGTTAGTGAGGCTACTACTATTGATGGCAAAACTCAAATCAACGAAGATATATGGAGGAGAGATTATGAAAATGGTTTGGCTTTGGTAAATTCTACTGGAAATGATCAGACAATAAATCTAGGAGAAGATTATGAAAAAATAATCGGCAAACAAGATCCGTCGATAAATGATGGTTCGATAGTCGATCGAGTGAAGTTAAATGCTCACGATGGTTTGGTATTACGTAAAGTGGTGCAAAATCTTTTTAACACTCCTTTTAAAAACGGTAGTTTGGTTCGATTTTATGATGCACATGGTAATCGTGCGCGTAATGGTTTTTTTGCTTTTGCCCCAGATATCGTTGGTGGGGCGCGAGTGTTTGTTGGTGATTTAAATAATGATGGTAATAATGAAAAGATAGTTGGTAGTAACGGCCGTTTTGAAATTTTTAATTCTGCCAATTTACATTGGTTTGATAGTTATCCATTTGGTGGTGATAATGCCAAAGAGATGCGTTTTAGTATTGGTAAAAGTTCGGTTGGGGAGATAAAAATTTTGGCTACGCCGACCGTTGGTAATCGTGGAATATTGTACAATTATCATGGCGGTACGTTGGTAGAAGATTTTTTTCCTTTTGGACCAAAGTATACGGCTGGTTTTTATGGAGCATTGGGAAATTTTGATGGTGGGCAAGAATTGGAAATAGCTATCGGTTCTGGTGGTTCAAAATCAGGTGAAATGTTGATTTTTGGTGCGGATTTAAAAAAAATAAAGTATCGCTTTTTCCCCTTTGGAAAAAAATTCTTGGGTAGGATAAAAGTCGCCGCTGGTGATATCGATGGAGGTGGAAAATCTGAGATAATCACGATGGGGAAGTTTGGTACAAAAAATGTAATTAGAATTTTTGATAATAAAGGAAAAAAATTGTCAGAATGGACGGTTAGTAGCTCGTTTGGAAGTGGCGATCTAAATGTTGGAGCAACTGATGTGAATTTTGACGGCAAAGATGAGATTGTGGTAGATGGAGGCTAAAATAAGCCAAAAAAAAGATAAAGTGGATAATTTTGGAAAGATCCTTGACAAAGGGTCTTTTTTGTGCTATTATAATAAGTTATTATTTGTAATAATAATAGCTTAAATTAGCTCTTTACAATCAATACTTGGTAGATATCTGCACGATTACTGTGGGTTAAAGGTTTTAACCTAAAGTAATCGTGCAGAACCCCGTACGGGGACAGTAATAGTGGTATCGGATGTTCCGGTACTAACGTTACTTAACCGCGCGAGGTGACAGTCCGTAGGAGGACACAATGGCAGACAATACCTTCACAGGGCCACGCGGCCCGCAAGACAGTGTTCCTGACAGTGACCCCATCAAGCCACCGACCAGCGGTGGAACGTTCCTGGCGATCGGAATGGGACTCTTGGCCATCATCTTGGCCTCGATTGGTATCTGGTCCGCGGCCAATGCGGACAACCACTCTCTTCAGGTGGACGGTCGAGTGACCAGTCTGGCTGGCGAGGTTTCCACCAACCAGAAAGCGCAGGGCAAGTGGAACAAGTGGGCCGAGGGCGAGCTCGCTCGCGAAGTGACGGAGGTTACCCTCCTGAACGACGCGGTTGCGAAGTTGCAGACCAAAGCCGAGCAATCGGTCCTGGACAAGCTCGCGGAAGAGATGAAAGGTGCGGACAAGGCGACCAATCGTCGTGTCACCATCCTCGCGTCCGATCTGTTGACGAAGGCCGACGACAAGACCGTACGTCGCCTCTCGCGACGAATCGGAAAGTTCAACACGCGCCTCGTGGCCGTGGAGAATATCGTTCTGCCCCCCAAGCCGCTGGTTCCGTTCGTCAAAGAACCAGTCCCTGCGCCCGCCGCCGTCCCTGTCCCTGTCAAGATTCCTGTCGCCGCTCCGCCTGCCGCTCCGTCTTCGAAGCCATCGGCTCCGACACCGGTCGCAGCTCCTGTGCTGCAACAACCGTCCGGCGGAGCGGTCAAACCGTTGGTGTCTCCGGCGCCTCCTGCCAAGTAAGTCCGTCCAACCTAGTGTTGGCATCAGTAGTAGTCCCTTGTTTTTGAAGGTGTACCGCTCGATGAGGACGAAAAATCCCCAAAAGGGTACCTGTGAACGCAAGTTCACAGGTATACCGCTTAGTAAATAAAATTTGTTTATTGAGCCGATTAAAAAATCACCAAATTAATATGGTGATTTTTTATTTTTTTATTTTGACAAAAAACATCCTTTGTGATTTTATAATACCAAGTGTGAACGTAGGCTAGTTTGGAAATTCCAACCTGCTAGGTTCGATTGGTAAAGTATTCGGAGGAATAGAGGAACATGGACACTCAACCGATTATTGCGCTTGGTGCTACGGTGCCCAAGCCCCAGGTGTCTGATCCTGACGAAGGTCGTCACGGTCAACTCTTCGATCTTCAGGAGATGCGTCGGCGTTTGGCGGAAAAGAAGGATCCAACCACCAAGGATTTCCTCGAGGCTCTGAACGCCGAGCGGACCCAGGTGGATCGTCTGACCGTTCAGATGGCTAACGTGGAGCGCGACAAGCTCAAGGACAACAAGCACTTCGGTGCCAATGTGTCCGAGGTCGCCAATCCGCTCATCGCTGCGGCTATCCAGACTTCGTACCGGAAGATCTTCGGTATTACGGTCATGGTTGGCTTGGTTCTGCTGGCGGTGGCTATGATCGGCGTCTGGTCGCATCAGGCTCTGCAGTCGCGGGTTTCGCGGGTGGAGTACGGTTTGACCATCAAGGCCGATCAGGCTCAAGTGGACAAGATCGTGGTTCAACTCACGACCAAGACGGATAAGTCTGAACTCAAGGCTATCGAAGCCAAGGCTGATCGCTCGGTCGTCGATAGGCTCTCCCAAGAGCTCAAGGACAAGGACGGCGTGCACGACGGACGTCTCAACGATCTGGCCACGGATCTCATGTCCAAGGCCAATCAAGAGCAGGTTGACAAGCTCAGCGCTCGTCTGCGGACGACGCGTTCCAAGGTGCGTTCATTGGAACAGCGGATGAAGGAGTTGATTCTGACTCCGGCAGTTCCGCCCAAGACCTTTTAGCCCGTTCCACGCAACGTGGACATTGTAGTTAGTACACCATGTTTTTTATGGTGATGACTCAATGAGGACAAAAAATCCCCAAAAGGGTGTCGCGATTAAAAACCGCGACTACCTGTTTAGTAAATAAATTTTGTTTGTTAAATAGACTAAAAAATCCACCGTTGTTCGGTGGATTTTTTGATTGAAAAAAATTGCCTAAGGCAGATTATTTACCGGTGATTAAACATACCGCTGGTCCATCAAATCTCCAGTTTGATTTTATGGCTTGTGTTAATCCAACAACTGCAAGTGCGCTATTTGGTGATAATTTTATTTTTTCAGTTTGTTCAATTAATTTAATTATGTCTTTTATTTGTTGATCATCAGCTATCCAACCAAAGCCGTGACTATTTTTTATATCGGCGATTACTATTTCCTTTCGGTGGGCGATGTTGTCCACGATTGCACCGGCAATAGATTTTTTTGTAGTTGTATAACAACGAGTTGGTGAAAAATTTATGGCAATAGGATGGCAAGCGGAAGTTTGTACAATATGAATTTGAGGATTTAATTTTAGTTTTTTAAAAGCAGCGTGAAGTCCTTGGGCGGTAGTACCACTGGATGTCGGAATAAAAATTGCCGATAGATTTTTTATTTTACTCAATTCTAGAGCGAGCTGTTTATAACCAAACAAAGCAATGTCATCTGTCGACTGGCGCAATATTTTTGCTTTACCGGTTTTATCGATTTGAAAAGCCGATTGTTTTGGATTTTTTGATTTTATTAAAGTTATATTTTTAGATAATACTTTTGTTAACGTTTTTTCTTTTTCTTTGTCAATTTTTTCACCCACAAAAATTTGTAAAGTTAGTTTGTTTTTGTGCATCCGATTATATTTTTTGATATACAAACCAGCAGCCAAAGCGGCATTTCCAGAAGAAGAGATAACAAAATCAATCTTTCCTTGCTTGAGGTAGGTGTCAATCATATGGGGTATAGAACGGCCTTTGTGCGACCCAAGCGGATGCAAATCTTCTCTTTTAAAGTAAAGAGGTGCTTCTAAACCAAGTGTTTTGGCCAATTTTTGATGTTTTGTCTGAGAAGTGATCATAGGTCTTGCCAAAATGGATTATTTTTGATATACTTGTTTTTACTTTTGTAATTTAGAGTAAATATTGCTTTATGATTTTAATCTGTCTTGAATGTAAAAATCCAGTAGATTTGACTTCTTATCCAGATTTGGATACTGGTCATGTTATCGAATGTGAGATGTGTGGTATTACTTTGGAAGTCACTTCAATTGATGACGACAAGGTCAAAGCCGAAGTAATAGACGAGGGTAAATAAATTTTTTGAAAAGCTCTGAAAAATCAGGGCTTTTTTATTTATTCAACCAAAAAATTTATTATTAGTTTAATCATAATATCTTTCTGTTTTGGATCACTTTCAGCCACCAATAGTGCAATAGCCACTAGAGTATTATCGTTTATTTTTTTATCGCCATTTTTCTTGAACAGGTATTGTTGACGTGCTAAAAAGACTATAAATAGGAAAGAGGCAATTCTTTTATTGCCATCGCTAAATGGATGATCCTTAATAACAAAATAAAGTAAATGAGCGGCTCTTTCTTCTATGCTGGGATAAAGCTCTTTGCCATCAAATGATTGATGAATATTGCCGATAATACTTCTGAGGGTGGATTCTCGTTCATGTCCGAATAGATCAGAGGCTTCTTTTTTGGTAACAAGATCATTTTTTAATTCTGAAATAAATGATTTTATTTCATCGTAAGTAAAAATTATTTTAGATCTTTTGTTTTTAGCTGGTATAAGTAATTTTTCCTGATCATATTTTTGTAATAAAACCCAAGAATTGGAATAATCGGCAATGACTCGCAATATTCCTTCGGTTTCTTTATTGCTTAATTGTCTGGTATCAATAGTCTTTTTTATCAAAGATACTGCCTGTTCAAATGTGCTGAGTTGTTTATCTTTTATTTCTAATAAACGTCTTTGGTTGAGAGTATAGCCGTCTAAAATATGGCTACGTAAGATGCTGGTAGCCCAAATGCGGAATTCGGTTGCTCGCTTTGAATTAGATCTGTACCCAACAGATATTATGGCGTCTAGGTTATAAAACATGGTTTTGTAAGTTTTACCATCTGAAGCAGTATGTGCGATTTTTGCACATACTGCATTTTGTCTAAGTTCAGCAACTTTGAAGATGTTATTTAGGTGTTTGGTGATTACGCTACGTTCAATTCCAAAAAGTTCAGATAGTTGCGTCTGGTTTAGCCAAATACTTCCATTTTTAATGAAAGTTTCGGTAGATACATCACCGGTTTTATTTTTATAAATTACCACTTCCATATTGTTGTTTCCCTCCAACATATAATTTTATTTAAATAATACTTTTTTAAATTCGTTTAATTTTTTTTCGGCTTTGAGCTTGTTGAGATAATATGAAAGCCAACTATTTCTAAAATTCGAAGTAAAAAAATCTACAAATTCTTCAAACGATACTTCTACCAAATCAATTTTTTCGCCAGAATCCAAAGTTGGTTTTGAAACTATTTTGCAATCACGGGCAACGTATAGAAACATCTCCCAATCCATTTTGGTTAATGGATAGTATCTGTGCAATAGTTGCCAGTTTTTGCTCTCTAATCCAGATTCTTCTTTTAGTTCTCGTTTGGCCGCTTTGAGTATTGGTTCATTTTTATCACAACGACCTCCTAGTAGGGTTAACCCACGTTTAATATCGGGTTGGGTTTCATTGCCCATTATAATTTTATTATTTTTTATGGCAATTATTTGTACAGTATCCACACGGCCAATCATTTCAAAAGTCGCCAAAGAACCGTCGAACATTTTTTGTGGCCATTGATAGATATCAAATATTTCTCCGGTAAAAACTTTTTTTGCTTGTTTGGGTATCTTCATATTATGTTTTCTATAATACCGCGAAAGCTATGGCTTCCCATAAATACTACGACATCATCGGCTTTAGCGTTTTCTTTAATATATTTTATCAGTTCTTCGTCTTGTTCAAAATATTTAACATTGGAATGTGTTTTGGAGATAATTTCGGCCAATTCTTTTCCTTCTATACTATTTGATGTCTTAATTTTAGTTAAGCGTGGAATGATCATTTCGTCAGCGCTAGTAAAATGGTTATCATAATCTGCGAAAGATTCCATTTGTCGGTTGCCGGTATTTGGTTCAAAAATAGCGTAAATTTTTCCTTGATAAATATTTTTTAAAGTGTTTAATACGGCTTGAGCTTTGGTGGGTGAGTGGGCGATATCGTCATATACATCGGCGCCAAGTTTTGTTTGTCCGCGTTTTTCTAGGCGACGTTTAATGCCGATAAAGTTTTTTATTGCCTTAATAATTTTGTTTGGTTCTATTCCGATTTCTTTGGCCATGACAAACACCCCACAGATATTTTTGGCATTATAATCACCAAGCATAGGAGAAGAAAGTTCAAAAACTTCGCCAAAATTTTCAATGGTAAAATTTAATCCAGATTTAGTTTGGATAATATTTTCATAAATATAGTTGCTTTTTTCTTGACCATAAGTTACTATCGGCGCTTTGGTTGTTTTGATAATATTTTTTATATTTTTGTCGTCATTGCAAGCTATAATAAGGCCTGTTTCTGGCACTAGCGCAACTAATTTTTTAAAAGCTTCTAGATAAGATGCCTCGGTAGGGTAGACATCGGCATGGTCCCATTTGATGCCAGTAAGCAGGAGTTGGGTAGGTTTATAAGAAAAAAATTTAGCGCGCAAATCATTGCGGCTGGTTTTATATTCGTCGCCTTCAATCACACTATAATCTCCGCCTAAATCATCGGCGCTTAACTCTAAGTTGTTGGTCAAACCACCAAACATGTAGGCTGGATCAAGATTGGCTTCTTTTAAAATCCAGGCGAGTAGGGCAGTGGTGGTGGTTTTACCGTAAGTACCAGCACAGACGATAGAATTTTCTTTTAACAAATTTTGAGCAATTAATTCCGGATAAGAAATATGGGGAATATCATTTTCCAAAACATATTTTAATTCTGGATTGGAACTACTAGCTACGTTTCCTACTACGACCAAATCTGGTCGTCCCATTTTTTCTATATGCCAACCAGGATAATATTCAATCTTGTGATCTGTTAGATGGGTAGAAATTGGCGGATAAAATCCCACATCAGAACCGGTCACGTGCCACCCTTTTTTCTGCCACAAAATTGCCAAGGCACTCATCCCAACTCCGCAGATGCCGATAAAATGAATATGTTTTTTATCCATATCATTCTATCTCTTTTTTTAATTTGACCAGATCTGTCTGCCATTTTTTGCCATCATACCATTCTAGACCGTCAAATTGTAATTTGTAAGTATCAGTCTTGCGAGAAGCTGAACCCAAATAGATATATTTTTTATCACTTTCCTTTGCCCAAACAATCGCTTTGGTCATCATGCCTAGCCCAAGATTTTTTATTTTAGAAGTGAGATCATAAAACGGATAACAGTAGTGCAGTAATTCTGAATTTTCAAAAGATATCACATAGCCCAAAGGTTTATTGTCTTCTTTTTGCGTGTAAACAAATAGTTTATTAAAATTACTTTCTTCTGGTTCGGTAATAAGTTCCTTTATTTTTTGAGCACTAAAAGTTTTTTCGCCAAATTTGGTAGCATAAAAATCTTTACCGAGTTTGTGAATACCCCAGTGATAATTTGCGTAGGAAATATTACCAACTTCCAATATCACATTTTCTGTATGTTTTAATACACGGCGATTTTCACTGTTAAGATTAAATTTTGATAGATTAATTCTTAAACTTCTGGTCTGGTAAACTTCTCCCTTTCCAGTCCTAGTAAATAAAAATCCCTCATCGTAAAGAGAGTTTATGTTTTTATCAGAAAAATCAGTAGTTTTTTTTGTGTTCCAATTTAAATACATATTAGTATATTGCCATCCAAATACCTACTACTACCATAAATGCATGAATAATCCAAAAACGCATTACGATTTTTTCTTCACTCCATCCTTTGAATTCTAAATGATGATGAAGCGGAGCCATTTTGAACAGGCGACGACCAAATAAGCGGCGAAAAAATATTTGTAAAATTACTGCGATTGTTTCAATATAAAAAATAAATCCAAAAATAGGAATATATAAAGTTTTATCAATGGAGATCATGTTTATGGCCAAAAGTGCTCCGAGCCCCAGTGAACCGACATCACCCATCTGAAAACGGGCTGGTTTGACGTTGAAATAGGTGTAAGCTAAAAGTGATCCAGCGACCGTAGCGTTGAGTGGAGCAAAGGCGGTGCGTCCGTCAATCCAGCTAATAATAGTTAATCCAACAAAAGTGATAAGTAGTGATCCGCCAGCTAGTCCATCCAATCCGTCTGCGATATTCACAGCGTTGGCTGTAAACATTACAAATAAAATAATAATTGGGACTATCCAAATACCGGCATAAATACGACCATCAAATGGAATAGCTAGAGAATGCCAGTGAGGGTCAAGTTTTATATAGACCCACCAGGCTGCAACTGCCCCGGCTAAAAATTGAAATATTAATTTTTCATGAACTTGGATACCACGGCCTGGATGTGATCCAAGCATATGAGTGATATGTTTAAAAAATTCCCATGGCATTATTGATATATACCAAACACGCATATACCAATGACGGTGGATTTTTATTAAAGTAAGAGTTTGTTTTAAAGTGCGTAAGCGACGTTTGGCGCCGAAGGTGTTTAGTAGATCATCGGCCGCTCCAAGTAGAGCGGCGATCCCCATGACCCCCATTGGTACATAAGTATATTTGCGGTTCCAGTTGAAAATCAAAGTGATAGCAGTCACTATTAAAATTACCAAAAGACCACCCATAATCGGGGTTCCAATTTTGACCTGACGATCACCATACAAGGTAAAATCATAATCACTACGGCGGGTGATTTTAAGCTTGTATAATATTTTAGTTAAAATTGGAGCAAATAAAAAAGACAACAAACATGCGCCAATAAAAAATAGTAGAGACTGTTGTAATAAGATTATTTGCATTGATAAATTTTACTCTAAAACAGCCAAAAAATCAAGTTAATTTGTTTATTCAAGCCATTCTTTGGTTTGACGAACCAATAATTCTGGAGCATCCAAAGGTTCGGCCATTACCTCTTTGACGATTTTTTCCATTCGTAATCCTTGTGAACCTTTGATGAGTACCACATCTCCTTGGTGAATTTTTTCTTGTAAAAATTTACCGGCACTGATACTTTCGGCAAAAGAGACAATTTGATTACCATCTAATCCGGCTTCACGGGCGGCACTAGCGGTATGTTTGCTAGCTTCACCAACGGTGATAAGAAAATCTATACCTAGCTCAGCCACTTTAAAACCAATTTCACGATGAGTATTTTCAGTCTCTGATCCGAGTTCAAGCATGTCGGCCAAAACTGCGATACGTTTTGACCCCTCAGGAATATTTATTTTAGATAAGGTTAGTAAGGCTGACTTAGTTGGCTCTGGGCTAGAATTGTAAGTGTCATCAATCAATAGAGTATT
>CALRIA010000023.1 GCA_943359595.1 Candidatus Magasanikiibacteriota bacterium | reverse complement strand
TGCCTTACAATCATCAACAGTTTTATTGTTAGCCTTTGAACAATCTATACACTTACCGTCTTTACAAAATCCACTCACACACTCTAAGTCAGCTTTACAGACATTAGCCGAACTACATATACTAAGATCTGCGTCCCACTCACATGATGGATCAACTGCTTTACAATCCACCTCTGTTTTGCCCTTACCTGATGCAGAGGCACAACTAGCTAGAGCTGGCGCTTCTTCTGGTGGAGTAACTTCTTCTTGTGCTGGAGCTTTTTCTGGTACTATAGAACCCAATTTACTAAACACTAAACCGGTAACAGCATAGGAAATCGAAATTACCACCATACCAATAATTGCCGCTTGCAGAGTATCTTTGGCTTTGGTTACATCTTCAGCGTTTCCTTGGGCAGTCATCCAACGGACGCCCGCATAGACAGTTAAAGCCAAAAATATAATACCTGTAAGCGACAAAACTGTATTTATCACTAATTGAATCGTACTTTCAAGCGAAGCTTTGGCTCCAGAGGTGGCATATCCCGCTTTTTTAGCAAAAGCATCCAACTGGTAATTGGCTGCCAAAGAAGTATTAGAAATAAAAAAAGATAAGATTATTGAAACAAAGAATACACTCAAAAAACTTTTAAAAAAAATATTCATAATTTAAAAATTATTTACCGTTATTATATCACAGCTTGATTTTTCTGTAAAAATAAGATAGTATGCAAACATATCTTGGCCCCGTAGTTCAATGGATAGAACGAGAACCTTCTAAGTTTTAGATCTAGGTCCGATTCCTAGCGGGGTCACAAAACTTGAAAAAAAATCATTTCTGTGATATAAATAAGCTCAAGTCCGTAGTGGGGTGGCTATAGTTTAGTGGTAAAACTGTGGTTTGTGGTACCGCTATCGAGAGTTCGATTCTCTCTAGCCACCCCAGTGTGGATTTCAATCCAAAAAAACAAACGCCTCGATTTTCTCGAGGCGTTTGTTTTTTTTAATATGGTGCTGGATTTGAGACTGGCGGTTTGGGTTGAATATACACCCCATTATCCCAACTCTGTCCTTGGCCAAGAGCCAACCGAACGGCGAAATAAGTAATAGCATAAGCGGCCAATATTATAGCCAGGCCCATAGTTGCCTGAAACAAAAGCGTTTTAGCTTTTGTAACTTGTTCTTCATTCCCAGCTGCTGTCATCCACAAATAGCCGGCGTACAAAGTAAGCACAAAAAAGATAGTGCCGAGCAAGCTAAGAACTATTCGAATTATTTGAGCTATGATGGCCCGCGGATCTTTGGGAGCTTCAAAACCTGCCCCTTGTGCTCCTGCAGCAGCTCCAAGTTGCTTGCCTATTTCACCAGATATATTTTGAGCTTTAGCTGGTAAAATAGAAAATGAAAAAATAATTATTAGTGCAAAAGTTAATATTACTCCAACTATGATTTTTTTTAAAAACATACTGAGAATTATTTTAATTTTACAATGGTTTGTCAGATTGTTTTTTTGCTCCACCAAACCATGAGCTCCAGAAACCTTCTTCTGAGCTAGTTGGAGTAACACCGCCACCGACTTGTGGTGCTTGAGGCTGTGTAGTGACACCTACTCGAGATACTATAAAGGCGGTAATGGAAAAAGCCGCCAAGGCAATTATCAAACCAATAGTGGCCATTTTTATAATATCAGTCGCTTTGGTTACCTGTTCTTCATTTCCAGAGGCGGTCATCCACAAAAATCCAGCGTAAACAGTCAAAGCTAAAAATATCGTACCGACCAATGATAACATGACGCGAATATATCGACCGATAGTTTCTGACAACGTTGTATCAGTCGCTTTATCATAACCAGCACCAGCCGCAATTTTTCCTGCAGTATCTGTCCCAATATTTGGTGCCGCTAAAGTAAATTTTGGTAATAATAATAAAGTAAAAAGTAGGACAAAAAATATTTTTTTCATAATTTCTAAGATTGAATTAAAAAAGAAAATAAATCAGCCTAGGTAGATGTTACATTTTGTGCTTGTGGGGTAGAAGGATTCAATTTGGCCGTCACAAAAGCCGTAATGGCATAAGCCGCTAGAGTAATCGCCAAACCAATAATTGCTTGAGTCACTATGTCTTTTGCTTTAGTCACCTGTTCTTCTTTACCTTGAGCGGTCATCCATAATATCCCTGCATATACAGTCAACACCAAGAATACTGTGCCAGCCAATGATAACACGCCAGTTATTATAGTACTAATAGATCCTTCAAAACTACTAGTTAGACCAGTTTTCCCAGCTACCGCATTTAGTTTACCAGCAGCCGCACTAAATTGTGCAGATGCAGTTAATGGGGCGACCAGAAAACCGACTAAGAAAATAAAAGCGAATATTTTTTTCATAAAATAATATTTTTATGGTTTACAACAATTTCCAACTGAGCAAGCGGGCGATACTTTTGCAGTAGCTTCTTTTCCAGGATCACAAGCTGCCTGTTGGCACTTGGCGCCACCGTTAGAATAACGACAGGAAGGTTGACATTCTCCGACTCCAGCATCACAAAGCTTACCGTTATTTTTCTGACAATTCCATTGGCCGTTTGTACCCGTTAAGACAACTCCACTTGACCAATTTTCATTATCAATTGTACATTTATCACCATCATGGTGTGTTACTTCATTTCCATTACCACCGTTTCCACCATCAGATCCGCCGCCACCGCCAGAACCACCGCCGCCACTTGCCCCTAAACTGGAAAATACAAAATTGGATATGGCATAAGCCATCATTACAATCACCAGACCAACAATTGCTTGGGTAATCATTTCTTTGGCTTTAGTAATATCTTCGGTGCTGCCCATCGCTTTCATCCAAGTGATGCCAGCATAAATCATTAAAATAAAAAATAAAATACCAACTAGAGATAAAGCCACATTAACAATTACACCAGCTAATTCAGGTAAATTACTTGCTCCCTTAATAGAAGTAGGCAAACTTCCGGCAGTCGCTTGAACTGTCGCTTTCAATCCATAATCAGCCGCTTGTACCGAACAAAACAAAAATAGAGAGAAGAATATACCAATAATAAAAATTTTAAATCGCATAACCGAGTCTTTAATTTTTATTGAACAAAGAAAGAATTTTTTCCTTTCTCTGACCAATAACTATAGAGGGCGGCGCGCCCATTTTCATGATTGTGTCGACAAAATGTGCGCGCCTATTTAGCTCTCTATTTTTTATTTTAGCTTAAACTCCTGTTGTAGCTGTTACTAACTGATTGATTACGAATGAGGCCAAAGCGTAAGCTGACAAAATAATGGCCAAACCGATAACACCGGAGAATATCCATTTTTTGGCTTCTCCTACCTGATCGTCGTTTCCACCAGCAGTCATCCATTTAAAACCACCGATTAAAACGATCACTACCGCGACGATACCAAGCAAGCTCATAGCTACCCTGATAATTTTTGCAATAGTTGTACGAATATCAGTACTTCCCAAACCAGTGTCGGCACCATATTTCAAACCAAGATCTTCTACTCCGATAGTAGAGGTGGCATTAGCTTGTAAAGGAACAGTGATTGCCAAAGCCAAAGCAAACATAGTTGTCAAAGACAAAATCGTTGCAATAATTTTTTTCATAATGTCACCTCCTTTCCAATTCTTTTTTTGAACATAACAAATTTATTATACCACATCACTAAACTGAAAGCTATCTTTAAAAAAATTTCATAATACCACTCAAGATCAAATAGCTTGCAGTCGTTATTATTGCTCCAAGTAACGCCCATAAAATAGTTTGCGACCCCGCTTTTATTTTTTCTGGACTTCCGGCAGCCATTAACCAACCACTTCCACCATAGACTACCATTAAAAGTACTAATCCACCCATTACTCCAAGTATACCTTTGATTATCGTACCAATAATTACTTTTACATCTGTACTAAGATTGAGAGGATTCCCCAACTTTACCACACCAGGATCTTTCTTATCTGGGGCAACGCTAGCAGGAGTTGTGCTAGGAGTAGAAGTGTCAGCAAGAACTACTTGAAAAGAAAAAAGTAGTATCGTCAAACATATTGCGACAAAAAAATTTTTGATCA
Source organism: Candidatus Magasanikiibacteriota bacterium (assembly GCA_943359595.1). GTDB lineage: Bacteria > Patescibacteriota > Patescibacteriia > Magasanikbacterales > GWA2-37-8 > CAIOJG01. Next base: position 11,435 of record CALRIA010000023.1, on the reverse strand, counting down.
TAAAATTTGGGTAAACACCAATTGAACAATTAAATAACTAGCCAATGTGATTACGATACCAAGTGTCGTCCAGACAATCACTGATTTTGCTTTAGTAACATTTTCACTATTGCCCTGAGCGGTCATCCACAAAAACCCAGCCCAGATATATAAAGCCATAGCAAACATACCGATTGGAAACAACAAGAAAGTGATAATTTTACCGATGATTTCGGTTACCCCGGCGCTACCAAAAGCAAATCCCGCTGGATTCAAAATTTTAGCTTCTTTTTGTAACTTTTTTAATACATCTGATGTATCTGATGGACAGGTATTATTTCCTCTTCCACAACTTTGTGCACATTTAGCATCCAATTCAGAAAAGGTATCATAATTGGAACAAACTGCTTTATCTCCAGATCCACAGCTACAATGGAAAGGGCCAATTTCTTTACTACCAAGAGGACAACCTGGAGAGGAAGGGTTAGAATTTTGAGCTGGCGCTGGTAAACCACAAGAATTGCAATAGTCTCCAGCCTCTTGCACCGATGTAAAACTATCTTTACACTGACCGCCATTTTTAGAACAATCACATACCATGATAGCTGCTGCGGCAGCATCATCCGCTTGCGCTTTTTTTGCAGCGGCTTGTTTAGCTTTTTCAGCTTGATCAGCTTGTGCTTGTTCTTGCGCAGCTTTGGCGTCTTGTTCTGCTTTTGCCTTGGCTGCAGCCTGAGCTTTAGCAGCATCAGGAGAATATACCTCCGTATCTGAATAGGTACCACCATCAGCAGCTATTTTTTTTTGGCAATTATCCAAACTGCTAAATATAGGACTATTCAAACAACCTGGAATAAAACTAGATTTACATGTCCAAATCATTTGGACGGTAGTATGACACATATACCATTTAGGCTCTGCCGCAACAATCGCTTTTACATTTGTCAAACATTCATTGTATGTATCCATCGCCGCTCCATCACAGGTGAGAACACCTTTATTTTTTTGTACCACACATTGCCATGTACCATCTTTTTTACAAGCAATATATTTATCTTCATATGCTGTATAAGCATTGGCATTTCTTGCATAAAAAAAGAAAGACAAAAAAACAATAAAAGCAAAATTTAAAATCCTTATTTTTTTTAAATTCATAATATTATTTCAATAGACCAAAATCAGATTTTAATTTCAAAATTTCACCCAAGAAACTTATCAGTACATAACCACCAAAGGCTACGAGCAGTCCAATCACTGCATTAATCATCGCTCCAGTACCTTGTTTTACTTTTTCTGGATTACCTTGAGATAAAATCAAGACAAAACCACCATACACAAAGGCTCCCAAAGCCAAAGCGCCGATAATCCCAAATAAATAATTAGTTATTTGTAATAAAAGGCTCACAAAAACTGTGACATCCCAACATTCTGATGGCATATTAGCCAAACCACATTTACCAATCAAGGTACTCAAAGCACTCTTACCAGTCGGCGTTTCCTGTGCCGAACTTTCGGCAATTTTTTTGCCTTCTAACAACATACTATCGAACTTTACCTGCCATTCCTGGGTATTCGCAATACACTCAGCCGCGGTGCTTTTCCAACAATCTGGCGAGAGAGTTGTCTTGGACATTTTCAAAACTTTTGCTTGGGCGGTTGGATTACAGTCGCCCGCCTTTGCTTCCACACAGATAGATTTTAAAACTTGACTCTGTTTTTTGTATAATGTCGTAGCATTGGTTACCGCATCCAAATCTGTAGCACAACGGCAGTCTTTGTCCGCCGCTAAGACTTTGGAGCTAGAAGAAAAAATCAAAATTAGCCAGATCAAACTAAAAAATATTTTATTAAATTTTTGCATATTACAAAGTCTGGTTTATTTTCTCTGCCCCTCGATTCAAAATATCTTGATGCCATTCGTTGGCTTTTTCTGGATCAGGAGACGGCTGTAACCATTCGGTCAACATATCTTGTACTGCCTTAGTCGCACCAGCATAATCTCGTCCTCGATACCAATTTTCCGCAATTAAAATTTGGTCAACAAACGGTTCTAAATCTGGCTTGTTCTTTTGATCAACAATATATGCCCGTAATGCAGTCGGGCGCCCAGTTTGATCAAGATAATCTTTGGTAGCTTTGGAATGAGTGAGAAAATCCACCAACCCCCACGCTTCATTTTGATGCTTGGATTTAGACAGCACTGATTGTATCCAATAGCTAGCCACGTTTACTGGCGCATCTTGAGTTAATTGAAATAATGGCATTAAGCGAAAATCAAATTGAGGAGCTCGCGCTCTAACAATCGGCAGATGATAACTATATCCAAAAAAGAATCCAACTTTACCAGCCAAAAAAGCCTCAAGTGCGTCTCCTTGATCTGCCGACCAAGAATAGGTGTCTCGTGTCGGATTGGCAAAATCGGTATAAAAATCCATTATCTGAGCGGAACTTTGACCAGACATATTAAAGATAGCCTGACCACCGCGCGCCACATATCCAACATTACTCTGTCTAAACAAAAGATATAGTAAATCATCACTAGCAGGAACATTATTACCCGTTCCTAACGCTGCTCCAGATTGAATAATTTTACCGGTTTTTTTATCGTATTTGGTAATCTTTTTAGCTGCTACTTGAAATTCATCCCAAGTTTTTGGCGGCTCTGGTACCCCGGCTCTATCCAAAAGATCTTTGTTATAAAAAACTGCCATCATATCCATGGATAGTGGCAAACCAAAAATCTGACCGCCACGTGCTACGTCTTCACGCACAGTTTTGACATATTCACGATCTAATTGAGGCAAATTTACCAAGGGACGAGACTGAGTGTTTACTACAACATTACTACCAAGAGTAGTTTTTTCTACTGTCACTAAAGTATCATTTACACTAGCTGGCATTGGAGATAATTTACTAATAAATTCTCCAAGACGACGATTTTGTACCGAAATAATATCTGGACCATTGTCTTCGGCCAAAGCCTCTACCAAACGAGGATATAATTCATCGACTCGTAATTGGCGTAGATTAATAGTGATATATGGTCGAGTAGCGCGATAAGCATCGATTTCTTTTTGTAGCGCATCCACATCATCAAATACCGTCCAGTACTCCAAAGTCACTGGTGCAGTAGCCTGAACTTGGGTCTGCGACAGACCCTTACAACCAAAACCAGCCGTTGTTAAAAAAGCTAGCAATAAAAATAATAAAATTAATTTTCCAAATTTCATACTACAAAGCTGATGAAACTTAAAACAATTTTTTAATTATACCACACTCTTTAAGTATTTCCTAAAGTCATCTTTTAATTTTGGATCGCGTAAAGCAAATTCTACATTGGCTTTGAGATAACCTAGTTTGGAACCGGTATCATGATAAGTACCATCCACCAAACAAGCGTAATAAGGACGTTTTTTTAACACTTTTGTATGAGCATCGGCCAACCATAATTCTCCACCTTTGCCTAATTTAGTTTTTTCTAAAGCTGGAAAAATATCTGGAGTCAAAATAAATCCTCCCAAAATTGCCAAATTTGATGGGGCTTTTTCCGGACCAGGTTTTTCGATAATTTCTTTCACTTGATAAATACCTTTTTCTACTTCAAGCGCATCAATAATCCCATATTTTTTTGTATCCTCTGCGCTTACTTTACAAGTAGTAATTACTGGATCACCATATTTTTCATACACTTCAATCAATTGTTGAAGTTGAGATTTTTTTGGAGTATAAAAAAACTCATCGCCCCACATCACCGCAAATGGTTCATCGCCAATAATATCTTTGGCACAAAGTACCGGCGTACCGTTGCCATAAGGTCCTTTTTGACGAATAAAAATAAAATTGGCCATATCAGATATTTTTTTAACATCTTCAGCCATTTCATTTTTCTTTTGTTTTTTTAATAAATTAATCAACTCATAATTTGGACTAAAATGATCTTCTACTGCTCTTTTACTTGGACCAGTTACCAAGATAATATCAGTAATTCCCGCACGCACTGCATCTTCTACCACATATTGAATAATTGGTTTATCAACAATCGGCAACATCTCTTTTGGTTGAGCTTTGGTCGCTGGCAAAAATCTAGTGCCAAGACCAGCCACCGGAATAACTAACTTGCGAATTTTTTGTGACATATTTTGTTTATAAAATTAATAACTATGAGGCGTATATATAATAGTACTTAAAATAAGTATATACCAAACCCACCAAAATTAGCAATTTTCACTGCACTTCTTCCCAAGAAATTAAATTATATTCCGATCCAACCGGAAACCCAACCGGCGGACCATAGGTCAGATTTACATCGTAGGTGGCATTGGTATTTTTATAACCAGATATTACTGCCCCACCGCCAGAAACCCAACTCCAAGTCCACAAACCATTGGAAATTACCGAACCATAAATAGTCAAACTAGTTTTTGTATCTCCAGGATAATAATATCTTTTTGCCGCTCCATTTTGTGCCAATACCGCCGCATCAACTTCCAAAACATCTGGTGAATTATGAGGAATTAAAATATTTTGTTCAGCAATCAACCCCAACACATGACTACCGTCTTTTGCCTGATAAAGTATGTTACCATTAATCATGATAGATTTCCCCGTAGCAGTACCGATAGTAGCTCGACCATTGACCGTACCATATACCCATACATTATCCTCTACATATATATAGCCATTAGCCGGCATGTTATAAACAGTTGCTGCACCCACGGTCGCTATATCAATACATGGCCAAAAATAATTATTATTATTTACATCTTTAGCTTTGTAGCAATTGGTAGTATTTACTTTAGAAACGCTAATGGTACCGTTGGCTAAAAATTGAAATCTCCATCCCTGTTTGCCAGATGATGATAGATACAACCCAGTGGCCGGCGGTTGAGTATTGGCTTTAATTTCAGCCAATTTAGCAGTTACCGCCGAAAAATCTTGGGCTGGAACTGGAAAATTCCAATAAGTTACTGGCCCGCCAGCCCCCCAAATTCCTGGCTTCACCTGATTGCCGCAACCATGAAATGTTTTACACACATACGTAGGAACAGCTGAAGTCAAAGGTGCGTCCGTAACACCATCAAAACGGATACCGCCATTAGCATGAAATTTACCATGCACTACTTCATTGTCTCCAATCCAAACATCAGTATTGGTTAAAAAAGCATAATCAGTCAGAGCCGGAAAACCTAACCGCACTTTCAAAGTACGTTTACTAGACAGTTGATCATCCAACCAACCAGTTGATTGAACCGTTACTAAAGTGGATCCCATAGCAGGTGGAGTGATGGCCAGAGAAAAATGACCAACAACAACCCCATCTTTATCTTTAAAATCATGAACATATGGACCAACCTGACCTGTGCCATCTTGATAATCTATTTTATTATGTGCCAAATGCCAACGATAATAATTCACCCCAGCTTCAGCGATTTGAAAAGCCATCTCACGATTATGTTTATGTCCAGAAGCATGATTCTCTAAAATCGCATAGCCAGTTACTCCCATTACAATCAAAGAAAAACTAATTGCTCCAAAAACCATCACAAACAAAAGAATATTACCAGCTTCATTTATTTTTTTTGAAAAAAATTTTTTCATTTAATTACTCTTTAAATTTCTGATTTCAGTTTTAGCTTCAATATTAAACGGAGCTGGTGCCACATTGGGTTTTTCTTCCAACATTAATTTTATTCCAACCATACGAATGGCTGAAATATTTATCGGATAGGCCATAGGCGAACTGCTAACACCAGAATAATTTTGATCATAATAATAAAAAATGGAACTAGTCGCATTGGCCATATCATGAGCCACATCCAAAGCTACTTCAGTGGCTGGGTTGTAGGTCAAAGGATTGCCGCTAGGTTTTATTACTCCACGTTTTAATGTAGTGCCTTGTAAAAAATAACGCACTCGTTCATGCCAATTATCACTATCGACATTAGAATAAAAAATTATTTGTTGACTTTGAGCTAATTCAATCGGGTACGCTCCAATACTAGAAGCGTTGGCACGACGAAGGTCATTTACAAAATCTTGAACCACTTTACGGCCTTCATTTTGAGTAGACAACTGTTCCCAAACTACATCTTTACCATGATTGCCCCAAATCATCAGAGCAACTACAGCAACAATTAGTAGCAAAAATATTCCCATCGTCACCAATACCTCGACCAGAGTCATCCCTTGATTATTCATTTTTTTTATCATATTGGTGACATATTTACTTCTATTTCATTATTTCCACCAATATCTATCTGCCCATTGTTGGTAGTATAACCACTACGACTAACATCTAAAACATAACTACCTGAGGATAAACTACTAAAAAAAGCTTGTCCGGGAGGAGTGCAATTGTTAGTAAACGTTAATGCAACTTCTGATAGCTGCGGAGAATAATGATTGTCTACCGTGGACAAAAATACTCGATAGCGCAAATAACGATTATCGTTTAATCCTGAAAAAATTACCGTATTAGTCGACGTATAAAAAGTAGAACTCACACCATTTGGACCAAGAAAATTCCAACTAGCTGGAGTGCTCGAATTACTTCCGGCCAACTGAAATAAAATAGAATTATTACCAGTCTGTATCGGCTGAGCTAATGGTTCTAAAATAATATTACGTAAAGTTATACCAGCGCCAACATCAAAGGTTGACGACTCCAAATATCCACTAATTGCATAAACATTACCAAATTTTTTTAATTTTAAATCACCGGCCGGGGAACTATTAGCCAGATTACCATTATCAAAAAAATATTTAGTGTCATCTAGAAAATCTATCTGCCCGTTACCACCTGACCAATCAGTTTGACGAATGTAACCCAAACTAGTTTGCAATGTTTCATCATAACCTCCTGCTGTCAGATGTACAGTAGCGTCCGATAGTGGCAAACCGGTGCCAGCATCCTTAGCTTTTACTAATAAAGAATTCGGAGTATGAGAACGTAATACTAAATACATATCTTGTGAAGACCCTGGATTTAATTTATAAGACAACATTGGTACTGATCCAGCCAAATCATAGGTGGTGCCAGAGACACTAACATGATAAGTATCACTCTCTAAATTATTAAAAGAATAACTACCGCCACCCAGAGAGAATGACTGAGAAAATTTGTAAACATCTGGATTTAAACCCAATTTTTTTTCTCCATTGATAATTGCTGTCGGTCCTGATATCGAATTGCAGATTGGATTTAATGCCGAAATATTTAATAAACCGACTTTATCTATACTAAAACTAATCTCTGTAATTGTTTGGCTGATTATATTGGCTGGCGGTTTGAGCGGGTTAGGATTCTGCACGGAAGCGATAACCGTAGCATCACTAGAATATCCACTTTTACTAACAGTAATATTATAACTAAGAGTCCCCGTTGGAGCGTCAATAATACGTAACATTCCATCGTTATCAGTCACATCGTCTACTACAATATTTGGAACTTTAGCAGTATTTACTATATGTACATTAGCTGCAACTACTGATAAACCATTAAAATCAAACACATGAATAAATAATGCGCCGTTTTTACTAGCTCCTTCTAAATTTTTAGGGGCAATAATGGTATTTAATATCACTGGTACATGTTGTGAACAATTTTCACAAATCGCTGAAATTTCTACTACTTTATAATCTGCTGGCGCTGTATCGTTTGGCACACCACCTAATATACCATCAAAAGGATCGTCGATGTTGCGTACTGAAGTTACTAGATCAAAACTTATACCATTTCTTACTATTGTTTTAGTGTGAACAAGTAACCCAACTGGGATGCCATTCAAGATACCGACACTATCATATGGCAAATTACGAACTGTTTCTAACTCTTCACTCAAAAGCGCTGTTTCTAAAATTCGCACTCGCGATTGATAGACTATCTTAAACACCAAAGTAATAGAGCTATAAATTCCAACTGCAAATATCAAAAAAATAGCTGTGGCGACCAAAACCTCAACCAGAGTAAAACCAAATTTATTTAATTTTTTATTATTCATATTTTTATTATACCAAAAATAATGTAAATGTGATATAATATTTATACAATTATCTATGACACGAGTGTATCGTCATTATCAAAAGCGACCGAGCCGGGAAAAACCGCGGGTAAATATAAACCCAGAAGTCAGTCAGGGGCTTTTGGCTATTTTATTATTTATTATTGCTGGACTTTCTATTCTTAGTTTTTTCTCGATGGCTGGAGTAGCGGGAATTTTTATTGATTCCACGCTTGCTTTGGTATTTGGTCAAGTAAGATATGTTTTTCCATTAGTATTAATAATGATTGCCGTTCTTTTGATTAAAGATTTGGAATATAATTATCGACACACTCATACCTTGGGGGCGTTATTGTTTTTTTTAAGTTTCAACGGTCTAGTCCATATCCAAAAACCCTTGAACGAAATGTTTAACCAAGCCACTCAAGGATACGGTGGTGGATTTTTTGGATTAGCTTTATCTTGGCCATTATTAAAATATGTTGGCTATTGGGGAAGTAGTTTAATTTTATTTGGATTACTTTTAATTTCTTTTATATTCTTATTCAATACTACTCTGGCTCAAATTGTTGACTTAAACAAACAATTTTTCTTGATGTTGGGTTGGTTCGGAAAACAGATAGTCGCTTTTTTTGCCAGATTTAAAAAACCAGATGCAGAGACAGAGCCAGTTAAATTCAGCATAAAAGGTGAGTACGAGTCACAAAATACAAAAGAAAACGAGACCGAAGAAGAGGAAGAAAAAAGAATTTTCCATAAAAAATCTATCCAAGAAATTTCCAAGGAAGAATATGAAACTGAAGATAAAGAAATCGATACATCTGAAACAAAAAATAAGCTTCTTGAAAAAACAGAAGAAATAATAGTAGAAAAACCAGATTACACTGATTATAAATTACCACCAGTAAGTTTATTATTTACCTCCAAATCCAAACCAACTTCTGGCGACATCAAAGGCAACGCTGAGACCATCAAAGATACCTTCCAAAATTTTGGCATCGATGTTGACATGGGCGAAGTACGTGTCGGCCCAACCGTTACTCAATATTCTCTAAAACCAGCCAAAGGGATTAAATTAACTCGCATTACTGCTCTGTCCAACGATCTCTCTTTAGCATTAGCCGCTCACCCGATTCGTATCGAAGCACCAATCCCTGGCCAATCATTGGTTGGCATTGAGGTGCCAAACGAAAAAGTAGCAATGGTGACATTAAAAGAACTGCTCGAAAGCAAAGAATTTACCGATCGTCCACACAATATGCATATTGCCTTAGGCAAAGATGTGGCCGGAAAAGTTTGGTTTGCTGATTTATTAAAAATGCCCCATCTCTTGATTGCTGGTGCTACAAATTCTGGTAAGACCGTCTGTATCAATACGGTCATTTTAAGCTTATTATACCAAAATTCTCCGGAGAATTTGCGTTTTATTTTTGTTGATCCCAAGCGCGTTGAACTAACTTTATATAATGGTATCCCTCATCTACTTACTCCAGTAATTACCGACTCTGCCAAAACAGTCAACGCACTAAAATGGACTATCGGAGAAATGGAGAGACGTTTTGATATGTTGGCCAAAGCCGGCCGCCGCGACATCCAATCATACAATAAATTAGCTGAAGAAAAATTACCTTACATCGTATTTGTTATCGATGAATTAGCCGACCTAATGGCGACAGCCGCCAGCGAAGTAGAAGCTGGGATTATTCGCATTGCTCAGATGGCTCGTGCCGTTGGTATCCATCTGATAGTCGCTACTCAACGTCCGAGTGTTGAAGTAATTACCGGTTTGATGAAAGCCAACATCCCAGCCCGTATCGCCTTTTCTGTCGCATCTTTGGTAGACTCTCGCACTATTTTAGATTGTTCTGGCGCCGAAAAATTATTGGGTCGCGGTGATATGTTGTTCTTAACTGCTGATCTTTCCAAACCAAAACGTGTACAAGGCGCATTTGTTTCTGAAGAAGAAATGAAAAGAGTGGTTGATAATATTAAAAACGATGAACCGCCTCAATATGACGATTCCGTGATATCCAAAAATTCCCATTCAAATAATGGAACTGTGAACTTATTTGGTGGTGCTAGTGATGATCAGGATTCGCTATTTGAGGACGCACGCAAAGTAGTAGTTGAATCTGGCAAAGCTAGCGCTTCACTATTACAGAGACGTCTTCGAGTCGGTTATGCCCGTGCCGCTCGTCTGCTTGACGAACTAGAGGAAGCTGGTATAGTAGGACCAGCCGATGGCGCTAAACCACGCGAACTTTTTACCGAACATTTATCATCTCAAGGTGGTTTTGTTCGCCCTCAAGCTGATGAAGAAATTCCAGAAAATGAACAATCGCTTGACGCTGGCGGTACTGTCTTTAACGACAATACTGAAAAATAATAATTAACTTCAGTAAAATTGATTATGTCAATTTTCTGTTATAAAAAAATAGACGCTTCAAAAAATTTAGGTTGGGAGCTTAAAACTATTAGGGAAAACATCCACCTAACATTAGATGAAGTAGTCAAAAAAACTAATGTCCCTCTAAAATACTTAGAAGCGCTTGAAAACAATCGCTTTTTTGAGCTACCAAAAGCCAAATCACATCGTCAGGCTTACGTGCGTGAGCTATGTATATTATATGATTTAAATTTTGAAACAATTGCTTATAAATTTAATTGCGAGGGTGGATTAAAATTTTTATCAAAACATTATTTACCAAAAATTGACCCAAACAATCTCCAACCATTTTCTCTATTTATTAGAAATTTTGCATTAATCAGCTTTGTTTTTCTTTTTATCGTTTATATAGGTTGGCAGATACACGGCATCATCACTCCACCAAAATTAATTGTTTATTCCCCAATTGAAGGACAGGTTTCCAATCGGGCGGAAACCACCGTCCAGGGCGAAACTGACAGAGAGAGTCAACTAGAAGTCAATGGTAAAGAAATAAAAGTAAACGAACAAGGAAAATTTAACGACGTAATTTTATTATCCAATGGTGTGAATACTATCACCTTGTCGACCACCAAAAAACATGGTAAAACTACTATAGTGACTCGTCATGTAGTAGTGGTGGTGAAAGTACCAGTTAGAGTAAGTATCAATAAGAACTTGGGAATTGAGGCGGTTCGGCCTTAATTCTTAATTTCTTATAAGCTAACTATGGCAAAACATAACAGTGAGGAAATCAAGCAAAAACTAAAAGCGGCCGCTAGTGCGATTGAACAGATCAAAAGCAAATTTGGTGAAGGAGCTATTATGACCTTCGGTGAAGCCAAAACTATGCAAGTGGATGCCGTATCAACTGGTTGTTTATCAGTAGATATCGCTCTTGGAGTAAGAGGGGTGCCACGTGGTCGCGTTATTGAAATATATGGCCCAGAATCAAGTGGTAAGACCACCCTAGCTCAACATATCGTAGCCGAAGTACAAAAATTAGGTGGTATTGCTGCATTTGTGGACGC
>CALRIA010000022.1 GCA_943359595.1 Candidatus Magasanikiibacteriota bacterium | reverse complement strand
TTTTCAGTCTCTGATCCGAGTTCAAGCATGTCGGCCAAAACTGCGATACGTTTTGACCCCTCAGGAATATTTATTTTAGATAAGGTTAGTAAGGCTGACTTAGTTGGCTCTGGGCTAGAATTGTAAGTGTCATCAATCAATAGAGTATTCTTTATTCCTTTGATAATCCGCATATGTCCAGCTAAAGGTTGTAAATTACACAAAGAGTGTATTGAATCTAATAAATTTACTCCTAAAATATGTCCAACAGCGATAGCCGCTAAAGCGGATGGAATAATATGCTCAGCAATCGCTCCAGGCAAAAACACTGGGACAATGTTGCCTTTAAAATTTAATTTAAAATTTAAGCCAGTTGGCCAGTTGGTTTTTTCATCGGTGATAATATTGATATCGGTAGCACGAAAATCGGCGCCCTCTTTGAATCCGTAAGTGATAATTTCTGCTTTGGTAGTATTGGCATTTTGCATTACCAATTCGTTGTCAAAATTTAATACCGCAAAACCATCGCGTTGCAAATGAGAAATAATCACGCGTTTTTCCTGAGCAATTTTTTTAATAGTTTTGAACGCTTCGGTATGAGCGTGTGAAATATTGGTTAATACTCCAATTTTACAAGGAGCTATATCTACTAAGTAAGGTATATCACCAGGTTTGTCCGCACCCATTTCCAGTATTAGAATTTCCGGATATTTTTTATCTTTGATAAAAAGTAAATTTTTGGCTTTGAAAAATACTTTCAGCCAGCCAAATATAGAACGGCCAGGAGTCTTTTCTATTCCGATAATAGTCAACGGTACACCCACTTCATTGTTGTAGTTTTTTTGACTTTTACGGGTGTTAAATTTATTTTCTAATACGATAGCGATAGCTTCTTTGGTGGAGGTTTTGCCAATTGATCCGGTGATGCCAATGACATCTGGATGATATTTACGAATTATTTTTTTTGATAAAAATTTTAGTAAGGTGTGTAGTAGTGTTTTTAACATATATTTTAATTAGCGATCGTTAGGCACTGCATAATATTGCAATGTGAATTTCATTAAATCACGAAATATATTCAGAGAAGTTTGTTCTGCCCATTTACGTTGTGGCTCTTCATATTTTACCACTAAAACAACTTGTGGGTTAGTGGCCGGTGCAAAACCGGCAAAAGTATGGTTGGTACGCTCATCGCTATACTTACCATTTTCGGCAATCTGAGCCGTACCGGTTTTTCCGGCTACGTAGTAACCTTTTATTTTGGCAATTTTATAGTGATTTTCTACGACTGATGTCAACATGCCACTAAGTAGTTTTGCAGTACGTTCTGAAATTATTTGATCTGATTTTTCTATTGATGTGATATCTTTTTTCCCGTTCGGATATCTGGTTTCCGCAACAATGTATGGTTTTGGTAATAAACCTTTATTAGCAATAGCGCTATAAGCGGTTGCAAGTTGTATTGGGGTAACGGTCAGACCCTGGCCAAATGAACCAACCGCACCAAACACTTCACCTTTTCTGTCTAAAGATGAAATATCGCCAGTAGTTTCTGGTCCAAGTTCAACACCGGTTTTTTCTCCGAAACCAAATTTATTAACGTAATTTTGCAGACGTTCATGCCCTATTTTTTCTTCCACAAAAATCATACCAGTATTAATGGAACTTTCCAAAACTTGAGTCATAGTTTGTGTGCCATAACATTTATTTTGGGCATTGTGAATGGAATAGCCATTAATAACGCGTACACATGGGTCAATAAAAGTAGTGTTTGGCGAAACTAAGCCCAAATTTATTCCAGCCGCCATGGTGATGGGTTTAAACACTGAGCCCGGTTCATAGGGAACAAAAATAGCGTTGTTGCTAAAAGATCTCAAATCTTTTACTTCTGAATATTTGTTGGGATTAAAATCTGGTAAGCTGCACATAGCTAAGATGGCGCCAGTTTTTGGATTCATCATTACCAGAGATGCACTTTTGGCTTGGTATTCTTCTAAACCTTTTTGTAATAAATCACAAGCTTTATATTCCAAAGCACGATCTATAGTTAAAAGCAGATCAGCGCCGTCTTGCGCGTTTACTTGTGAATGTGTAGCTAGAGTGATCCAACTTCCTAGCGCCCCTCGTTCTCCAGAAATAAAACCTTGGTGGCCCATTAAAATTTTATTCCAGTAACCTTCTATTCCGTAGCTACCAATCTGTTGAGTGCCATCATCATTGAGTCGACAAAACCCTAAAATTGGAGCGGCAATGTTTTCTTCTGGATAATATCGGTATTCTTGAGGAGTAAAATATATACCTGATAATTTTTCTATTTTTAATTTTTCGATAGTATCGCTGTCAATTTTTTTAGCTATCGGTTCGTAAAGGTCGTTTGTTTTGGAAAATTTTTTGTTTAATAATTCGCGTTCAGTTTCAGGTAGTGATAAAATTTGTATTAATTTATCGATAGTGCTGGAAGTTGTCTCCGGTTTTATTTCCTTTGGTACGGCGTAGATTAAAAAATATTGGCGATTGATTGCTGCTGGGTATTCTTGTTTAGTCCTAGTATCTTGAAAATAAATTGCACCACGTTTAGGATGGAGTTGTTTATATATTTCATGCGTCGTTAAGGCAAAAGTACGATAATATTCGGCTTGCACTATTTGTAATACAAACAACTTGCTGATAATCACGATTGTGACAGCAATAAAAAAAATTGCAATTAAACGTAGACGTTGATTCTTTTTATCTTGGTTTATCATCTTAAAATTATTGTTTCAAATTTTATTGATTTTTATTGGCCAATTGGCCGCAAGCCGCGTCGATGTCTAGGCCCTGTGAACGACGAATAGTACAGGTGATACTGTGGTCGTTCATTTTCTTTTGCCAATTTTGGATATCAGCGATGGCGGTTCCTTGAAAAGCATCATTACAGGAACTTGGATTATAGGGGATAAGATTTACGCGTATTGATCCCAATTTTAAAGCTAATTTTATAAGTGCGTTGAGATGTTTGGCGTCGTCATTGACGTCTTTTAACATAATATATTCTAAGCCGATAAAATGGGTGCGACTAGGAAAGGCGGCATGATATTTCTTTGTCCAGTCTACTAGAAAATCCAAAAATCCAGCACGATTGGATGGGATGATAGTCGCACGAGTTTCAGCCAGAGCACTATGTAGTGATAAAGCAAAGCGTACCGCTGGAAAATCTTTTTCGGTGACCATTTTATTCATGCTTTCAGGGACGCCGACGGTGGATAATGTTATTTTGCGCTGTCCTATTTTAGCATATTTTATTAAAATTTTTAATGTTAATTTTACATTTTCATAATTAAGCAATGGTTCGCCTTGTCCCATAAAAACAATATTATCCACTTCGCCTTCATTTTTTTCCCACAATATCTGTTGCCAATAGCGCATTTGATCAAGAATTTCACGATAGGTGAGATTGCGAGCGAAACCTAATTTGCCAGTAGCGCAAAAAGTGCAAGCCATGGGGCAACCTACTTGAGATGATACACAGATAGTATAACGTGGACGATCGCCAGGGATCTGTTTTTTGCTGATGCGTGGCATGAGCACACTTTCTACTACTCGTCCGTCGGAAAATTCTAATAATGCCTTACGGGTTCCATCATTTTGACTAGTTTGTAGGACTTTTTCTTTTACAGTCATCCAAGGTTCGGTGGCTAGTTGTTCGCGTAAATTTTTTGATAGAGTGGTAATTTCAGAAAAGCTATGGATGTTTTTGTCAAACCATGCAAGATAAATTTGATCACGACGATAAGCTGGTTCTGATTTTATTGCTTCTTCGAATGACATAAATTATTTTTTTAATCTAATTAGTAATTTTATTAGTAGTACAGCCGAGAATGAGAAAGAGATTAATTGAATAGCATGTGTGGTATCTATTTCAATTAAATGAAAAGCTGTGCGCCAGGATGGAATTAATAGTATAAAAATTAATGTTAAAATAGTTGTAACAGAAATTATTAATAACAACCAATTGCTTTTTATTTGGTGCCATTCACGAGTGATTAATACCAATAACGTCTGAGAAATTATTAGTGAGGCAAATGCCATGGTGCGACCAAATTCCAATTGATTTAAATGTATTACGTAATAATAATAAAATCCAAAAGAGAGAGCAGTCATACCTAAACCCTGTATTAATACTTTATAAAGTATTTTAAAATTAATCAATGGTTCGTTGGCTGGACGAGGCGGTTCGGTCATGAGATGATGGCGGGCAATTTCACGCTCAAAGCCAATCACTGCCGCTGGATCACAAAATAATTCTAAAAAGACGATATGAACTGGCAAAAAAGCCAATGGTTCATGCCAAAATAATGGTAATACGGCTAGGCCAATGATGGGAATGTGAAAGGAAAATAAAAAAGAAAAAGCCTGACGCAGATTATCATAAATATGTCGGCCTTCACGAATAGCGTTGATGATGGTAGTAAAATTATCGTCCAAAAGTATTATCCCAGCAGCGGCACGGGCTACTTCTGTACCTTTTTGGCCCATAGCGATACCAATGTTGGCTTTTTTAAGAGCTGGAGCGTCGTTGACACCATCTCCGGTCATTGCCACTATCTCTCCCATACTTTGTAGTGCTTGTACAATGGCAAATTTTTGTTCTGGTTTTACACGGGAAAAAATATCATGACGACGAACTATCTCACGCAGGGCATCATCGGAAAGGTTTTCTAAATCAGATCCATTAATCAACTCCTCATTGTGTTTCATACCAATATGCTCGGCAATATTATGAGCGGTGAGTTGGTTGTCACCGGTAATCATGATTACACGAATGCCAGCTTTTTGACAGATATCGATAGCTGATTTTACTCCAGCACGCGGTGGGTCACTCATAGTGAGTAAGCCAATAAATTCTAAATTTTCTACTTCTACTTTTTTATCCAAAGTGCAATCTTTTTGGGCAATGGCAATTACTCGATAACCTTTTTCGGCCATTGCCTCATAGGCAGCAAACGCCATTTTTTTATCTTGGTCATTTAAGGTGCTTTTATTTATAATTGATTCTGGTGCACCGGCACTATACTGGATACAAGAATCAACAGGAGTTTTCCAAAGATGGTGAACCATTTTATTTTTTGCTTCAAATGGGCAGTCTTCTATAAGAGTGTGTGCTCGGAAAAAAGACTCGACGTCGATGTTTATTTTTTTTGCAAAATTTTGTACTTCAATTTCCATTGGATCAATAGCCACTTGTTCCAAAGATAGCAGAGCGGTTTTGATTAATTTTTCAAAATCCATTTCATGTTTTTTGATATCCTTGAGAGTGTAAATTTGATTATTAAAATATATTTCTTCCAAAGTCATCTTGCCTTCAGTAAGTGTGCCGGTTTTATCAGTACAAATAACAGTGGCTGATCCCAGTGTTTCTACCATAGACATTTCACGAGTAAGGGCTTTTTGTTTGGTCATACGCCAGACACCCATGATTAGAAAAACACTAAATACGATTGGAAATTCTTCTGGGATAAGCGACATAAACATAGTGATGGCACCCAAAAGACCTTGAACCCAATTGGATTCAAACGTCAATAATATTCCAATCAATACGGAAATAAAAATGGCAACTATAGCTAGTGCACGCACAAGTTTACGAATGTTGATTTGTAATGGGGTGCGTAGCTGTTCGATTTTTTCTAACAAATTTCCAAGTTTACCATAGGCGGTGTGGATACCAGTCGTGGTGACAACAAAATAACCTTCGCCTTGTACTATTAGCGTATTTTGGTAGAGCTTATTATCGTCGGTAATTTCTTCAGAGTGGACTGCCTCACTTTTGGTAGCGGCAATTGATTCACCAGTTAACATTGATTCGTCTACCATTAACCCTGGTGAATTCAAAAGCGTTCCATCTGCTGGGGCTTTATCACCGGCTGTCACATAAACCAGATCTCCAGGTACCAAATTTTTGGTTTCCATTTTTTGAATTTTTCCGTCACGATAAACTTGGCAAAATTCCACCATGATTTTATCCAATGCAAAAATAGCTTTATCAGTGCGTTGTTGCTGGATAAATTCCATCGTGATGACTGGAATGATGGAAAATATTAAAAAAAATGCTTCTGTACGGTCGCCTAGGAAAAAATAAATTATTGAAGCAGATATCAATAACAAAACCATCGGTTCAGAAGCCACGTCAAGAGCGCGTTTTAACCAAGTATTTTTTTTGGTTACTGGGCGGACGTTGAACCCGTAAGTATTTTGTGCGGCTTTAGCTTGGTCTGAAGTAAGACCTTGATATTTTTTGTCAAAAGATAAATTTTTTTTCAAAATTTCACTATTCATAATATTTTTCTTCCAACTGTCTTATTTTTTCTTCCACTTCTGTCTGTAAAATAGGTGGTTTTTCACCGGATTTTTCGATAATTTCAATCATTATTTTCAATAAATGTTTTATACCAGGGATAATATGTTTGTTGCGATCTTCGGCATACGAAAAACGGATATAACCATTGCCACCATCACCAAAATCACTGCCTGCTAAAGTAGCGATTCCGTGTTCGTGCAACAACCAATGGCTCAATTTTTTATCAGTTTTAATATTTAAAGTTTCATTTAAATATTTTAATTTTAGGATATTAGCAAAATTTGGAAATAGATAAAAGGCACCTTCTGGTTCATTTGATAAGATGAAAGGGGATAATAATTTTAATGAAGCCGATAGGAATTTTCCTTTTTTCTCATATTCTATAAAATCTGCCTGTAGAATTGGTTTTATTTTTTCGGCTACACTATCATAATGATAACCGTCTAAATCTACATCACCAAAAATAGTTCCAGCTACGATTTGATTGACACGGCTAACACAACTCCATTTGTTGACGGCTAGTTGTCCAAATATTTCTATTAACCATTCAGGGGCAATTATAAATCCGATTCGCCATCCGGTCATAGCATAATTTTTGGAACAACCGTTTAAATTGATAGTGTAATCAAGCATACCTGGAATAGACAACAAACTAAAATGTTTATTGTCGCCAAAAGTAATTTGATCATAGATATCGTCGAATACTACCATGAATTTATATCTCATTGCCAATTCAGCTACCATCTCCAATTTTTCTTTCTTCATCATCATGCCGGTTGGATTTTGAGGGGTGTTTAAAAATAGTAACTTGATGTTTTTATTTTTTTCTAAAATATCGACGAGGTCTTCAATATTAAAATCCAAAGTCATATCAGCTGAATTTTGGCGAGCCGTCCAATTGAGACATTGTCCTTTGGTATAAAAATTGGCGAGAGATCCATAAACTGGATAACTTGGATTTTGAACTATTATTTTGTCGCCGTCGCCAACCAATGCTTGAATGGATAGTTCGATGGCTGGTTTTCCGCCTGGTTCCAAAATAACATTTTCAGTTTTGATGTCCACACCTCGTGTTTTTGACCAATAATTAGCAATGTTGGCACGCACTTGTGGATAGCCCATAAAATGTCCATATTTGGTCTGTTTGTCTTTGAGTGCTTGAAAAGCCACTTCAATGATTGGTTCAGGTGTATTTGGGCCAGTATCACCAATATGAAATTTATAAATTTGTGGGAATTTTTTGGCGATTTCTAGTGCAACTACTTCAGCTCCAAATCCAAAAGAAGTTTCGGTACCTAAATATTTTAAATCTGGATTGATAGATACTTTTGGCGATAGCTGGTTATCTAAAAATTTATCTGATAGTTTCATATAATTTATTCTCCAATTTATTTGGTAGAGTTTAAAATTTTATTTTTTATGTCTATAGGAGTTAAGCCGGCTAACTCATAAACTTCCTGAACATTACCAGATTTAAGATAGGTGTTGATGCCAATTGCCCGTTTTTCGTAATCAGCTGGTAAAAGGAAAGAGTTTAAAAAACCGGTCCAACCGTTGTGAATAGTAGTTACTAACGGTCGTTCTTCATCAGTCAAAACTTCTTGTCCGCCAGCTGGATTATTTTTTCTATATTCTTCAAACAGTTCAGGAGAAGTAACGGCGATGATTTTCACATTATAATTTTCTTCCAAATCAGACAAAATTTCTAAAGTATTTAATAAAATTTGGGTACCAGAAATTGCCAGAATAATTTTTTGATTGTCGTTTTTAGAAAATTGTTTATAAACATAAGCACCATTAACGGCGGCGATGGCTGGTGGTACACCGTTGTCGCGTTTTAATACCATTGTATCTGGGCGGGTAACTGACAGGGCGATTGGTTCACCTTTTTCTAGAGCATAAAATAACATTTCTATGGTTTCGTTGGCATCAAATGGTTTGTATACTTTGATGCCTGGTAATGCACTGTACAGACTGAGCCAATATAGGCCTTGGTGGGTTGGTCCGTCTTCGCCTGTTTCTGGGCCATCGTGGGCGGCCAACATAATGAAGAAACCTTTGGAACTTGGTTTGAGGTGGTTACCAATTAAAGCTAAGCGCACACAGTTGCCCATCATCGTGGTGAATACTGCATAGGTGCCAAAAACGGAAACTGGCTGAAAACCTCCAGGTAGGATATCTTGAGTCATAGCGGTGGACATCATCGCCATATTTTGTTCGGCAATGCCAAAACGTATACCACGTCCGTATGGATTTTTTTGATTGATTATACCATAGATATTTTCTGCCTGGTTGGTCAAAACTGAACCACTAAGATCACCAGCACCAGCGTAAAAGAAAGCTGTATGTTGCATCAACCATTTAAACCAGGCGCCAGACGCTTTTCTGGTAGCTATTTTTTCGCCTTCTTTAAAAATTAATTCTGGCGGTAGTGCGGCTGGTCGACGTAAGACTTTTGGATTTACCAAGGGTCTATTTGGTAAGACTGCAAGCATTTTTTTTACCAGTTCTGATTCAGTTTTTATTTTTTGAGTGGCAATATTTAATCTACCAATCAAAAATTGTTCGTCATCTGAAGTGATCTCTTGACAGATATATTCGATATCTTTCATGGCTTGTCCAGCAATTCCAGGGATGTCAAAACCTAAATTTTTCATGATTGAGACATATTCGTCGTGTTTGACTGGGCTACCGTGAGAAGCGGCGGTATTTTCTTTGGTGCCATACAATTTACCTTTAAATGTATGAGCGACAATAGCAGTAGGCAAATTATTTCCGAAACCATTAGCGGCCAAACGATAGGCATAAATCATCTCTAAAATATCATGACCATTAGTTTCGATTACATTCCAACCCATACCTAGCCAATGATTGATATATGGTGAGGTTAAGACCTCTTCAATCGCTCCATCAATGCCAAAATGATTATAGTCCAAACTTACTATTAAATTATCAGCATTTGTAGCGGACAATACATTGCGGGCTTCGTAGCTCATACCTTCTTCACTTTCGGCATCGCCCATGAGGACAAAAATTTTCGTTTCCAAACCACATGATTTATGAACTATTGCCATGCCACCAGCGGCAGATAATCCATGCCCAGATGGACCAGTAGAAAAATCAGATAATGGATATTGTGCTTCAGCATGTCCTTGAGGGCCGTCACTATGACGGAAACGCAACAGGTGTTCTGGAAAAACCGGATTTACCACCGCTTCGGAGAATTGACGGCCAGTGCGGCGTAGCACTTCATAGATTAAAGAGTTGATGGCAAAAAGTCCTGGTGTACAGTGACCAGCACTCCAAATTAGACGATCACGGCCAGGATTTTTTGGGACAATTGGATCGAAGGCCAAATTTTCTCCCAATACCAAAGCTAGTATTTGTTCGACTTTAGCGCTACTACCACCGGGATGACCAGATTGCCCAGCTTCAACCGCGGTAAAAATAAAAGCACGCATTAGGCGGGCTAATTTGGATAAACGCTCGGCGTCAAACCACAACGGTTTGGTTAATTCTAAATTTTGTAAATTTAAATATTGAGATCCAAAATGACAAAGTTGAGATCTCTCTGGTTGTTGTTTTTTTAATTTTTCTAAATCTTTTTTTTCTAGCAAGTTAAATGGCATATTAAAAAATTATTTTTTATTTTTCCCAAAATCGTCCATCAGCGAACGTATTTTTTTTCCATTGATAATAATTTAAAAATTCACACAATGTAAGTGGCTTGGACGTGTCTGTGTCATATTGGTAGTGTGAACAATCAAGGTGACTTGGAACGCTATAATCTATCATTCTTTTGCCGGTTTGATCAAGTTGGTTAATATATAATCCAAATTCATGCATACCTAAAATATTGGGGAAATTTTGACGATCGTTAAAAATAGAATGACCTTCAAAAGCGTTTGGTGTATTGATATTTAATAAATTTAAAACAGTTGGTGCAAAATCTATACCAGAAGCGTAACGGTCAATATTTTTAGGTAGAATACTTTTTGGTACGTATACCATAAATAAATTTTCATCATAAAAACTTAATTTACCGGTAACGTCAGCAAAATAATCTTTGGTGTAAGAAGCGGGAAAGATGGCATGATCGGCGACAGTAATGACAATAGTATTTTGATAGAGTGGACTATTGGTAAAATCGTCCCAAAATTTGGCAAATGCGTCGTCAGTGGTATGAACAGAATTTAATAAATCATTTTTTTGGTCACCATATTTAACTTGATCTTTAGACAGATTAAATGGTGTATGAGTATCGACAGTCGAGAGCATCATCAAAAATGGTTGTTTGGCCTGTTCGTTCATCAATTTCCAGGTAGCTGGAAATAGTTGATGGTCGGAATAACCCCAAGATAACGGTTCGCCGTCAATGTATTGTTTTAACTCATCAGTGCCAAAAAATTTTTGCGTTCCCATGTCGGAAATGATAGTATCCTTATTGGCAAAATCTCGCTCTACAGCAGTAATATAAGCAGAATATTGATAGCCATTATTTTGTAAAATTTTTGGTAAACAAAGAAGATGGTGGTGTCGCACGCCGCCCGAGGTGATTTCTTCATGCCCAGTCGGTGGTAAGAAGGAACATAGTTGAGAAAGCAGACCAGTCACAGTAGGGGTAGAAGCGTTGTAGTATTTATGAAAAACTGTGGTGTTTGGATTTTTTGACATTCTATCGAGGCCAGGTGTTACTTCGATTAAGCTTGGATTATAAATCTCGCTGAGGCGACTAGAAAATGATTCTAAAAATATAATTAAAATATTTGGTTTTTTTAATGTCGACGGTAATAATATGCTAGAAGTAGCGGAAAAAATTTTGTCGTGGTGGTTGATACCAAATTCATTGAGGTTGTAATTGATGCCAAATCGCTCCAGTTTTTTTTGTACAATTGGGTTGAGTTCTACACGAGAATTATTATCGGTAAAATAATTATAAAAATTTTTAAATATATTATATTCTGGCGTGGTCTTAAAAGAAGAAAACGCCACTAGCGAAGCTATAGCCATTACCAAGATTGCCAAATCGTAATACCCCCAATATTTTTTTTGAATTTGTTTATTGGCTAATAGTATTTTTCTTTTGATTAAAGTAAAGATTATTAAAAGTGTTAACAATGCTGTTAAGAGAATAGCACTTATACTATTGAACACCACACCGGCTGACCCGTTGGCATGTTCTAAAATTATCGGGCTCAAGTTCAAGCCAGAAAAAAATAAAATACCGGCATTGACCGACCACAAAATAAGAAATAACGCAAAAGCTAACACCCAAACAGCCTTAACAATAGTGGCCGGGATTTTTTTTACTTGCCAATAAGTGAGATCGGATATGGAATATAATAATAGCCAAAACATGGTGACTGACCAGGCACGAAATACAATAACATTATAAAATTTAATACCGGTATCAACGACGGCATATCGATACGTCCAATATTGTAATCCAAGGTTAATAAGGAAAATAAATAGAAAGAAAATAAAATAGAGGGTGTTGATTTTTTTCCAAACTATGGCATTGGGGTGAAGGGATAGTGTTTTTTGAGTATGCCAAAAAATTACTGATGAAATAAAGATGGCATAAATAATGCTTGCAATTTCTTGACGTAAAAAATAGATCAAGAAAGTGAAGGAAAAGATGAAAAATAACTTATCTAACTGAGAATAGAATTCGTTTTCCCAGTAGGGGTGTCGTTTGGTTTTGTTAACTAGATATTTGAAAGCTTTTTTGAATATCTGGTAGCCAATAAATACCGTTAACATGACCGCAGAAGCTTTGACAACAAACTGTCCGTGATTGTGTTTAGAAAAGTGGTACCAACTCCAACCGGCGGCAATAACAAAAGCGCCAATTAAAGAATTGGACGCTAATAGTATTTTTTTGATTCGGTTGTTTATCATGATAATTACTCTTCAAGTTTGTATTCTTTATTTTCACGCACTTCACGTTTGTCTTTTTTGTCCTTTTCTCTTTGGGTAGCTTTGTGTTTTTTTAACTCATCTTCCAACTGATCGTGGACTTTATCTATGGATTTGTAGAGATCCTGTTCGTTTTTAGAAATAAATATATCGTTCCCAGCTAAATCGAGTTTACACTCACATACAAAGACGTTGCCTTTTAGGTGGTGGTGATTTTCTTTGCCGATTACTACATGAGCACGGATGATTTTGTCATAAAATTTTTCGAGACCACTAATTTTTTTTTCGACATAATCTTTGATTGCTTCGGTCAGTTCGATGTTTTTTCCAGTGATATTTATTTGCATAGACAAAAATAAATAAATTAGTAAATTTATGGAACTATTTCTACCTCTGTTTCTAACTCTACTTTAAATTTATTATACGCCTTCTCTTTCATTATATCAACAATTTGTAGTATTTCAGCCTGTTTGGCTTCATGATAATTTATGATAAAATTGCCATGTTCATCAGAAATTTTTGCCCCACCTACAGTTATGCCTTTTAAGTCTAGTTGTTCCATAACCCAGCCGACTGGCACGGTACCGCGTTGTTGGAACAGTTCGGGTAATTCTTTGATATCCCCAGGCCATTTGGCCAATTTGATATTTTTGAAAAAACTACCGGCCGAAGGGTGGTGTGGATAGCGCCCAGTACGATGTTTCATATATCCTTGAACTTTTTCCATTATTTCTTTTCTGTCTCCAGGTCGTAGTTCAAACCAGGTTCGCAAAACAACATCTTTGTTAAATTTGAAAAGACTTTCGCGATAGGCAAACTGACAATCTTCATTGGTTACTTCAATTACTTCACCATTACGCCAAATTTCTACTTTAGAAATCGAGTGAGCAATGTCTAGACCCATTGCCCCAGCGTTTCCACGCACGGCACCACCAACTGTTCCAGGAACTCCGATGGTCCATTCCAAACCAGCTAAGCTGTTTTTACATGATAAATTGAGTACTGCTCCAAGTTGAGCACCAGAGTCAGCAACAATAGTATTACCGATAAGTTCAATTTTGGTAGTTTGGACTTTGATAGTGACACCCTCGACGCCGTCGTCAGGCATCAATAGGTTGGAACCACCACCAATGATAAAATAATTGATACCCTTACTATTTAGATAGTTTAGTAGATCAACTAATTTTTTGGAGTCAGTGACTTGAACTAAATATTGGGCTGGTCCACCAACGGCAAAAGTGGTTAATTTGGAAAAAGGGACATTTAGTTTGAGATCGCCATAGTTTTTTAATTCATCGTAAAATTGTTCCATAAAAAGTGTGTTTAATTGCCAAATCAGCTGTATTTTAGTATAATCTGGTTATATGAATTTTCCCCTAAGTAAACCGGTTATTTATGTCGTTCGCGATCTGGAACGTTCTTTGGGCATGTCAATTGCCAACAAAGACTACTACATTATCTCAAATTATGCCACTTTTGCCAATAGTTTGGTAAAAGGAAGGAAAAATGTTTTGTTGATAAAAAATACTGAACTTTTGGATACTCGAGAACTTTTGAATCATCCACAATCTATAAAATTTATTAATGCTATTAAAAATAGGCAGATTTTGGTATTTAAAAATACTTTGCAGATTGAAAAAATTTGTGTAGATAATGGTTGGTCATTGCTAAATCCTAGTGCAATTCTCGCGGCCAAAATAGAAGAAAAAATTTCACAAGTAGATTGGTTGGGCGAACTTACTAAATTTTTACCGCCTTTTGAAATTAAAATTGCAAAAAACATAAAATGGTTAGGGGGATCATTTATTTTACAATTTAACCGAGCGCATACTGGTAGTGGAACTATTTTTATTGAAAATGAAAAACAATTAAAAGATATTCAACAAAAGTTTCCTTTGCGGGAAGTACGCGTGACCAAATATATTGTGGGGCCGATGCTTACCAATAATAATGTGGTGAGTGACAAGAAAGTATTGTGTGGAAATATCAACTACCAAATTACCGGTCTAAAACCTTTCACCAATTTACCGTTTGCAACAGTTGGTAATGATTGGTCTTTGCCACATAAAATTTTGGATATTAAACAAAAAAAAGCTTATCAAGCGATGGCGCAGGCGATTGGGAGAAAGATGGCTAATGATGGCTGGTGTGGATTATTTGGAATTGATGTTATTTTAGAAGAAAAAACTGGTAAATTATTTTTGATTGAGATTAATGCCAGACAGCCAGCCAGCACCAGTTATGAATCTCAACTACAACAATTAAAAAACAAAGCTGGCCTGACAACTTTTTATGCACATCTTTTGGTTCTGTTGCATGAAAAGGTGAACTGCCAATTAACGATGATTAAATCGGGTGCACAGATAACCCAAAAAGTATTACAAACTCATAAAAAAATTAATATAGTTAAATTATTAAACAAAATTAAAATTTTAAAAAAGAAAAAAATCCAGGTTTATATATATGATAATATTAAATCAGAATCAGATTGGATAAGAATGCAGTCTGTTAGTGGTTTGGTGGCTAGTCCAAATGTTTTAAATAAATTAGGTCAGGAACTTAAAAACTTTTCACTGTCTATTTTAACTGATTAATTATGCTTTCACCTAAGGCACAAAAATTATTAAACGATTATTTCCATCTACCTCTTGGTGAGGTTAAAGATGTCCGTTGTCCATATTTTAACAACGCTCGACTGAAACAACGTGCTCAACTGCGAGTATTGATCGGTAAAGGAACCCCTAATGAAATCGTAGAAGAGGCAAAAATTATCTCAATTCAGTATCATGCCGGATTGTTTGATAAAGCGGGTCATTGCTGCCTACACAATGAACATACAGGAAAAAAAGTTAATAGTGATGAGATTCGTAAATTCTTGATTGATCATAATTTGGGAGTTGAATGTTCGGGTTTTGTCACACAAATTTTACGTGTCAATTTTCAAGAAACTAAAAATGTCGATATTGCGCGAAAGTTTTTTATTGTGTCACCGCGTTATTTTTTTCGTTGGTTTATATCTTTGTTGCGTCCAGTAGAAAATATTAGTGTGCGCCGCTATATCGATAACCGTAATACTAAAAAAATAGATTGGTCAGAGACGCAAACTGGCGATGTGATAGTGATGCTTGAAACTGGCCCAAACAATAAACATAACCACATCTTGTTAATAACCGATAAAACAGTAGATACGATTTTTTATGCGCATGCCCGTGCTTGGAGTAGTGAAGGTAAATATGGACATGGTGTGGCTAAAGGAATAATAAAAATTAGTGATAAAAATGGTTCGCTATTGAATCAAAGCTGGGAGGAATTAGGTTTTATAAATGAAAAAAACGAAACTTGGCTGGAAGCTAAAAATGCAAAAATATTGGAGGTTAGAAGAATACTGATTTAATAATTTTATGCTTGGATCTATTTTTTATATTTTAAATATAATATTTTTTATTGGTCTGGTGGTTTTGATTTTCTCTCCTATTTTTTTGGGTGTTCCGTTTATGCCAACTCACAAAAAACAGGCGATTAGAATGATAGAATTAGCCCAAATAAAATCAGGAATGAAGGTGGTGGATTTGGGTTC
This sequence comes from Candidatus Magasanikiibacteriota bacterium, assembly GCA_943359595.1. Taxonomy (GTDB): domain Bacteria; phylum Patescibacteriota; class Patescibacteriia; order Magasanikbacterales; family GWA2-37-8; genus CAIOJG01. Next base: position 8 of record CALRIA010000022.1, on the reverse strand, counting down.
AGGAGCGG
>CALRIA010000021.1 GCA_943359595.1 Candidatus Magasanikiibacteriota bacterium | reverse complement strand
CAGCTGGTTGATATATATAGCCAGCTGTTAAATATGGATTTTAAAGCGAAAACTGGGCGAGAAGACATGGATTTAGCGCTTGATGTTTTTGTTAATTCTATTTAGTTTTTGTGTCCTTTGGCTTCTAAAATAGATTTTACCAATTGTTTTGTTTTTATTGTTACTTCATCGGGAACTCCATCTGGAAATTGTTCGGTAGGGAATTGTTCAGTCACATCACGTTCAAATTTATTTTGTAGCTTACTTTCATTAAATTGTTCTAGGCTAATATTTTTTCTCTTTAAAAAATCTTCTTCTGGCTCATCATAATTGGCGATGCGGGCGCTACCTTTTTCTAGCCCAGGGATAAATTTACAACCCTTGGAAATAGCGGCGGCGGTATCTGCCTGATTGTCTAATACCCCAAAATCTCCACTACTATCTTTGGAAATTATTTTAAATCCAGCACTAGCAGTGAGTTTTTTACCATTAGGTAATTCAATTTTTTCAATTTCAGTTATCACTTTGGAAATTACCATTTCCACCGTTTCCTCGATAGTTTTATCTGAACCATCTTTGTTTTTTCCAGGATTAATATCGGTGAGAATTAATCCAAACTCATCACCAGAAAAATGTACTGGCAGATCGGTTGGTTGTAATTTTGCAAGTGCTCGTGTTAAATTATCTGCTACATTTTTTAAAGTTTCATCTCCAGCAAAGTGTCCAAAATTATCATTTATTCTTTTGAATCCATCTAAATCAAAACGTACTAACACCACGTTATTTTTTCCAGCCACAAAGTCCGGCTGTTTTCTGGCCATTTCAAAAGTTGTAATAGCTTGTTTGCGGTTGGCCAAGTTGGTAAGAGAGTGGGTTGTAGAATCTCGTTTCATTTTGGCATTTTCTTCTTGTAGGTTTGCCACATGATATAGAAATGCGCCATCATCTTTTAAAACCTGTTTTCTTATTTGTTCTTTACTGTTTTGATCAAGTTGTTCTATAGCCAGACGTATCCCTTCATCATTTAATCCAGGCTGCCCCCCGTAGTACTAATTTTATTAGGTTATGTTGCAACCGATGTTCGATCATAGCGTTGAATGCGATATTCACTGCTTCTGGTCTTTCGGTAATCATGGTACGGCTAAAATCCGATCGTCTTTGTCCTTCTGTTGTCATATATTTTTTATTTTAGATAAACAAAATCCAGACGGTTTGTCTGGATTATTATAGCTTATTTTGTTATTATTTTACAAGTTTATTGACTTTTTTCATCAATCTAGAGAGCTTGCGAGCAGCTGTATTTTTTTTAATAGTTCCGTGTTTTACCGCTTTGTCTAGAGCCTGTTGAGCATTGGTAGCCAACTTTTTAGCTTCGGCTAAAACACCAGATTTTATAGTAGCTTTGATTGCTTTTTTAAAAGCTTCTTTGCGAGTTTTGTTTAAGGCGGCACGCTTTATTGCTTGGCGTAGAGCCTTTTTGGCATTTTGTTTATTAGGCATAGTATATTTAGAAGTAACTATTAAATTTTGAGAGCGTGGTTATACTAACAGTTTTTTGTGGTTTTGTCAATGTTGAAGTGGTTGTCCACTTTTAGTATATACATATTTATGATAAAGTGGCTCTGTTCTTAAAAATTTTTTATGATGGAAAAACAGATGTTTGATTTAGAACAGGGTTTAAACAGATTGTCGTCAGATATCGCCGCTGAAAAATTGGCTCTGGATAAAATAGTAAAAGTTTTTGAAGATTCACCCGTATATGCGGTAAAAGATTCGGGAGGCACAGTAGCTGAATATAAATATTTTGTATATCCTTTCAAAGGTTTTAGTTTAGTAGATTATTCTTTGTATTATAGTTTGGGTAAATATTTAGCTAGATTTATAGCCAAAGATGTGGAGGCAATAGTAACCGTAGAATCCGATGGGATTCCAGTAGCTTCATTTGTGGCGGCTGAACTGGGGTTACCTCTGATTATTGCCAAATCATTTCATTATAATTTACCATGCAGAGAATTTGTTCAGCAGACTGGATACTACAATCGAAAAATGTACTTGTCCGATGTTATTGAAGGAAAAAAAGTGGCTTTGGTAGATTGTATGATCTCAACTGGCGGCACGATGAAGGCGATGATAGAGGCGATAAAAACTTTACCAGGTACGCAGATTAGTGGCATTTATTGTATTAATAATAAAAATAATTACGGTAGTCAGCAAGAAGAATTTAATGGTTATGAATATAAATATCTTTTTAATACTTTTGTAAATGATCAGAATAAAGTTGAAGTTGGACTGTCACGTGCTTTAAAAGAAGTTTTTTGGCAGCAAATTGATGAACAATTTTTTGAATTGGCAAAAAACTGTGCCCAATTTTCTAATTATTCTAAAAATGGTTATCAAGTTGGATCGTTGATTGTTTCGGCTGATAATTTTGAAATTATGGCTTGGGGTTTTAGAAAATCAAATATCCATGCTGAACAAGACGCCTTATCAATGTTGAAAATAAATTGCCCAGACTGGCAGCAACGTGAATTTACTCTATATACTACGCTCGAACCGTGTGTTTATCGTAATGGCACCGGTCATATTGCTTGTGCTGATTTGGTCAATGAAATACCACAAATTCGTTGGGTGGTAATCGGAGATACCGATACGGCCGACGGCAAAATAAACGGTGCTGGGATTGTTAGGCTACATGAAAAAAAACATCTACGGCTAATCAACGAACGTAAAGTGATACGTTGTGAAAAAGAAGTTATCCATTTTGTTTGTTAGCCAGTGCTAAGTCTTTTTTTATTTGTCTTTTTAGTTCTTTGAGATTGTCGAATTTTATTTCAGGTCGTAAAAATTTGTTTATCGTCACGATTATCTCTTCTCTATAAATATCTTGCGAAAAATTTAAAATATGTACTTCCAGACAGTCTTTTTGTTTTAACGAATTATAACCATAATATAACAGTCCAGGATAATTTTTGTTTTGCACCTTGACTATACATGAATAGAGACCCTTTGGTAAATTTTTGGCCAAAGATAAGTCTAAATTTGCAGTATGGGCACCAGTTTGACCGCCTAGATTTTGACCAGGTAAAACTTGACCATGAATAATTTGTGGTTGATTTTTTTTGATCATAATATTATTAATTTAGTATATATTTTTAAATTATTTATGGCAAGGGTGGTTTGTAGACAAAATCTGTTATATTTGTTAGTATTATCTCGTAATATTAAATATTCTTTATGTCCATTTTGGTATCCGGTTCATTGGTCTATGACCATATCATGAACTTTCCAGACAGTTTTAAAAACCATATCATGCCAGAACAGATTCATATTTTGAATGTCTGTTTTATGGTAGATAAATTGGAGCGTAGTTGGGGTGGTACCGCTGGGAACATCGCTTTTACTATGAAGATGCTTGGTGGAGAGCCGTTACTTTTATCGGTTTTGGGCAAAGACGGACGTGATTATTTGGAGTTTATAAAAGAATTTGAGATAAAAACTGATTATATTTTATTAGATAAAAAAAAGGCAACTGCTTCAGCCTATATCACTACTGATGCGGACGATAATCAGATTACGGCTTTTTTTGGTGGTCCACTCGCTTTGGCTAAAGATAAAAAAATAGCTGATTTTATAAAAGAAAAATTTAGTTTGGCGATAATTTCTCCAACCGACAAAGAAGTAATGATGCAACATCTAAAAGAATGTAAGGAAATGGGAGTAAAGACAATTTTTGATCCTGGCCAACAGATCACGGCTTTTTCAGAAATTGAATTAAAAAAAATGATTAGTCAATCCGAGTTTGTGATTGGCAATGATTATGAAATAAAATTATTGCAGGAACGTACTGGTTGGAGTGAGGAAGAAATTTTGAAAAATACCAATGTGCTTATTATCACTTTAGGTGAACATGGATCGGTCATAAAAACTGCCGACGGTGAAACGGTTTCCGCTGGCGTTTGTGCTCCAAAATCATTTGACGATCCGACTGGTGCTGGTGATTCTTATCGTGCCGGATTTTTTGTAGGATATGAAAAAGGATTAGATTGGAAAACTTGCGCTCAGATGGGATCGGTGGCGGCCAGCTATGCTATTGAAACTTACGGAACGCAGGAGCATAAGTTTACAGAAGAAGAATTTTGTCAGCGATATGAAAAAGCGTTTAAAGAAAAATTAGTTTTTTAATAATATTAATTAGATTCTCGTTTGCACGGGAATGATAAAAATTATGAAACAAGAATATAAAGTAAAAGATATTAGTTTGGCCGAATGGGGGAGAAAAGAAATTGAAATTGCTGAAAAAGAAATGCCCGGCTTAATGTCCGTTCGTAAAAAATACGGTATCAAAAAACCTCTTAAAGGAGCCAAAATTACTGGCTCTTTGCATATGACTATTCAGACGGCCGTGTTGATTGAAACACTGGTTGAGCTTGGTGCCAAAGTACGTTGGGCATCATGTAATATTTTTTCAACTCAAGACCATGCGGCTGCGGCCGTCGCCGAAAAAGGTGTTTCCGTATTTGCATGGAAGGGTGAAACTTTGGAGGATTATTGGTGGTGTACCGAACGTGCTTTGGATTTTGGAAATGGTAGCGGACCAAATTTGATTGTGGATGATGGTAGTGATGCTACGATGTTAATTCACAAAGGTGTAGAGGTAGAAAGCAATCCAAAAATTTTAGATAAAAATTATTCTAAAGAGGGTGAAGATTATCGAGAGATGATTAATCTTCTTAAAAAAGAATACGCTAAAAACAAAGATCGTTGGTCCAAAGTTGCTAAAAGTGTCAAAGGTGTTTCTGAAGAAACTACTACTGGCGTGCACCGTTTATATCAGTTATTTAAAGAAGGAAAATTATTATTCCCAGCTATCAATGTGAATGATTCGGTTACTAAAAGTAAATTTGATAATGTCTATGGCTGTCGTCATTCTATCGTCGATGGTTTGAATCGTGCTATGGATGTGATGCTTGGTGGAAAGATCGCAGTGGTTTGTGGTTTTGGTGATGTCGGCAAAGGCTGTTCTCAAGCATTGAAGGGCCAAGGCTGTCGTGTGGTGGTCACTGAAGTAGATCCAATCTGTGCCTTACAAGCCGCCATGGAAGGGTATGAGGTAAAAACTTTGGAAGAGACCTTAGGGACAGCCGATATTTATGTCACTGCCACTGGGAATAAAGATATTATTCGTTTGGAACATATGTTAAAAATGAAAGATCAGGCGATTGTCTGTAATATAGGACATTTTGATAATGAAATTCAGGTAGATAAATTGAATACAGCCAAAGGAATAAAAAAGATAAATATCAAACCACAGGTAGACAAATACATTTTGTCCAATAAAAAAGAAATTTATATGTTGGCTGAGGGTCGCTTGATGAATTTGGGCTGTGCTACCGGTCATCCAAGTTTTGTAATGAGCAACAGCTTTACAAACCAAGCTTTGGCCCAACTCGAATTGTGGAAAAATAAATATGAACTTGGTGTCTACCGATTGCCAAAAGAATTAGATGAAGAAGTGGCCAGATTACATTTGGAAAAAATTGGTGTTAAACTTACTAAGTTAACCAAAGAACAGGCTGATTATCTAAATATCTCACAGAATGGTCCGTATAAGGCTGATCATTATCGTTACTAAATTTTTTGTTCGGTTAAATTTATTTTAACATCTATGATGTTGTTGGTGGTAATCTTGTATTTTATTTTATTTTCTCTACTAGCGCAGAAAAATTTTAAGGCGGCAATCGGGCTGTTAATTTTGCTCTTGCCGTCTTATTTTATTCGCTTTAGTGTCGGGCCGTTACCGAGTACTTTATTGGAAATAAGTTTTGGTGCTTTATTTCTAGTTTGGGTATTAAAATATTTTAGACAAGATATTCTGGAGATTAAAAAATTTTATGGTGAGCAAAAAAACTTAGTTTGGTTGGGGTGTTTGTTGCTGTCTTTTTCTACGTTAGGGATTTTTATTTCCTTTGAACCGCTAAAATCATTGGGTGTCTGGCGGGCGTATTTTTTGGAACCTATTTTATTTTTTGTATTGTTGATCGGTCGCCGTCGTGAATTTAAACGAGATGATTTGATTTGGTTTTTATCCTTGTCTACGGCTAGTATCTCAATAGTAGCAATATTGCAAAAAATAACTGGCCAGCCGCTTCTAACCACACTAATAAAATCTGATATACAAGGTCGAGTGACTTCTTTTTTTACTTCACCCAATGCAATTGGATTGTACCTGGGCCCAATTATTCCATTAATTGTCTATGGGATAAAAAATTCAAAAAGGAGAAAATATTATTTATTAATTTTAATCTTGGCTTTAGTCGCCTTAGCATTGTCCTTTTCGGAAGGAGCGTTAGCGGCGCTTGGGATTGCAATAATAATTAGTCTTTTTTTATTTGATTACAAAAAAATAGTAAGCTTATTGGTGTTAATGGTAATTTTGGTAGTCTGGTTAGTTGTGCCGGTGCGTGAAAGTTTGTTATTTAAAAATCGCTCTGGTCAAAACCGTCTAACACTGTGGGGGTATACTTGGAATTTTTTGAAAAAAAATCCCAATAATTTTATTTTTGGTGCTGGTATGAGCCAATTTAATAAAAAAATTCAGCGACCAGTTAATGACTTTAAAAAAATTGAGCCGCTTATTTTTCCTCATAATATTATCTTAAACTTTTGGTCTGAAATTGGAGCATTTGGAATGATAATTTTTATGACAATTTATGGATTGGCGATTAAGCTGTCTTGGAAAAAGTATCAACAAGAAAAATATTTTGGAACGGCACTTTTAATGTCCTTATTAATAATTTTTATCCATGGTTTAGTGGATGTTCCTTATTTTAAAAATGATTTAAGTTTCTTGTGGTGGATTATTTTAACAATAATTTTTATTTAGTATGTGGTTGTATTATTTTTATCAGCTATTGACCGCGCCAGGGGTAATGATGCACGAACTTGGGCATGCGATATTTTGTCTGTCAGCCGGAGTAAGAGTATATAGAATAAAACTATTTCAATTTGGACGGACAGCTGGATTTGTGGAACACGATGAACCGAATAATTTTTTACAAGGTTTTTTAATTAGTGTCGGTCCTTTGATTCTAAATTCTTTATTTGCTTTATTTGCTTTTGCAAAATTTAATTTTATTCTTACTGATTGGCATTCTTGGCTTTGGCTATATTTTGGAATAGCTGTAGGATTACATGCGATTCCATCTGATGGCGATGATCACGCTTTATTAGTTTTGGCCAATCGTCGTTTTTGGAGAAATCCACTAGTGATAATTGGCTATCCTTTTATTTTATTATTATATATTTTTTATCTTTTAAAACGTTTGCATATTGATTGGTTGTTTGTTTTTTTGTTGTTTTGGTTGGGACATATTTATTTAAAAAAATAATTTTTCTGAATAAAAAAATCCAGAATTTAATCTGGATTTTTTTAATTTTGTTTTTTTATATTTCCTTTATGATAGATTTGTCATCAATCATTAGGAGTATTAATATAAATAGAGTAATAATCGAAGCTAAAATATATTTTTCTACACCTACGGTCATACCGATGGCGGCAGTCATCCAAAGTCCGGCTGCGGTAGTAAGCCCCTCGACCCGATTTTCTTTATGTAAAATAGTGCCTGCACCCAAGAAGCCAATACCAGTCACAATCGCACTGGCGATTATCGCTGGCGTGGTTGGAAAAAAATTCTTGGATAATAAAGTAAATAATGCCGATCCAGCACAGACCAGGGCGTAAGTGCGTGGTCCTGCCCATTTTCCCCAGCGTTCTCGTTGTATGCCTAGTATTGCACCTAGAATTATCGCCAATAGAATCTGAAGAATAAACATTAGGTCTTGAGTCGAAATAAAATTATAGAGCATAAAAAAAGTTAGTTTATGGTGTTGATTATATCACTCATTGACTATTTTGTTAATATTTGGTATATTATTTCTGTTCAAAGTATTTTTTTGGGCCGATAGCTCAGCTGGTAGAGCACCGCGTTTGCAACGCGGGGGTCTAGGGTTCGAATCCCTATCGGTCCACAAGGTTTAGTTTGCCGGGGTAGCTCAGTGGTAGAGCGAAGGCCTGAAGAGCCTTGCGTCGTGAGTCCGATCCTCACTCCCGGCACCAGGCAAACAATAACACAATCACGGGGTGTGGCGCAGTTGGTAGCGCGTCTGGTTTGGGACCAGAAGGCCGCAGGTTCAAATCCTGTCACCCCGACAAGACAAATTTAAATATAAAAAAACACACTAACTAAATTTAGTGTGTTTTTTTATATTTTTTCATCAGACTACTCGTCAATATTTTATTTTTTATAAAACACTAACGAGTAGGTAGCCTGATAAATCATGCCCCTTGCTCGTCTCGTCAAGACGTAGAAAGGACAATGAATTTTTCTAACAGGTTGCTTTCTTTGCAACCACCTTTCTCCTTGGTTGGTTTTTACCAGCCGTTTGTGGTGATGATGTTCTGCAAGTCAACCGCACCCCAGTCGTTTCCGCTGGTGTCGAGGCGAGTCCACCGATCCGCGTACTTGGTCTGCACCACTTTGCGGATCATGTCCGGGTTCATCTCGATCGCGGTAGCAAGCTCGACGATCTCGACATCCGTGACAGAATCGCCAGAATGGCCGAGACGTTCAAACACGCGACGAACGCGACCAAACCAGATCTCCGGAGCCGCCTCGAACAGAACGACGTGAAAACCGGAACGAGTCCAGTAACTGGAACACGTAGCCCCAGCTAATCACGATTCGGTCATTGGCGATTTTCGGCAGATCCTCGCGCAAGCGCTCGATTACGTATGCCACCTCGTGTTCCTGGACGATCCGGTGGATTTCCGGGTTTCGCATCAGGCGTTGGAAGTAGAACAGCGTTTCGCTGCCGTCCTAGCGCAAACCCAAAGTTGCCAAGTTGAGACCGTTGTAGAAACAGTGCCGATCGCGGATGTGAACTTCGTTGACGTACTTGTTGACGTCGACAAAGTGAAATCCTTGAGCGGTCCAGACTGCGCCGACCTCTTGCTTGCCTTGCTGAAATGCGCCTGTAGCGCCGATGATCAGCTTTTTCATGCTGCCTCCTTTTTTCCGTATGGGCCTTTGGCCGTTTCTGTGGGGGCCATCTGCGCGATCATCCCCATGACTTTGTCGGTGAGAAATTGCTTGAGCGCTTGGTCTGGAGTCAAGCCTGCGCAGAAATCGTTCCCCAGATAACCAGACAATGTGTCGTGGTCAGGTTGGAGGTCTTCCCACATGACGCCAGGTCCGAAGTGGACGTTGGCATTGCCGCGCTGGACATGGGTGATGAACTCCTCGAACTCACGTTCACCACGTACGACTGGCAAGATCGAAGTGGCGCCAGAGACATACGAGGGAAGAATCATCAGTCCTTTGGGCGAGGCCATGTGGAGCAGTTGGGGAATTTTCATCGTGCGTACTTCGCCCGATTTCAATGCCCCTTCACCACGTCCACCTTCCGGATAGAGCCCGACGAGGACGCCGCCGTTGCTGACCAGCGGGGCCAATTGTCCCATCGCCCGCGCGTTTTGCGTTTTCATGTCGGCCAGGATCGCTGGATCGGCATTGGCACAGTACTTCGCGGAGAAGATTTGGACACGCGAGATTCCGCCGCAGATGGTCAGTGGCAACAAGAACAGGTTCACCACGTGACCTGCCATGAAAATCCACGACTTGGCTGCGTCGTTGAAGCGCTGGTTGACCAGATAGTCCATAACGATAGTGTCGGCTCCGCTCGTGTGGTTTTGGACCAACAGAACATTGCCGCCGTCCACCATAAACTCGAGTGCCGCGGCGAGGTTGTCTTCGCCGATTAGACGACTCTCTTCACCCACGATCAGATCTTCAAGAAAGTCCAGGAAGGCCCGGCCCTCCTTGTTGGCTGGAACGTAGGGTGCATTGGCGTGCGTTTCCAGAATCCGGACGGCGGCTTCGAGACTCCGTTCGAACAAGAGTTGGAAAGTTTCCACATGGTTTTGTTCGAGGCCGAGTCGTGTTGCCAACTTGTCCAATTCCGCGCGCGCGTACGCCGACATGATTTCGACTTCAGTGCTGTAAGATTGCATGGTTGCCTTTTGTGTTGGTGTGTTACACCTTTGATTGTGAAAGAACCCACAAAATACGCCTCACTTTAGAGGGTATTATTTTGTGGACTTTTCAGCCACAAAACCGATTATACTAGCACAAAGTTAATGTTTTGTCAATCCTGACCTATATATATATATTCTGAAAAAAAATTTCCACTTCGTCCCATAATCTTGACACGTCAAATTATAAATATTAGAAAGCTTAGCCTGTTCCTGTGCGGCATGCGACCATCTGCATATTTATTGACGTGTACATGTCCGCCTTCGGCCTCGCGTTTCTTCTTCGTGTTGTTTTGTCCGTTGTTTTTGCGACTGCTGTTGTGTTTGGGCATTGGCCACTCCTGCCTGGTCTACGAAAATTTAATTTTCGACTTTTATATATAATCGTGATATTATAAAATATAATTAATAAAAAAATTTATGAATTTAAATTCAGTTATTGCTCAATTAAATTGGAGGTTAGCGATAAAATTCTTTGATCCAAACAAAAAAGTCTCTGATAGTGATTTAACTTTACTCGTAGAGGCTTTGCGCTTAACTCCATCTTCCTATGGATTGCAACCATGGAAGTTCGTGATAGTAAAAAATCCAGAAATTAGAGAAAAATTAACGGCTGCTTCGTATGGTCAAAAACAGGTGAGAGATGCTTCGCACTTAATTGTATTTTGTGCTAAGACAAATTTAAATCAAATGGACGTAGACCATTATATTCAGAGCACTGCTGATACGCGAGGTTTAAATCTAGAAGTTTTAGCAGGCTTCAAAGGTATATTGAGTGATTTTATTAATAAAAAAAGTAAAGAAAATTTGCAAATTTGGGCGATGAAACAAGTATATATTGCTTTAGGAAATTTATTAACCACTTGTGCAATGGTTGATATTGATGCTTGTCCGATGGAGGGTTTTGATGTGGCCGTCTATAATCAAATTTTGGGGTTGGAAAAAATGGAAGTAACTGCCGTAGTGGTTTGTCCAATAGGTTATCGTTTGGAAGATGCGCCAGAAATTAAAGATAAAAAAATACGCTTTCCTAAAGAAGAATTAGTGATTAAAATATAAAAAAATTATTTTCCATGATTTCTTTTTTGTAGTCTAAACCATTCGATGGCGGCATCTAAATCTTTTTCAGAAAATGCAGGCCATTGGGTTGGAGTAAAAAATATTTCAGCATAAGTACTTTGCCATGGCAAAAATCCAGATAAACGATGGTCGCCACCAGTGCGAATAAATAATTCTGGATCAGGCATGTTGGCAGTGTCTAAAAAATTGGCTACCAATTCTTCGGTAATTTTATCTACGGGTGTATTATTATCAATAATTTTTTTAATCGTTCTTACTAATTCATCACGTCCACCGTAGTTGATAGCTAGAGTAAGAGTTAGTCCAGTATGGTGATGAGTTTTTTCAGCTATATCATTTAATTTTTTTTGAGTGGACGCTGGTAATTTTGATAGATCACCGATAGTTCCGATTCGTAAATTATTTTTTGTAGAAGCATCAATTTCATCGGCGAGTTTTTCAAACAAAGAAAATAGGTGTTTGAGTTCTTCCTGGCTACGCTCTTTGAGATTTTCAGTAGACAAAGCCCAAATAGTTAAATATTTAATATTTCTATTTTGTGCCGCCTTTACTATCTGTTTAACATTTTTGCCGGCTTCAGTATGCCCCATGATTTTTGGGAGATTGTGTTCTGTCGCCCAACGACGATTGCCATCCATTATTATGGCAATATGGTTTAATTCGTTTTTTAGTTGTTCAATCATATTAATTTTTAATAAGCTACTATTCTAGCGAAAAATCATTAAATAATCAAGTCTTTGATTTAAATAAAAAACATCCCGATAAAATCGGAATGTTTTTTATTTTTTATTATTGTTGTGTTGTTTCGGAAAAATTAACGGATTTATTAAATTCAGGGGATACCTTCAAATCCTGAAATTGATTTTTTCCTTGTTTCCATGGGAGATCATTTACCCCACCAAGATCTTGTAGACTATTTTGAAAATCTTGTCGTAAAGAACTTAACTCATCCAAAGTAGATGCGACCATTTCATTGTCTATTGGTCTATTTTTCAATAAATTTAGCAATTCATTACCTTTCTGATTGGCTTGTTCTAGAAGATTTTTTAATTCAGTAATATCTTGACCTTGTTTTTCTAAACTGGTGATTTGTCTTTTAGCGTTAGTCATTTCTCTCTTGAAGCTGGTGTTAAAATTTTTGAGATTTCCCAAAGTTTCAAAAACATTTTGCATTTCACGGATATCGTCCATTTTGCCAAAGAAATCATTTTCTAATGTATCAAAAGCATCTTCTGGACTTCCAGCTTTGATACTGGTTATAGCCTGTTCACGAGTTGTTTTTAGTTGATTGACGGCGTCTGAAATTTTTTGTAGATTATCGTTTAAATCTACACCTTGGCTATTTAATTTGGCTACTATTGATTTGTCTCTGCTAAGGGCGCGGTCTAGATTTTTTATCTCTTTGTCAATCTGTTTTTGAGTTTGAGGCCAGCGTGATAACATTTCCAATTGTCCACGGCTGTCATTTAGCTGTTGCATAATGTCACCGATATCATCGGCACCAGAACTTTGTATCTCATCAATTGTTTTAGCAGTTTTAACCGCTTCTATCAATTTTTTAGCTTGAGCCAAATTTTCACTTACATCACTTGGGGCAGAAATACCCTGTTTGGTAAGTTTTGCAACCTGTTTTTCAAACATACTTAGCCCACGCTCCATGTTTTTTACTCCTTGTTGCATACCTTTTAGTCGTTGTGTCTGCTCTCTGGAATTTTGTTCATCTTGTTGTAATTCAGACATATTGGATTGGACTTGTTCCATAGTATTTTCTCCCATATCATTGACATTATCGGCCCCTTTTATTTTTTGTAAAAGTTGTCTTGTTTGAGAAGTTTTTTGCTTCATTTCTGGTGAGAATTGTCCGCCATTTCTCTCTGTGTTTTTCATTTGGTTGTTAAATTTGTCCATCATTTTATCCATTTGACCAGCACCTTGTTTTAATTGGTTTATATCTTTATTATCAATATTTTTATTCTGGTTAAAATCAGGCTGTCCATTTGGAGGTGCGACAAATTCACCCATTGGAGGTTTTGGCATCTGGGAATCTGGGTTTATTGGTTGTTGATTTATTTGTGGGGGAGGAGTTGGCGGGATGAATGGTTGAGAAGGTGTTTGTGGAACTATATTTTGAGCTTCTTGAGCTTGCGTATTTTCTGTTTTAAGCTTTTTCCAAATGTCCATTAATGGTTTTGGTACTTCTAAACGAAGTGTTGCAGCTTGGGAGCTTGGTGCAACACCAAAACCGACGATTGCAATAGCTGAAATAGTAGCTACGGTCAATATTCTATTTTTCATAGTTATTAAAAATTAATTAATGATTAATTAATTATATCAAATTTTAATTTTTTTGCCAATAAAGGTCTAACGCTTAATTATGGAGATTGTTTTATTTTTTTATTGCTTTAGAAATGGCTGCTACAATTTTTTTATCAAATGGATCAGGAAGAATTTTTTTGACAGTAGGTTTTTTGACACAAGCTGCTAAATTTTCAGCAGCTTTTACTAACATTTTGTCAGTAATAGTAATAATATTATTATCTAATGCACCTCGAAATATTCCTGGGAAAGCCAAAACATTATTGATCTGATTAGGAAAATCACTGCGTCCAGTTGCCACAATAAAGGCACCGGCTTTTAAAGCGACATCGGGCATAATTTCAGGTGTTGGATTGGCCATTACAAAAATAATTGGTTGTTTGGCCATGGATTTAATCATCATGGGAGTAAGCAATCCTGCTTTGCTAACTCCAATAAATACGTCAGCTCCAATCAATGCTTCTGCTAAAGTATTAATGTTTTTTATTTCTGGTTGTAGCCAACTGGTGAATATTTTTTTTTCGGCAGTTAGGTTTGTTCGGTTTTGGTGAATTATTCCTTGACTGTCACAGACGATAATTTGTTTCCCACCATAAGCATAGATCGCTTTGGCCACCGCGGTACCGGCTGCACCAGCTCCGTTAATAACGATTTTGGCTTGATTAAATTTTATTTTTTTTATTTTTAAAGCATTGATCAGGGCCGCTAGAACCACAGTCGCTGTACCACGTTGATCGTCGTGCATTACTGGTATGTCAAGTTCACTCATTAATCTTCTTTCAATTTCGAAACAACGTGGAGCGGAAATATCTTCCAGATTGATACCACCAAAAACTGGAGCAATAATTTTGATTGTTCTGATAATTTCTTCAGTATCTTGAGTGTCAAGACAGATAGGAAAAGCGTCTAGATTGGCGAATTCTTTAAATAAGGCCGCTTTGCCCTCCATCACTGGTAAAGCCGCCAAAGGTCCGATGTTCCCAAGCCCTAAAACAGCAGAACCATCGCTAATAACAGCGATGGTGTTGCTTTTTATCGTGTATTTTCTTGCGAGTCTAACATCAGTGGCAATAGCTCGGCTGACAGCAGCGACACCAGGAGTATAAATGGCAGAGAGGATTTTTTTATTAGTAATTTTTATTTTACTGCGTGTCTCCAGTTTACCTTTTAATTTTTTATGTATTTTTAGAGACACTTGGTCGATAGACATATTTAAATTAATTTTAAAACGTTCCACCAGTTATTTATATAATCGGCGCGGCGATTTTGGTATTTTAAATAATAGGCGTGTTCCCATATATCTAAACAAATTGCTGGTTTGTGTCCAATCGTAAGAGGCGAATCTTGATTTGGCAGGGAATAAAGCTTTAATTTGTTATTTTCATCATAAACTAACCATGTCCAGCCACTACCAAACTGGCCAATTGCAGATTGAGTAAAATCGGTTTTGAATTTTTCTATTGAATCAAATTCGGTATTAATGTCAGTAATTAATTGTTCATCGATCTCTTTACTTGGTCCCATTATTTCCCAAAAAAGACTATGATTTACAAAACCACCGCCATGGTTTTTAATTTTTTTACGATCGTCTTCTGTTACTTCTAGAGTATTTAGTTTTTTTAATATTTCTTCGCTGGATAATTCCTGAATAGCAGGGTATTTTTCTAAAACAGTATTTAAATTAGTCAAATATGCCTGATGATGTTTGCTATGGTGAATCTCCATAGTCATGGCATCAATGAACGGTTCAAGTGCATTGTAATCGTAGTTTAATTTTGGAAGTGTAAACATATTTTTAAATTTTACCTATTAAATCTTCACTTGGAGTTAAAGTTTTGGCACCAGGTTTCCAACTAGCTGGGCAAACTTCACCGTTGTGGCTGTAAACGTATTGAGCGGCCTGGAGCTTGCGCAAAAGTTCCTGAACGTTACGCCCAACACTATTTTGGTTTATTTCCATGATTACCAATTTGCCTTCAGGATCAAAGACAAAAGTGCCACGTAAAGCCAAACCTTCGCTTGCGATATATACGCCTACTTCTTTACAGAGATCACCAGTTGGATCGGCGGCCATAGGAAAGGAAATTTTTTTGATAGCTGGTGAAGTATCATGCCAAGCTTTGTGCACAAAAGCGGTGTCGGTACTAACACTAATAATTTCGGTATTTATTTTTTTAAATTCTTCATAATTGTCGGCCATTTCTTCAAGTTCGGTTGGACAAACAAAGGTAAAATCAGCTGGATAAAAGAAAAGCACTAACCATTTAGCACGATATTCTGATAATTTTATTTTACCAAGTTTGCCATTTTGATAGGAGTTGAGTTCAAAATCAGCGATTGGATTGCCAATCACTGGTAGTTTGTTATAACTATTAGTTATATTGGTCATAATTTAATATAAATAAAAAATAAAATGAGGGAGGGGATATTAATCTTCTAATGGTGGTGGAACCTCGTCATTTTTTTCTTTAGAAGCATCATTCGCCTCTTCTTCTTCCTCTGGGGCTTCGCCTTTTTCTACCGCTTCCCAAACAGCAGTGACCACTCTCTTTATCATCTGTGGATTGTCTTTTAAATATCTTTTAGCGGCTTCTCGTCCAACTCCAAGTTTTTCTTCACCGAAGGTATAGGTCACACCTTTTTTATCAATAATTTTGTATAAAATAGCGGCATCAAGGGCATCACCAGACAAAGAGATACCTTCATTATACATAATATCAAACTCACAAGTGCGGAATGGCGCGGCTACTTTATTTTTTACTACTTTTACTTTGACACGGTTACCAATAATTTTATCGCCTTGTTTGATCTGTGCGGCACGGCGCACTTCGATTCGCACTGATGAATAAAATTTTAAGGCCATACCGCCAGTAGTCGTTTCTGGATTTCCAAAAACAATACCTATTTTCATACGAGTCTGGTTGATAAAAATTACTACAGTTTTGGATTTGCTGATAATCGCAGTCAGTTTGCGTAAAGCTTGACTCATTAATCTGGCATGTAAGCCCATATGGGAATCACCCATATCGCCTTCAATTTCAGCTCTAGGTACCAAAGCGGCTACTGAGTCAATTACGATAACATCTACCGCGTTAGAGCGTACGAGAGTTTCTACTATATCCAAAGCCTGCTCACCAGTATCCGGTTGTGAAATTAATAATTCGTCCACCTTAACGCCGATTTTTTTGGCATAATCTGGATCAAGGGCATGTTCAGCGTCCACAAATGCAGCAATACCACCTAATTTTTGTACTTCGGCTACGATATGTTGAGCTAGGGTGGTCTTACCACTTGATTCTGGGCCATATATTTCAATAACGCGACCACGTGGCACCCCTCTTACTCCAAGAGCGATATCTACTGA
>CALRIA010000020.1 GCA_943359595.1 Candidatus Magasanikiibacteriota bacterium | reverse complement strand
TGCCTAAGCATGAAAAATCTCATTACCTCACCCAGCTGTTAGTGTTTTGTGCGTTTAGTTCTTCCTTGTGAACTAATCACAGCGCCCCACTAACAGGGCAGATGGCGAAAACTACTTCTCGACCTTGACGGTGATCGTGTGCTTCGCAGACATCTTGGCGACGATGTCGTCATATGCCTTGCGCTGCGCAGACCGTGCCGCCGCGATCTTTTTGCGGGTTGCGTCGCCGTCGGAGACGATGGTGCCGTTGATGGCCGTGGTGGCGGCATCGACTTTAGTGTCGGTGTGGCCGTTGATCGCAGTCGTTGCCGTTGTCAACTTGGCATCGGTGTTGTTGTTGATCACGATCGAAGCGGCATCGACTTTAGTGTCGGTGTGATCGTTGATCAGCGTGGCCGCATTGGCCAACTGGGACGTTGTCGTCCCGGCCTGGCCCCAGTGGATCCAGAAACCGATCGTCACGACGAGACACAGAAAACCGACGATCATGGTGACGATGTGCCACCAACGGATGCCACTGGTCACAGCGACCTGATGCTGCGGTTGAGCCAGAAACTGTTGCTGAACAACCGGCTGCTGCGCCACCTGGTAAACCAGGGGCGGCGGAGCCGGGATGACCACGCGCTGAGACATGGAGACGACGAGCGTCCCGCACCCAGTGCATGGAGCGTTGAGGGTCTGATTGGCCAGGTTACAGCTTGGGCAATTCATGATAGACTCCTGATTTGTCCCATGCAGTCGGATTGGTTACCACTGATGGAACGAAAGGTTGCACACTGACATTGACACTATATCGCACATTTTTTCCCAACACGGGAAGGACAAACACCTTAATGGCGCCACCTCCCAACATCAGAATTACCTGCGCGGGAGTAAAGCTAGTCAAACACTAGACTTACTTCCACGCAGGTTAAGTAGTTTTTCCATCTAAATTGTAAAGAACCATCGGTACAATCTCAGTTCAGCCAACAATTGATATATTGTTCACTAGACTGAAATGGCATTAAAAAGACTCTCCTGGGTGAGAGAGTAATATATAGATTATCTACTGGTTGTTCTCTACCTTTCGGTCTCTCTCAAAACCTTAGATAAAAGCTAATTAAATTGTCTTTGTTGAATTAACTAATCAGTATACCACTACCCAATGAATTTGTCAAGGGCTATTGGTGACTATTGGCTAAACTAAGGGAAAACTGACCTTAAGCTAACAAATTATAGTACCACAAAACCATAGTGTTGTCAATAGAACAACAAAAACCCCAGATTGCTATATCTGGGGTAAAAACAACTAAAAATTTTATTTTATTGGCTGAGGCATCGCCTTATCGACACTTCCCTTTAACACTCTACTCTCAAAATGGTCTTTATCAAAGATTGATTTTGAATTAGTAACTACTTTTGTAATGCCAGTTTTAGTATTTTCATAGCTCACCGCATGACTACCATCTTTGGCGACTACGGCGTTTACAGTTTCACCATTATGAACAACATCTTTAATCGTGATAAAATTTTTATTTTCAATAAATGGGCCACCCAACAATATTCTCTGTTCAGAATTAAGTTTAAGATTATTAGTATTATCTAAAATAACTAAAATCTTTGTAAAACGTGCCTCCGTTGTCATACCTGGGGTGATAAGAGCTTCTTTGATATCTGGATTATCCAATAGTTTAGGTGAAACTGAAAAAACTGAATCGATTCTTTTTAGCATACTTTCCATCACCCCAGCTTTATCGCCAACTAAATTTATTCCTATTTTATCCATCGCACCAACAACATTCTTTTCCATTCCCTGCAAAGCCTGATACTGAACTTCGTGACCTTTGAATGCTACCGGCACATCTACCAAATCAGCTTTGACTTCTGGGACAACTAGAGCTTCCGCTTTGACTTCCGTTATCGGAGCGCCAACTTTATTTTCAGTTAGTTTCACTACTTCAACCGCCTCATCAACTTTGGCATTAACAGGTCGTATCACTTCAGTAGCTCTCCCACCAGCCTGCGGTGTTCCAGCTTCAGCTGGTCCGCCAGCTGGTGTACCTTTGAGCATAGCTTCAAGAGCTGGTTTGTCGGCTACTGCTCCGCCGCTGGACCAAGAAGGTTTGCCTGCATGACTTTCTGTTGGAGTATATTGTTCGCCTATATATTTTCCAGTCTCATCATATAGGTGGTTGTCGTGTTGATAAATAGCAGTAACAATTTCATTACCATTTCTAATAGGCGTCACATCATATTCTTGTCCATTTAAAATAGCTACGCGATCTCCAGAATGTTGAGGAATGCCTGACAAATCTTTAACACCTTCGAGCTTAACCACACCGTTATTTTTTTCTCCACCATCAATGACCGCTCTGTTTAATGTGGCGTCAGTTTTATCACCACTCTCCATATGCGTCTTACCACCAACATGACTTTCCACCTGATAATGATCCAATACTACTACCTTGCCAGTATCCGCTCCTTCTATTTTTATAGTTGGCACTTCACCGGCTTTTAATAAACCAGCGACTTTAGTTTTTAGATGATCCATTGCGTCCCAAGTACTGCCACCTTTTTTGAAAGTATACTCTACTGCGTGACCACTCTTATCCACCACTGGCGTACCGTCATGATGCATTAAAGCAATTTTGGCTCCAGGATGAAAACGTAAAGCATGATCAATTTTCCCACCATCAAATTTGTAACCCATTTTTACCATTATTTGATGACGCCAATCTGTAAAGCCTCCCGCTTTAGTCGGAGCATCAATCAAACCAGCCGGATGAGCTGGGGCGACTTCTGGAGTTTGGACAGCTGGAGTTACTTCAGCCTGAGTTGTTCCTGAAGATGGAATAGCGGCGTGTTCAATAGCTGCCGCACCAGTAGCTCCTTTTATTATATCAGAAACATGTGGGGCACGATGTACGATTGGAGCGTGGTGTACATCACCAACAATCAAATGTTTGACATGTTTTCCAATTTCTTGAAACCCACGACCCAAAACGATAGCTGAAGCTGCGCCAACCATCGCACCTGCAGTAGTATATATACCTCGATCAATTTGTTTTTCTAACCATTTTTTGGTGCTATCAGATAATTTGATATTACTATCCTTTGTTGATTCTTCGGTATGTTTTTGCATTTCAGCTAGACCAATACGAGCAAACACACCACGACGGTATGCCTGATATACTAAATTCTCTATCTGTTTTCTCAATTGTGGATTATCTTTTAATAACGAAACTATATTTTGTTCAGCAACTGTATCAGCTTCACCTTTAAGATAACGGTTGAAAGATTTTATTTCATCACCAAATTTTTTCAATTCATCAATATCCAAAGATTCAGGATTTTTGGAATAATTTTCCCATTGTATATTGGTTTCATTAAATCTTGGTAAAAATGTCTCGCTAGCTTTTTTTACTTCTCGTTTGGCACGTAAACCTTCACCAAATCTATATCCAGCCGTTGCGCCACCTAAACCACCAAGCACACCTCTGGCAATCACGCTATATTCAGCGGAAGAAAAAGCCGCACCAACTGCCGCGCCAGCGACCATACTAGTGGCTGTTCCAGCCATACCAAAATTTTCTCGACTGGCTAACTGACCACTATATCCAGCCATCACACCATCAAGCATTTTTATTACCAATGGATCGGACGCTTTTACTGCTTCGACATTTTTCATTTCACCACGCTTGATAAGCGATTGCAAGGCCAATGCCATAGATACTTTTTGTTCAGCACTTACATCCAAGCCGGCTTCACGCGCATTTTTGAGAGCTTGAATAAATAATCTCTTTGAATCACCGCTGAGTGCGTTTGCTTCTGTAGAAGAAAAATCTCCAGCATCTCCTTTTACCATTTCGTCACTAGCAGTGCGAATCGCTTCAGCCATAATAGAAGAAAAAATCGCCTTAGTTTCACCGCTTAGAGTATTGCCACTAGCACTAGCGCCAATAAATTTTTTATCCAAAGTATTTTTAATTATTTCATTACGTTTGTTATCATACATTTCTTCCAATGCTTTCTTTTTTCTATCTTCCATAGTCTTACCACCAAACATAAATTTTTGTAGTAATGCGCGAATACCACCACCAGTGGCACCGCCGGCTGCTGCCAATGCCACACCAGCCGCCCCACCGGTAGCAAAAATACTAGTTGCCAATATTGCACCACCACCTACTAAGGCAATATTTGTGGCAATTCTTGCTCCAAGCTGCCATTTCAAAGCTTTGATAGTGTCCCAAGCACCAATCTGTTTGGCAAGTTCAGATTGCAAATCTGCTTGACCCCATTGGTGCAAAACACCAGCGGCTTTTTTGGCCATTTTTTTATTCCAAACATTTTGGAATTGCTCCCAATTTTTTATTCCGTATTGACGTAATTTATCCAATACATCTTTGCTAGGTTTTTTATCCATCAATTTTCCCATTGCTTCCATTACCGATTCATTGTCCTCAAATTTTGTCTGTTGTTCGTCAGTCGCTTTTAATTTTTCTTTATAAATTTCTTCCAATATAGCACGAACTTCTTTTGGCCGGTCGGCAAATAATTCTCGCAAAACGATATCTGGAATATCTATATCTTTTTCTGTTTCCGCTTTTTCTAGTGTAGGTTGTTTTTCTTGTTCGGCTTTGTAAAGTTTTGGCTCTTCCTCGCCGATAAATTTCCACCATTGTAAAACAGACTTTTCCTGATCTGCTTGAGGTTTTGTAGCATCAATATCATTTACAATTTTAAGCCAATTGTCTATAGTTTGTTTGACAGTCTGTCCAACTGCAATATTAAAACCTATTGCTTCAGCTCGAGCTTTAAAATCAATCAGTTTATTTTTTAACTCTTCTTTTTCTTTATTTAAATCAAATTTTTCAACTTCTACTTCAACTTTGGCTTTTTCTTCATCCAAAACTTTTTGAAAAATTTCCGCAATAACTTGCTGTCTTGTACCGTCTTTATCGTCATAATTTAAAAAACCTCCGATTCCTTCACGTTTTGCTTGTTTATCAGCCAATTCTTTTACTTTTTCAATAATTTTTTTATGCTTATCAGAAGCAGTTCCCGCCGCAATATCTGTTTCTAAAGAAGTAAACAGAGCAAAAGCTTTATCTATTTTAACCTGGTCAAAATCAGGGGTTTTAATACTATCTGGTTTAGGCGGTTCTTTTGGCTCAACCCCAGGATCTCCCGGATCAGGTTCACCTTTTTTATCTTTTAGTTTTTCCCAAGCATCTTTGTCTTTTTTATTTTTAGTCCACTCTTCTTTATCTTTTTTCCATTCATCATGAACCTGCTTAACCTGTTCAACTTGTGATTTGAAATCTTTAGCATTTTTTTGGACATCACGATCCAAACGTGATTGCAAGCCACTAGCTTCTTCAGCCAAAGTTTCTGCACCTGATTTGCGCGGTTCCAAACCTTTTAATTTGTTTTCTAAATCAGCCAAGGCAATTTTAACTTCGGATTGTAGTTGTTTTATTTCCTGTCCGATTTTTTCTGCTTCTTTCTGTCCGATTTCTTCCCATTCAGACAAAGAACCAAGTTTATCGGCAGCCGCTTCTACCTTTTTTTGCACTTCAATCAAACCAACTAAAATTTCTTTGGCACGAGCATCGGCTCTGTTTATGACTTTATTTTTTAATTCATTAATTTTTGTTTCTATATCTAGTTCAAAATTTCCAACGGCTTCTAAATTTTTAATTGTTTTTAAATTTATATTTTTTAAACGATCTTTAGGATCAGCAATATTTTCTAATGTCAATTCTACTTCACCGGTATCTTGAACAACCGTAGTTTTTTTAAGATTTATAAAATATTTTTTACCATTGATATTCAAAAGATCGGAAAGACCTGGTATTTTATCTATTTTTTTAGGAGATTTAGATAGTTCCAAATTTTGAATATCACTATCTAAGGTAATAATCCTGCCTTGTAAATTTCCTTCCTGATCCTTGACTGGGTCGGACCAAGCATCAACCGTACCCACCTTCCATTTTTTAGATTTATCATCAAAAAAAATAATATCCGTACCGGGAGGAAAATCCGTTGGATTAAATTTATTTTTTTCAGGAGAAGGACGAGACTGTTCTACTCTCACCATATAGTTCTATATTAGTGTTGTTGAATAATGGTATTAATTTTTTTTAATTGAACCTTAGTTTTTAAATCGTGTAATTTATTTTCTAAAATTTTCCCTTCCGCCTCAATTGTGCCAGCTTGCAATAAAAATTTTTGCAAGACAAAATTGACCGCACTGATTAATTCGTTTTCTGGTTTTTGGACTAACTGTTCCTCCATACAAACTTCTATATAGAAAATGACTCTTTTACTTCTTGGACAAATCCGGACATCGCTTCTTTTACCACCTCATTAAAATTGGGCACATTGGCTTGCCAAAAACTCCACCATTGATCTGGGTTGGTTTCTTTTTTTGTAAGTTCGACAAATTGTTTGGCTGATTCCTCATTCAAAAGAGGCAGCAACGCACCACCGATACGCTGTTCAGCTTGAGCTAAAAACTGAGGTAAATATTCTTTTTTAGCTTCTTCATCCAGCTTGTCAAAACCATTTTCATTTAAAATATTTAAAATCAATTCTTCTAATGGATTTTGTTGTGACATATTTTTTAATTAAATATTATTTTATTAGATTCCCGCTTTCGTGGGAATGACAAATTAAAATCCAAACAAATGACGTTTGTATTTTATTACCCAAGCGGATGATAAAATCATACCGGCCAAAAAGCCTAGCAAGCCATTTAATAAAACATTTGGTTTAGTAATCCATTGTGAAACTATCGGTTGATTTACCGTTTTGATAGCAACATCGCCACCGACATATTCCCAACCATGGACAGTGAGTGTTTCGGTAACTGCTGAAGCCAAAGGCAAAACATCATCTTTGGTACTATAAACTGTAATCTTCATTAAAGAAGTACCGTATAACATCTGACCGGCCACATCTTTTTGCCATTGTTTTATCTGTTTTCTGTCGGTCAGATTGGTCCAACGGGTTTTATCAAAGCCAGCTGACGGTGACTCCATTACTTTGTTTCTAAAATCATCGGTTTGCATCACCTGAGCCAAATTTTCTCCGATACGTTCAGCCGCTTTGGACTGAGTATAAGGATCCACTCCACTACGATCACGAGAGATAATCAAAACTTGACTCTCCGCGCTATATTGCCAAGGGAACAATAAACTTACCGCCGCCGATAAGATAGCGACTAACACACCCCATACCAAGATTAGTTTGGTATGACGAAATAACATTTCAAACATAAATAAAAATTAAAGATAATTTTAATTTTCTAAAACATCTTGCGTAAATTCTATAATTTTTCCTTTACGCAAAACTTTTAATTTTAGATTTTTATTACTAATAATATTATACCATAAATTATTGCTATCAGCCACCTGGCCGTTGACTTCAACAATAATATCGCCAGCTTTTAAATTTGAATTATTCAGAGTTACTCGCGCCACTGCATAACCGGCTGTTAGTTCATTTTTTACGATAATTGGTTGTTCAGCTGAAAACCAACCATATGTACCCAAGGTACGATAAGTTATTTTTTGCAAACCCAAAACTCCAGGTAAAATATTGGCCACGTATTGACTAGGTAAGACATACCGCCCATCACTAACTAATCCCACAATTTTCCCCTGTGCCCCCACCACCAAATCACCGGCATCAAAACTTTCGTTTAATTCTACCACAGTACTAGGAGCAGAATCTAAATGTGGTAGATGAAATGATTGAACAATTTTATTGGTAACCCAAGTATGATGCCAACTACCGTGACTATATACATATACATCCTCTAACTGTTTTGCCTCATCACCAAAATT
Organism: Candidatus Magasanikiibacteriota bacterium; assembly: GCA_943359595.1. GTDB lineage: Bacteria > Patescibacteriota > Patescibacteriia > Magasanikbacterales > GWA2-37-8 > CAIOJG01. Next base: position 9,014 of record CALRIA010000020.1, on the reverse strand, counting down.
CACTACCTTAAACTGCGCCCCGGATTGATCAGCAGTAACTTTTAAATAGACTAAATTGGAGTTATTGTCTTTTAAAACTTTTTGCACGACAAACGAATGGCCGTTATTCAATAACACTCGCCAATTTTTATAATCACCATTATAATTTGGATAATACAAAGTCAGCCAACCGTCAGAAGAAACAAAAATAGCTTCCCCTATTTTTTTATCAGGACTTAAAAAGTTTATACCAGCGGTACCAGAAAGATCACGATAAACGGAGGCAATCCTATCTTCAAGTTCTGCCCGCACCCGAATATCTAGCAGATCACGTGGAATATTATTTACACTACTAGAAAGAATCCAAGCGTCTCCACCGCCAAAACCTGGCCACACCCAACCAAGCAACATTGCCGCCCCCGAGGCTCCAGCCAACAGACCAAATACCACAGAAACTAACAATATTTTTATGCGCTGCCATTTACGATGTTCTTCAAGATTGCAAACTGGAGGAGGTAAATGTGGAGGAACAAAAGACATAAATTATTTCCATTTTACAATTAAAACTAAAAAAGTTAACAACAAAACGCCATTGATAATAAAAAATAAAATCTGCTTAGGCCAATTGATTCCAGCTGGCAACAGATGAAAACGCGCTAATAGCCAAATATCATACCAAAACCAAACCAAGATCATAGCACTAACAAAATATCCTAGCGGCCAACGAAATAATACCCAAGCAATTTCTAATATAAAAACACCAACACAAATTGCCCACCACCAAAAAAGAGGATTTTTTTCAATATTATATTCCATCCACCACCAAATAGTGATAGCAATTGTAACTAAAGATGCGGAGATTAACAAAAACCAATAGCTAATATTTAATATCTGTAAAAATACTGCAGCAAAAGTACCACTCCAAATACCAAACAAACCAAAAGCACTCATCCAAAAACGCCAACGACGATACGGTTTGGCAACAAAAGATAGATGAACTCCACTTTTGGCCGGCAATAACCAAAAACTTACCAATGGAAAAAATAAATATATCAAACCAATGAGATACCAAGAGGGCATCCATTCGACAAACAGCAACAATAAAACTATCCCAAAATGGAAAACAACCAGAGTCAATAAATGCCAAAAACGTTTTATATTTTGAGGATAATAAACCAAACGCACTAAAATTATCCACCAAATAAAACGCAACATCAGATAGACTAACAGTATCCACCACAAAGAAACTCGTTTCAACGCAAACAAGAATAATAAACCAGCTACAACATCCAAAAAGCCGGCAAATTTAGGGTGCAAAGATAGTGATTTTAAAGACATAATATAAATAAATCTTAACACAAAATTGAAGAAATTACAAATTGCCGGCAAACTACATTAGAAGCTTGAATTTTCAGTTAAATCATGATACTATTGCCCATATGACTTTAGCTGATAACCGCAAAGCTCTATACGATTTTGAGATCCTGGAAAAATTTCAGGCTGGTTTAGTATTAACCGGGCAAGAAACCAAATCAGTAAAAAATGGCCATTTATCATTAAAAGGGGCTTATGTCACATTTCATAACGGTGACGCCTACCTTACTAACGCCCATATTACCAAATATAAACAGGCTGGAGATCTAACTGACTACGACCCAACTCACAGCCGACGTTTATTGTTACGAAAAAAAGAAATCCGTTATTTACAAGGCAAATTGGAGGAAAAAGGCTTGACAATCGTCCCTCTCTCGGTGTATACTAAAAATCGTTTTGTAAAGATGGAAATCGCATTAGCTAAAGGCAAAAAACAGTACGACAAACGTGAAGCCTTGAAAAAACGCGATACGCAACGAGAGTTGCGTCAAGTTTTAAAATTTACAAACTAAACGGGGGTGCCGTGCTTTTGACAGAAGTTTCTGCGTACGCTCGCATGCTGAGGGTGTTTTAGACCTCACAAATCCCTAATTCAACTTATAAGTGCAAACTTATTTTCAAAAGCTAAAGTTGCTTTAATCAATGCCTTCGGCGGAGATTGCTGCAAATTTGCTCCGGTAGCAGCTTAATAGTTGCTTCCCATCGTCTGTGTGAGATTTCGTAACACATCGCGGTGTCACTTACGAGATGTAGGTTAAAAATGTTGTCAGACGTTTTTACCCGAAAGAAATTCTGACTCGCTAATAGAGACTTTCGTTCACTTATCATCTCTATAGTTAAAACATAAGTGGACTAAGCATGTAGAAGGTATATTCAAAATTATCTGGACGCGAGTTCAACTCTCGCCACCTCCACAGATCCCCGCTTTCGCGAGGATGACAAAAATCAATTAGCTTATGCGCATATCGCACAAACGAAAAAAAGAAGAACCAAAAAAGAATTTTCCATATAACGAAAATATCTCTGTTCCTGAAGTGTTTGCTCTTGGTGCTAGCGGAGAGAGACTAGGTGTGATGAATACTGCCGACGCGATCCGTATGGCCAAAGAACAGGAATTGGATTTGGTAGTAATCAACCCAAAAGCTGAACCACCAATCGCCAAAATCATGGACTTTGGACAGTTCCGTTACCAACAAGAAAAAGAACAACGTCTCCGCAAAGCTCACCAACATGTTATCGATACCAAAGTAGTACGCATGTCATTGCGAATCGGAAAACACGATTTAGATATTCGCAAAGTCCAAACCTTAAAATTTTTAAACGAGGGCGATAAAGTAAAAATAGAAATCGTTCTACGCGGACGTGAGAATCAACAAGCTGGGTTAGCCTTTGAAAGTTTAAAAAAATTCCTTGCTGAAGTCAACGCTGAAATAACGACTAGATTCGAACAGGCCACTGAAAGACAGGGCAACAAAATTACTGCTATCATTGTAAAAAATTAATTCATATTTTATGCCAAAGTTAAAGACACACAAAGGAACATCAAAAAGATTTCGCGTAACCAAAAATGGAAAAGTTATCAAACGCACAGCTGGACAAAATCATTTTAATTCCCGTGAAAACGGCAAGGTAGGACGTAATAAGAAATCCGATACCATCATGAGCCCAACCGTTAATCGTGTTATTCAGATTACTTTACCAAACTAATTTTTAAACTATGACCAGAATTAAAGGCGGTCTATTGCACCGCAAACGCAGAACCGGTATATTGAAACACACCAAAGGTTTCCGCTGGGGACGTAAATCAAAAATCAAAGTAGCTAAGGTAGCCAAGATGAAAGCCGGTCAACATGCTTTTATCGATCGCCGCAAAAAGAAACGTACCGCTCGTCAATTGTGGTCAGTGCGTTTGAACGCCGCTGTACGCAAGTATGATTTGTCTTACAGCAAATTCATCGGCTTACTAAAAAAAGCCAACATCGAAATGGATCGCAAAGTATTGTCCGAATTGGCTTTAAAATATCCTGCAGTATTTGCCAAACTAGTAGAGGCAGTAAAAAAATAATTGGATATTTTATCCACAACCTCGAAGTTTGACACGATTAGCACTGATTGTTATAATTAGATTATTAAAAATAAAAAGATCCTGAGAGTGTTCGGTTGAGCGTGAGTACCCCCTCCTTTACTTATTGCTTATTCCGAACACTCCTAGGATCTTTTTTGTTATCTGAAATAATTTTGGTTTCATACCTGTATTATATACAGAAGCTCGATCACTCGAACTTTTGTTAAATTAAAATATTGTATGGAAAATAAATTTTGTCAGTGGTGTAGTAACCCAAAAAACTGGTTACACTGGTTAATTGGCGCTGTGGTGATAATGTTGGTATTTTGTGCTGGCATAGCTGCTGGACGATTTTCTACCTTATACAGAAGTGGTCAACGTGGCGGGTTTGAGCGTGGCGGCTTTCAACAAGGTGGCTACGGTCGTCAAATGATGCGCGGCGAAAGAAATTACCGAAATTTTGCCCCTAGCAATATCAACACTGTCGCACCAGCCGGACAAAATGATGCTACTAATGGCCAAAATACCGCCGCCCCAACTACGACTGCTCCAGCTAAATAATTTACAGTTTAAACAAAAAACTCGCCCAAGCATGGCGAGTTTTTTGTTTTATAGCTATTGACTAAATCACTCTTTTTAATTATAATGTAAAGAGTAAAAATTTGGGTCGGTAGTTCAACTGGTTAGAGCACTGCCCTGTCACGGCAGAAGTTGCGAGTTCGAGTCTCGTCCGACCCGCCAGGGAGTTTCGCATAAAAGGTAGTTCGTAAGAACTGCTTTTTTGTTTATAAAAAAATATAAACAAAAAACTTCCACTAATTAAGTAGAAGTTTTCATATAATATTTCATCTGGCTACTCGTTAACTCTCAAATATTGAGGGCTAACGAGTAGGTAGCCAGATGGAAAGTTGACCCCTTGCTCACCTCCTAATGGTAGTGACTGAACAGTAAATTAGCCAGATTAATCCTAGAAATCCACCTCCTCCAAGGATTTGAGATGTTGGGAAAAAGCCGACAAAGCGAGAGGTATGACGATATCGCGATGCGAATGTATCGTGTTTTCTGGAAGATTTTCCACCGAGAACCAGCCATGCCAATCATCCAGACGCGGAAATCCGTCGAGCTGCACCAAGAAAATCTGCGAAAGCCCAGAGCACCTTTCATCGTCGGGTAATGGTGCACTGTTCACCAGATTGTATTGAGAGAGTTTTGCCCCGAACTCACTCTGCAGCCTCTCAGCTACATCGTGATTCTTCTCCCTAGGACGGAAGAAAGATCCAGGAGCATGCCACTCTCCTGGGTAGGCAGTGTCGTCCAAAGACCGACGACGGAGAAAAACCTCCACCACACCATTCTCTACCCGGAACAATACCGCCTCAAATGCGATACCTGTAGAGACTCTAACAATCGCGTTGAAAAGTTCTGTACCGAACGGGCGAAACGGATCCACGCGGCTGAGCAGATCCGCCACGAACTTTTTGAAGGCAGGAGTGGTCGAATCTACGCCGTCGAGCATAGCTATAGTCGCCTGAAAAGTATCGATATCACTCATCTTCTTCTCCTCACCGGACTGAGTCCGGAAAATTTTCTATCCATCATTGGATAAGAAAACAGATAATCATAGCATAAAATCAATGATTAGTCAAGATTATCGTTGACATGGCAATAATCTAAACTAACGGCAATACCCTTGTCGACGGCGACACTGTCCAACTCAATAAAGATTTAAAACTAAAAGGCTCTTCTACCACTTTATATATTTTATTTTGTTTTTTCATTGACAAAATGACTTTTTTGGTGTATACATTAGTCGACTCCCAACCAGCGTTTGGTGGGAGTAGTGGTTAAAACTCGAAACAACACAGGACAAAAACTCATGAATCTGTTGGCTTCTTCCATTTCTCAAGCCGAATGGCGCAATCTCAAGTGTGGACACACGATCACCGACCACGACGAGAAAGTCTGGGAGGTGGTCTACATCGACCACGGAGCAACTCGCGGAGAAATCCATGTCGCGCCGCAAGGTGCACGCTCCGGTAGCGAAGTCGCCATCGCCCTCGCTGGAAACAAGATCTCGGTTCTGTTCGGAAAAAAAGGCGAAGGCCTGATGCGCCCCACTAGCCGCAAGACGCCTATCGGCATCTATCGCGGAGGTGACATCGCAGCGTCCTGACCCGAGTTCTGACCACCCCGCCCCCTGATGAAAAGGCATGAGGATCCCTCATCGGATCCAAATGTTAAAGTAATCAGGGGGCGGGCACAGAATAAAAATAAAAAAAATCCCGATTTAATCTCGGGATTTTTATTTATCTTCTTTTATTTTTGTGGCACTATAAACTCTTCTATCTTTTTTAAACTATCTTCAAAAGTTTTTGGATCACCGCGTAATTCAATGATCTCTTTGCTCTTTTTATAACCTTTGGGATAAATCTCCAACACTTGATACGGGATGCCATCTTTTGAACTAGTATCCGTGAAACGTTTCGCAGAATAATCGTGCCAGGTAGTGGTGACTATACTTTCTACTGGGACTGGATGTCTAATTTTTTGAACAAACACCATCAAATATTGCGATTCATCAACATTAGCAAATTTTACTCCATTCTCCCAATGACTAGTTTGCCAAGTATTAGTATATGTTAATTTAATTTTTACAAAACTATCATCATTATAAAATGATTCTTTTGGTAGCTGTTTGGCTAATTCATTGGTTATCTCTTGACGCAATTGCGCTTTCATTTCTAGCACCTGCTGTTGCATAGTAACTTTGAGATTATCTGACACGGTCTGATTGTTGATTGTTTGACAACCATAACCACCTAATATTGATGTCAAACCAACTACACCTAAAATTACTAAAGATTTAGTGGCCATCGCCATTTTTAAAATTTTACTCTTACTTTTCCCCAACTTTTTTTCCATCGCTGCGATACGTGTACGAGTTTTTAAGGCACTATCAGGATTGAGTGAAATGCTATCTATCCCCTCTTGCACCAAAAATTCAGCAAATTCTGGATAGTCACTTGGAGCTTGTCCGCAAATTCCTACCTTGCGTTTGTATTGATGTGCCACTTGGATAACTTGGCGAATAAGTATTTTTACCGCTTCGTTATTTTCATCATAGACATGTGAGACCAACGAGGAATCTCTGTCTACCCCCAAAGTCAGTTGAGTCAAATCATTACTACCAATACTAAAACCATCAAAAATTTGGGCAAATTCTTTGGCCAAAATAACATTGGATGGAATTTCACACATGACATATACCTGTAAACCGTCTTTTCCGCGTTCCAAATTGAATTCTTTCATGGTTTCCAATACTTTTTTTCCTTCTTCTACTGTTCGACAAAAAGGAACCATGACAATAATATTTTTTAATCCCCAAATTTCTCTAGCTTTTTTTATAGCCGCACATTCTAGCTTAAATCCTGGTTTATATTTTTGGTCATAATAACGCGATGCTCCACGCCAACCGAGCATTGGATTTTCTTCATGCGGTTCAAAATCTTTACCGCCTATTAAAGTGGCGTATTCATTAGTTTTAAAATCAGACAAACGCACGATCACATCATGAGGATAAAACGCCGCCGCCAAAAAAGCGATCCCCTCGGCCAATTTATCTACCAAATACTGGGTTTTATCTTTATAACCAACGGTCAGTGCTTCGATTTTTTCTCTTACTTGCTTGTCTTTGATATCTTTAAAATGCACCAAAGCCAACGGATGAATTTTGATAAAATTGGTAAAAATAAACTCTTCACGCGCCAAACCGATACCATCGCTAGGGATAGCTGATAGTGCAAAAGCATTGTCTGGGTTACCAGTGTTGATCATTATTTTAGTTTTGGTTGGTGGTAGACTTTTTAATTCAGTGCGTTCTACACTAAATGGCAGGTGTCCTTTGTAAACATAGCCAATTTCGCCTTCAGCACAAGACACGGTAATCTCCTGACCATTTTTTATTAATAATCGTGCTTTAGCCGCACCAACAATACACGGCACACCCAATTCACGACTAACAATAGCAGCATGTGAGGTCTTACCACCTTGTTCGGTAATAATAGCACTAGCAATACGCATTACTGGCTCCCAATCAGGATCGGTAATTCTGGTTACTAAGACTTCACCAGCTTTAAATTCCTTCATCTGTTTTGGTGAGGTGATGATATGCGCTTTGCCCTGACCAATTTTTTGACCAACGCTTGCACCTTCCACTAAAATTTCACTTTTTCTTTGTAAATTGTAGGTTTCAATAGCGGTGATTTTGGATTGAGATTTTACAGTTTCAGATCGAGCTTGGACTATAAATAATTTTCCAGTTTGCCCGTCTTTTGCCCATTCAATATCCATTGGTCGTCCATAGTGTTCTTCGATTTGCACACCCCATTTGGATAATTGAACAACTTCGTCATCGGTCAAACAATATTGTTTTTGATCGCTAATTTTGACTTTTTCTTGCTTGGTGCCAGTATTACCATAAACCAATTTTACTTCTTTGCTACCCAAACGATGGCTAATAATAGATTTAAAACCTTTTTTGATGCCATCTTTAAAAACATAAAATTGATCTGGTGTTATTTGACCTTTGACCACATATTCACCCAAACCATAGGAAGCGTTAATAAGCACTACACCACGAAAACCAGATTCGGTGTCCAATGTAAACATTACCCCAGAAGATCCGAGATCAGAACGCACCATCTCTTGTACCCCTACCGACAAGGCTATGGTGAGATGATCAAAACCTTTGGCTTCTCGATAAGAAATCGCGCGATCAGTAAATAACGAGGCAATGCATTTTTTGCAAGCCAACAACAGCTCTTTTTCACCCTTAACATTTAGATAGGTTTCTTGTTGTCCAGCAAAACTCGCATCAGGCAAGTCTTCTGCCGTGGCCGAAGACCGCACCGCCACGTCTACATTTGTTTTTTTACATTGTTTGGATAAATCTTTGTATGCTTTTTTTATTTCATCAGCAATATCTTTGGGGAAATTAGCTGATAAAATAATTTTACGTACTTTTAATCCGGCCACCGACAAAGCATGGACATTTTTTACATCCAAATCTTTCAAAACTTCTTTGATTTTTTTATCTATTTTATTTTCTTTCAAAAATTTCCAATAAACTTCCGCCGTCAACGCAAAACCATTCGGCACAGGTAGGCCTTTGGAAGTTAACTTCGAAAACATTTCACCTAGTGAAGCGTTTTTGCCGCCCACCAACGGAATATCTTTAATTGTTAGATCTTTAAACCAAGCAATATTCATAATGATAACATTATATCATATTTTTATCATTTCTAAAAATTCTTTTTCCTCTAAAATTTTTACCCCTAATTTTTTTGCTTTTTCATATTTATTACCTGGTTCTGCCCCCACTATCACATAAGATGTTTTTTTACTCACACTTTCCGAATTTTCCCCACCTAAATCTTTTATTTTTTGTTTTGCCTCATCACGTGACATTGTTTCTAGACTGCCAGTTAAAACAAAAGTTTGTCCAATTAGTTTTCCACCTCTATTTTTTTCAGTCGGCTTTATTACTACACCATTTTTAATTAACTTACTAATAAACTCAATATTTTTTTTATTTTTA
>CALRIA010000019.1 GCA_943359595.1 Candidatus Magasanikiibacteriota bacterium | reverse complement strand
TTGCTCTGGGGGTGGGATTCGGACCCACGACCAATTGGTTAACAGCCAACTGCGCTACCGCTGCGCTACCCCAGAATTTAGTTCCAAATGAACTGCTAAATAGTATACAAAAAAAACCTTCCAATGTCAACAGATAAATTATTTACAACAACTGGTAATTTGCGGCTGGTTCTTTCACGCCGTGAAATACTACATCAGTGATATTTTCCACTCCAAATTGACGGCCATCTAGAAACCCAGACATTGCCGCTTCGGCCAGCCAGCCACTATTTATCCAATCAAATAACCATTCATGAGTATATTTAGGGTCTTCCTGACTAATTCCAGCACCGATGGTTTTTAACCAAATTTTATTAAATTTCTCTTGCGAACCTAGTGGTGGAGCAATAATAACTGGAATTCCAAGAGCGGTATAAAAGACTAACTCACTTGGTTTTGTCCATAAGATATCAGTTGTTCGTAAACTCTCATTAAACTGGCTAAAATAATCCTCTTTTTCAACGGCAAAAATAATATGCAAATTTTTATTTAAAATTTTGGTTAAGCCTAATTCATCAATATATTTTTTAAAATACAAATAAACATCATTACGTGTACCGGCGACTAGATTAAAATTTATTTCATTATTTAATAATTTGTCGCGTAAACTCGTCAAAATATCCTTGGCAATTTTACGTTGAGCTCCAGCCCCACCAACTGCAAAAGTTAGCGTCAACGGGTGATGGTGGCGAACAGAAATTTTTATTCCTTTTAAAAACTTCTTTACAGTATGGATATATTTTTGACGATAATGGTTGTCTGGATCAAGATTGATAATTCTCTCAGCCAAATCAGTTTTTAAGACAGTTAAATTTTTACCACCTAAATTAGCATCTGGCAAAGGGAAGCCGGTCAAAAAAATGTTTTCTGGTTTCACCCCATATTCTTTTAATCTATTTACCACTCGTCTACATGGAGCCAAATATTTGATCCGACTTTTTTGAGGATTAAGAGGCGCCCAAGCTCGGCTAATATCACTATCACACACCACACAATAAATTTCATTTTTAAAACCATTTTCTTCTGCAAAAAAAGCTACGGTAAAAAAAGTAGTAATCAATGGAATATTTTTGCTACCAAGATAGACAACTAGATCTTTTCCCCAACCACGTTTTATACTGGCATAATTGATCCGAGTTTGTAAATTTGGTTTAGACAGATCACGTTTTGGATAAAATGGCATAATTCTTTGCATACGATCGATAAAAAGATCGAACAAATAATGTCCAATTATCGGTAAACTCTCCGACCTAGAAAAAAATTCATAAAAATATTGGGAACTGTTCCAAAATTTATAATCACTTTTGGCAATACCTTCATAATTGTTCGCCAAAATAACTTTGTTGTTTGGTGACAAAAAACGTAACGGATGAGCGGCGCGTTGATGCCCGTAACCCATCCCTACTGCTACTACCCAAGCTTCGTGAACTTTGATCATATTCGTTTATTTTTTGCAAAAATAAAACCCATTTTTTTATCAAACTTTGATGGAAATATCTGCACACCAAAACCATTTTCTCTCAGTTGATTTTCTATTTCTTTATAATTAAAACCACCATAATTATGATATTCCATAACCACCGTCTGAATACGCACAAAATCTGTCGGCATACAAGCAGAAAAAACATCATATTCCCCTCCCTCAATATCCATTTTTAATAAAGAAATAGTCTTTATTTTTTCCTGATTTAAAAAATCTCGTAATGAATAAACTTGAATTATCTGGATAGCGCCATGCTCTTCACTTGTCTTTTGTAGCCCAGACCCCGGAGCACTCTCTAACCTATGATTATGACTATCCGCAGAAATAAATAATTTGCCCTGTTCAGATCGTCCACCTAACGCTACTTTAAATGTCTTTATTTTGGAGAGTCTATTTTTTTTGATATTTTGTTGTAACAACTCAAAATTTGCATTTTCTGGCTCTAGTGCATAAATTGGAATAATTTTATTTAAAGTACGAACATACAATGTAAACAAACCAACATGTGCCCCAACGTCAACTATCGGTTCTGTAGCTTGAGTAATCACCAATTCAGCCGCCTTGTATTCGCGTTCTTTAAAAATTTCTGCCCAAACACTTTCCGATGCCTGATCTGGCAAAGTTACAGAAAATTCTTGATGATGAAAATCAAATTGTTTTTTAATCATAAAATTATTATATCATAAAATTAATTTTTAATAAATAAAAAGAATTCACCTAAAGTGAATTCTTTTTTTGTTCCGAGGCTTGGAATCGAACCAAGATAGACAGCTTCAAAGGCTGTTGTCCTACCTTTAGACGACCTCGGATCATACACGTAGTTGGCGACGCATTGCCAAACCACTAGACAATACAGTGAGAAGTAGAACACTAAAAAATTGAACCCCAAACACATACAGAATATTCGAATTATAGTAATTTGTCAAGGAGAAACTACTTGGGAAAATCACTGATAGATAAGGATCCACAAAACTCAAGGCAATATAAAGTAAGGCGATGGAAATTACTAAGCTTAACACAGAGAAAATAAAAGACTCTACCAAATACGGTCCACGAATAAACCAATTACTAGCACCAACCAAACGCTTGATGCCAATCTCTATTTTTTGAGTATGAATAGCGCTACGAATAGTATTAAAAACAATCAAGAAGGAAATACAAGCAAATAATAACACTAACCCAGCTACTATATTTTCAGTGCGACTGGTGATATTTTGGATTTTCTCAATGGCACTTTCATGTTCATCAAAACTCTTGGCCTCAATTAAATTTTCATACTCTGGCACACTCAATGCTTTAATGATTTTTTTATAATCACCAGGTTCTCTAGTTTTTATAATCATCGTCGGACCAAATGGATTTTTATCCAATTCCGCCAGTGCGTCTAAAATGTCTTTACTTTGGCTGTGTCTTTGTTTAAAAGAAGCCAACACTTCATCGGAATTTTGTAATTTTATATTTACCACTTCTGGAAAAGCGCTAATATATTTATTTATTTCAGTAACATTTTTTTCTCCGGCATTGGCACTAAAATAAACACTGACATTCACTTGGTCTTTTATCAGATTCACTGCTTCTTTAGTGATAACTTTTACACTCCATAATGCGTTAACTGATAAAAGCATTAAAACTAAAATTAGAACCGTCATAAAAGACAGACCAAAATTTCTCCAGATATCTTGTAGAGCAAACTTTAATATTCTTCCAATATACACCATATTATAAAATATATTTACCAGATTCTTGATCTAATGTAAGATGGCCATTGTGTAAAGTAATCACACGACGACGTAATGCGTTGACCACTTCTCGGTTATGAGTTAATAGTAAAATGGTAGTGCCAAATTCATTAATTTTTTTTAAAATCTGGATAATTTCTTCAGCGTTGATAGTATCCAAATTGCCAGTCGGTTCGTCAGCCACGATAATCTTCGGTCGATGAGCCAACGACCTAGCAATAGCTACACGCTGCTGTTCACCACCGGATAATTGCATTGGATAACGATTGCGACGATCAGACAAACCAACTATTTCCAATAACTGTGGTACAACTTGCGTAATTCGACGATTTTTTTCTCCAGCTACTTCCAAAGCAAATGAAACATTTTCATAAACAGTTTTTTGTGGCAATAATTTATAATCTTGAAAAATCATACCAATCTGGCGACGTAAAAAAGGAATTTCATCGGTCTTGATATTGGTAATATCCCAATCGCCTATTTTGATACGTCCTTTAGTAGGGTTTTCTTCAGCAATCAAAAGTTTAGTAAAGGTCGTTTTGCCACTACCACTCTGACCAATTATCGAAACAAATTCACCCGCTTTGATATGCAGACTAATATCGCGCAAAGCAACAGAATTTGTAGAATATATTTTTGTAACTCCTTCAATTGTAATCATAAATATTTATTTATTATAACATAATTTTTAAATAAACAAAAACCCACTAATAGCGGGTGTGAATAACATAATTAAAATTTGGAGCCATCTTCGGGGATCGAACCCGAGACCTACGGTTTACGATACCGTCGCTCTGCCAACTGAGCTAAGATGGCGGCAACAAAACACAAAAATTATAACTGAATTTGAGGATTTTGTCTAGACACAAAAAAGAGCTTCTCATTTCTGAAAAAGCTCTTTTAAATAATGTTAAATTTTATTACCACTACACTAAATTTTATGTTTTTTTAGAACAACCACAAGTGAAGTTGAAACTAACATAAAAATGGCAGCCATTACAGTGATTTTCCAAAGAGTATTTTTCTCATCAGAATCAAAACCGGTATTTGGTAATTTTGGAACAGGTAAAGCTACAACAACAGTAGCAACCGCAAAATCTCTTACTGATATGCCATTTGCCTCACCACTTGCCACAGCAGTATTTGTGGTTGTTTTTTTAAGCTTAGTTTGACAGGTATATGTCCAAGTTTCAGAAGTGTCAAGTTTTGCATCTTTGTTTACATCACCGGATATATAATTCATCGGACTGCATTTATCATCAGTGAGATGGACATTGGTTAGAGCAACTGTTCCAGGATTGGTAATTTGCTCGGTATATGTGATCATTCCACCCTGAGCAGGAAGTGTAAATTGACTAGGAATTTTAGTCACATGAATTAACGGCGGTACAACTGGCAAACCAACAATAACAGTAGCATTTGCAATATCAGTTGCAGTTATGCCATTGGCCCATCCAGTTGCGACGACAGTGTTGGTATGAGTTTCTGTAAGTTTTGTAGTACATGTATGTACCCATGTTTCATTTATATCTAATTTCCCATCTGAATTGGTGTCACCAGAAACCAGTACGATAGGAGCACAGCTGTCACCAACCATTGTTATATTGGAAACTGGAACTGTTCCAATATTACGAAGTGTATAGGTATATGTTACTGGACCAGGACCGTTTGGCAAAGCCAAAGGACTTGGTACTTTTACTACATCAATAAGAGGTGGTACTGGTGGAACAGCGACTGGAGCGCCGATATCATTATTGGTAATAACACAAACCGCATTGATACCACGATTAAGATTTAAAAAGCCTTTACTATCACAATCCCCCGAAAATGTTTGAGCATATTGAGTACTAGTAGTTTCAGAAATGATATACGAAGCGGCAGGTGCGGCAAACACATTAGTTTGACCAGAAATAACTACTTTACCGTTAACGAATAACGGAAAGTCAACTACGGCTTTGGTGCCGCCATTATCATTTATAACTGTTTTAACAACAGTGATTGTTCCGTTATTAGAATGTGCATCACCTAATACAGCCACAGGAGCAACATAAGCAGAACATGAAGATGGTACTGCGATGGTATCTGCTCCGCCAGCCAAAACTGTGCCTCCAAATGCCAATGCCCTACCAGTCCAATTTACGTTTACGCCTATATTAATACCAGCAGCATCAATAACGGTTCCTTTAAAAGTTGAAGTGGCGCCAAGAGATACTGCACCAACTGGAGTCCAAAAAACGTCACAAGCTGACGCACCAGCATTTAACACAACTGTTGAGTTGGCTCCTGTAGTAACTGCTCCGCCTGTTGATTTGAAGATATATATACCAGCACCATCAAGATTTACCACTGTACTTGCTGTTATGTCTATTGCACCAGCTCTGTAATAACAACCAGGAGTAAAATGTCCTGGACCACCACCAATATCTATCGCATCCAAAGCACCTGCACCTAAAAGTGTACAACTTGCAAGATATTGATTATTCAAATCAGTCAAGGCGGTACCTTGGTCTGTTCCTGCCGTACTATATGCACCATCAGCAACATGTGTTGCTCCAGAAACAGTATGTGTTCCTGACCCGCTCAATGTAGTATATCCAAGATCGCCAGTAATAGTTGTTGTTGATATATTACGAGTAAAAGTTTCAGAAAGAACACCAAATGTAGCAGACGTTCCAAGAGGTGGCATCGTGGCAGCTTCTACGGCAATCGATCCAGTAAAACTAGATACAACTAACGCGGCAGATACTGCCAATAAAGCTACTGATGATTTAAAAAAAAGCAGTTTCATAATATATATATATATATGGGTTTATAAAATTCGTAATTTTTAAAACGTTTTTTCCAAAATAATTTTTGACTCCCTTCTTTATTTATTTAATAAGTTTTAAATATAACATTAATATTATACCATACTTTTGGTAGATTTAAAATTACGATACACAACTGTGGATAAAAAAATAAAATATTGTTTCGAGCGGGATACGGGAATCGAACCCGCATCTTAGCCTTGGGAAGGCCACATACTACCACTGTACTAACCCCGCAACAAAACAGGGGCTTGCGCCCCCGTTTTTTAATATAAATTATTTAGTCGTACTTGTACTTGAATTTGCAAACGGGTTATGAACTTTCACATACAAATGAAAGCTAGCAGATTTGGCCAACTGATCTAAAAATGTTTCTGGAGTTGGAAAACGGAATAAAATATGACTTGCATGTACTTTTTCAGCTGAAACAGCCTTGCCTTTAGCATCTTTTATTTTTTCAATTTTTCTTTCAGCTAATTTAATAATATGATAACCATATTGAGTTTCCACCAAATCCTGCGTCATTTCACCTGCTTTTAGTGCATATACCGCTTTCTCAAATTCTGGAACCATATCCCCTTTTCCAAACCAACCAAGATCACCACCGTTAGTTTTAGTACCATCTTCACCGTATATTTTTGCTTCTTCGGCAAAATCTTTGCCAGTTTTAATTTCATTCAAAACTACTAAAGCTTTATTACGAATCTCTTCATGAGATTTTTGGTCGCCCTGAATTTTTTCGGCAATTTTTTGTTGCAAAACAAAATTCTTGATTACTTTTTCTTCATATTGAGCATATGTCCAACCATAACGTTGTTGAATTTCTTTCTCAATCTCTGCTGTATCTTTAAATTGTTTCATTAGATTCGCTTTCAAATCATCCGTATCTTTTGTTTCTACTTTCACATCATATTTAGCCGCCGCTTCTCTTACCAAAACATTATTCGCCAAACGCCATAAAACCTGATCAGACATCTGTTCTGCGGTCAAATTAGCGGCGTTACCTTTGTTAGTTTTATCAAAAGCAACTAACTTTTGGATGGCCAACATATCATCGGCATAATTAGAATACAAAACACTTTCACCATTAACTTTCATTAAAGGTAAACGCAAAGCTTTGGCGACTACTAATGTAAAATTATCGGTAGCCGCTTTGGCATAAACACGATAAACACCAAATATCGCTGAACCTACTACACCAACTACTAAAATAGCTACCAAACCAACTGCAAACATTTTCATGTTTTTATTTTCACTAGAAGATATTGATACTTCTGGTGCTGACTTTTGTTGTTCCTCCTGTACAATATTTTGTTCCATAAAATTAATTAATTATTATCTTTAAAAAAGAAAAATTTAAACCATTTGATTGGATTATTAACTTTAGACCATTTTACCAAATCTGGCTCTGATTGTCCAATATCATTTTTTAATGAACCGCTAGGTATTATCACCATCTTTTCCCCAGGTTTTAACAAATTAAGCTCTGTACGGCCTTTTTCTTCTACAAAAGCTTGTGACTGAACATACTTTAAAATCTCTACTGTTTTGATTTTTTTGGCTTCCAAATTTAGAACTTCTTTATGTAATGTGTCAATTTCAGCACGGACCTTGTATTCTTGATAATAAGCTTGAATATATGAAAAAACCAACAAGACGGCTAAGCCAGATAAAACTAGCAAAAACCAGCGTGAATAAAAAATATGTTTCCAATTTTCATTTTTTGATTCGGACATAGTTTAGATTATACCACACTATCGATCTCCTGATCGATCAATTTTAATTGTTCATCAGCCAAATCATATATTTCACAAAGTTGAGCTTCATCTAGGTCTGGAATAATATTTAAAAATGCTTTATATACGGAATCTTTATCGTATAAGTTTTTTTTATCAATAAAATTATTTTTGTATTCTAATATAAGATCTAATATTCTTTGCGGTGACCTGATTTGGTTTAATTCCAAACCATTTTCTTCGTCCATAGTTTCAATCACAATCGAACCGTAATTTAAAATATTTGGCCAAACACCACGTTTACGAACATGGCAATCGACAACATTATTAAAATGTATTATGGACAGGTATTCATCAAACCAACCAACACGGTTAATATTCACCAACCGCTCAGTGGTGATAACCGAAAAATTCTTATTAGCAAAAAACCAAGTACGGAAAATAATATATAAACCGATTAACATAACAAGCCCATAGACCACATCACCCCATACGCCTTGTGAAAATAACCAAAACATAAAAAACGAAGCTACGCCCATAAATAAAAATCCAAGCAAATATAGCCAAAAATAGGTAAAGAAAAAAGCTTTTATCACCAAGACTATTTCTTCATTTTTACGCAAATTAATTTTTTTCTGGAGCGACATAATGTTCTAAAATTTCTCTTGCGACTGTACGATCGTCCCAAATTATTTTTTCACCATTAGCGACGGCAATGTATGGCTCGGTACCTTTGGCGGTAATAACTACCACATCTCCAGCGTTGGCCAAACTAAAAGCTTTTTTGATACCTTTAAAACGATCAACGACTATAAATAAGTTATTATCGTCATTCTTCCCAGATTGTCTTGCTCCTTGAGCCAACATTTGGGCGATTTGCATTGGATCTTCATCATAACAATTCACATCCGAAATCACGAGATAATCACAAAGTTTACCAGCAATTTCACCCATTTTTGAACGTTTGGAAATATCTCTTCCGCCGCCATCCGAGCCAATAACGGCGATTATTTTACCTTTGGTAATTTTTCTTAAAGCGGTAAATAATCCAGTAAGACTCATCGGTTCGTGAGCATAGTCGACAACTACTTTAAAATTTTGACCAGCATTGATAAATTCCATGCGACCTTCTATTTTTGTAATTTCTTTTAAACCGTGCATTATTTTGTCTTCCGAAATATTTTGAGTTTTACCAACCGCTATAGCCGCCAAGGCATTATATACATTAAAATCACCAACCAAATTTATATGATATTTCTGTTCAGCCACTTTGAAATGTACGCCCATTTCATCAGAAGATAATATTTCTGCCTGTGATATTTCCGCCACTGCTGGATTGATTTTTGATTGCAAACTATAACCGATTTTTTTATCAGCCCAATAATTTAAATAAAACGGAGCATTATCATCGTCTAAATTTACAGCAATAATTTTTTCAATTTTTTTATTATTTAAAATTTTGTGCGGATATTTTTTAAGAGTGGCAAATAATTTTCCTTTGTCTTTCCTGAGATTAGAAAAACCACCATGACGCTCGCTATGCTCCGTACCCAAATTTGTGAACACGGCCATATCATAGTGCAACCCATAATGACGATATTGCAAAATGCCCTCTGAAGAAGTCTCTACAACTGCATATTGGCAACCAGCCTGTACCATCTCAGTTAGCATTTTTTGAATTTGCCCCATCCCGAGCATGGTCATTTTTTTATTATTGAGCCAACGTTTATCGCCAATTTGAAATTCAACCGTCGACATCAAGCCAACTTTATAACCACCCGCTTGCAATACTGATGCGATAAATCTACAAGTAGTAGATTTTCCTTTGGTGCCGGTTACCCCCACTACAATTAGTTTACGAGCTGGTCTTCCATAGTACCAATAGGCGGCAAAAGCGATTAAAAAATGTTTTAAATTTTTAATCTTTTGTTTTAACATATCAAAAAATTATGCGCGTAAACTTACTTCGTATACTACCTGTTCTAATTTGTGCAATGCCTGTTTGGCTTGATCAAATTTATTACGATGATAGCCAGTCAGATCCATATCCATCAACTCCCCAATTATTTCTTCGGCATATTCATAACATTTTTTAGTTAGATCAAAATTACGAGCTGTAGCCGCTCGAATGGCATAACGACATAATTCACCCGGTACATCACACAAACCACTGATAAAAGTGTCGGAATCCACCTCTACTCCTTTGATTTTTCCAACCGGTTTGGCATGAACATAACTATTAAAAAGTACCGCTTCAACATATTCTTCCAGAGCAGCCCGATAGGATCCTTCGTTAAATAAACGCTTGTCTGTTTTAAATTTTTTGTATAGTTCCATGAGCAGACCTTCAGCCAGCTTCAATCGCTCGCTACCACCAGCTCTATCATCACGCTGAAGAGCAAAAATAGCCTTTTTAGCGTGCTGTTGAGCATCGCCAGACATCTTTATAACCTCACGTCTTTTTTGGGCATAGCTCAATAGATCCAAACGAACAGACTGAGTATATTTTTTATCTAACATAGATTATCCACTTTAAAAGTTAAAGGTACTTGATTTTTTATTGATTTTATTATATCATTGTTTTTGTTGTTTTGTCTACGCAAAATTTCAGTGGGCCGGTAGCTCAGCTGGTAGAGCAGATCCCTTTTAAGGATAAGGTCCCGGGTTCGAGCCCCGGCCGGCCCACAAACGAAAAACCCTTCGAATTTATCGAAGGGTTTTTGACACCAATAAAAAATTATGTCAGGATATCTGTACTTATGAAAAAATTACTTCAACTATTGTCTATATTACAGCTCAGCAAAGAACAACCATTGACTGGTTTTTTAGTAGCTGGTATCAAACTTAATGATACTGAAACTTTGGCTGAACACCATTACGGTTGTTTGTTAATAGCTTATTTTTTAGTAGCAAAGATCAAACAAGCTGGTGGACAACTTAACGAGCGTCAAGTTATTTTGATGCTTCTTATTCATGATTTAGGAGAACTTTTTGGTGGAGATATCGCCGGGCCACTAAGCAGAAAATACCCAGACTTAAGAGAGCACAAAGACCAGATCGGTTTACGAGCAATAGAAATGTTGTCTAGTTTTATGGACAAAAATACATCTGAGGAAATAAAAAAATTATTTAACGAAATGGAATTTGGTGATAGCGACGAACATTATGTGGTAAAAATAATCGACCAGATGGATCATCAACTATATATAGAAAAAACTGCCGATAATCTAATTTACAATGCTCAAAAATACGACTACCGTCGTCGTTTTGTGGCTGACCACATCTATAAATTACCGGAAAAAATTAAAGATGAGAAAACAAAAAAAGTCTTAATAGACTTTTTGCATGAATTTGAAACCAACCATTTTAGTCAAGGATACCAAGGAATCAATTTTTTGATGTCTAACGATGAATCAAACGTTCAATAGTACCAATAATTTCTTCTGGTTTAGCTATCGGCATCACAGCCGTTATTTTTTTACCCAATCTTTTCTTTTCAATTTCATCAGCCAATAATTCTTTAATCCTCTTAGCTAAATAATTGCCATCAGCCGTACGTTCATCGATAAAAATAGCGGCATTTTCATCAGCAATAAATTTGACATTGTCATATTGATGCCCTGGTTTTGGAATTAAAATCGCTGGCTTAGACAAAGCGGCAATTTCGCTAATTGATCCAAAACCACCACGTGAAACTACAACATCCGCTAGCGCATAGGCATCAGCAATTTCATCATTAAAAAATAGATAATGATGATAAAAATCAAAAAATTTAGACGCATAATCAACCAATTCTTGTGGACGTTCTTTACCAGAAAGATGAATAATTTCACAAAATCCTTGCAGATGGGCAATAGATTCTACTACCAAATGATTTATTTTAAATGAACCAGTTCCACCACCCATTGCTAAAATTACTGGTAAATTTGAATGAATTCCAAACCTTTTTTTTGCCATTTCCCTATCCCCTTTTAAAATTTGAAGTCGAACTGGATTGCCTAACCATATAGTTTTATTTTGGTTAAATTCAACTATATTTTTTTTCAAAGCCACTGTAATAGTATCAGCGAAAGGCGCCATTAACTTGTTGGCCAAACCAACTTGCCAATCCTGTTGGTGAATCCATTCTGGTATACCCAATAATGCTCCCGCCCAATGTAGTGGCACACTAACAAAACCACCAGCGGAAATCAGGAGCGCTGGTTTTTCTTTTAATAAAAAAAAGAATGATTGGAAAAAACCAACCACAATTAAAATGATATCAAAAATATTCCAGATAGAGAAATATCGACGCCATTTACCGGAAGTTAGTGCGATAAATCTGATCTGGTGTTTTTCAACAAAGTCTTTTTCAGGACCATTTTTCGTTCCGACCCAGACGTATTCGGTATCAGGATATTTTGTAGAATAAGCCTCAGCTACAGCCAGCAATGGAGTTACCGGACCCAAGGTTCCACCTCCAGAAAAAACAATTTTCATAAGATAGAAATTTGCGATGATAAATACTAGTAATCTTTTAATTTAGAAATCAAATCAGAATGCTGAATTTTTTCGAGCGCCTTCGCTTCAATCTGGCGAATACGCTCACGAGTCACACCAAATTCTTGGCCAACTTCTTCCAAAGTATGAGTAACGCCATCACCTAAACCAAAACGCATTTCTAAAATTTTCTGTTCACGTGGAGAGAGAGATTTAATGGCCTCTTGAACATAATCACGCAATAATTGCAAACCAGCCGCTCGATCAGGAGAAACGTTTTTTACATCTTCAATAAAATCTCCAAGCTGAGTATCTTCATCATCGTCACCAACTGAAACATCGAGCGAAACGGTATCTTGAGAGATCTTAATAATATGATTTATTTTTTCTACTTCTTCACCCATTTCAGCCGCCAATTCTTCTGGAGTTGGATCACGTCCTAAATCCTGAGTAAGACGACGTTGCACCTGTTGAAAACGATTGATGGTTTCTACCATATGCACTGGAATACGAATAGTGCGCGATTGATCGGCCAAGGCACGAGTGATTGCCTGGCGAATCCACCAAGTAGCATAAGTAGAAAATTTATAACCTTTGCGGTGATCAAATTTTTTAACTGCTCTAAATAATCCGATGTTACCTTCTTGAATAAGATCTAGCAGTGACAAACTTTTTCCCACGAACTTTTTGGCAATCGAAACCACTAAACGTAAATTGGCTTCGATGATTTTTCGTTCCGCCGCCTTATCGCCACGCTCTTTGCGCTTGGCCAAAGACACTTCTTGTTCACCAGTCAATAATGGAATTTTACCAATTTCACGCAAGTACATCTGAATTGAATCAGATGAAATTTCCCCCAAATCAAATGGTACATCCATATCCGGCTGTTCGCCCTGAAATTCCTTCAACACTTCTTTGTGCTGTTCTTTGACTCCTAAAATACTTTGATTTGATTCCACCACGCTCACACCATTTCTCTCGATTGCATCCAAAAATCCTTCATAGAGATCCAGATATAATTCCGGTCTTTTCATTAAACCCAATAATTCAGTATCAGTAATAAAACCACGGTGACGACCTTTACTTATCAATTTGTAAAGTTCGTCATTGGTTGGCTCAACTTCTGGTTGAACCTCTACTACCGGTCCCAAATTTTTTTGTAAATATTTACCTTTTTTAAAAGGTTTATCTTTTGGAAGTTTAAAAATTTTCTTATTTGGTATTTTAGGTACTATTTTTGCGGATATTTTAGAAACCACTTTGCCGGTTGTTTTGCCGGTTACTTTAGCTACCACTTTATTTACCATTTTGCCTACTACTTTTTTAATTGACATTTCACTTTTTTTAAACGGCTTAACAACCGATTTTTGTATTGGTTTTTTGGTAGGCACATTTTTTTGAGCCAATTTTTTCTTTTTCGGTTGTTTTACCTGTTTTTGCATAAAATACAAACTAATTAAATACTTTGAAGTTCAATTAATAATTTTTCCATTATTTGTTTGTCAGGATTTTTTTCAGACGAAACCAGCGCTAATTCCTGACCTATTTGTTTTCTTCTTTTTTTAGCCCACTCATCTTTTATCTGAACTATCAATTCAATCAATTCATCCTTAATAGTAATTTCTTCAATATTTTGAACCTGGATTTGAGCAATCATTTTTAAATCCTCAAACCCATCTTTAAATTCTGATTCATCAAAAATATTCTTCCAAACTTCAGCAGTATTACCTTGGCTAGTATTATAATGATTTTTAATGAATTCGTAAAGGTGTTCATAAACACTTCCCAACCAACAATTTTCTTTTAAACTTCCCCACAAAGAAGATATATACTGAGGAGAGTGAATAAAAATCATTAACAATCTTTTTAATAACATATCCAAACGGTCTAAATTTACTTCTTTTTTACTATTTTCATTATTTTTATCACTCGGAATGATCTTTTGATTTTTATCAAAACGTTTTAAATCATCTCTCAACACCGAAGTATCTGTACCCAGCCTCCCAGCCAATTCTTTAAGCCAATAGTCCCTTTCTACAGCAAACGGAATTAATCCAATAATTGGTAAAAGTTCGTTGGCAATTTTTTGTTTTTCTTTTGGATCAGAAGTATTTTTATTTAAAAAAGCCATTTCAAAAAACCAATGTAACACATCGCTAGAATTTTTAACAGCTCCAAACCAAACCTCTGGATTTTTCTGTAAACATTCATCAGCGTCTTTGCCTTTTCCTTCTGGAATACGAATCGCTTTTACATTTAGACCTTCACCTAGCGCAATGTTTATTCCGCGTTTCGCCGCCGCTATCCCGGCTGAATCACCATCAAAAGCCATGGCGATATTATTGGAATAACGTTTTAACAATTTTATTTGTTCTAAGGTTAAGGCCGTACCAGACGAAGCCACCACATTTTTCATGCCTGCTTGATGACAGGCTACCACATCCATCTGTCCTTCTACTAACACAACTTGATCTTGGGCTTTTATTTCAGTTTTAGCTTTGTCCAAACCATAAATCACTCGAGATTTATCATAAACCAAAGTTTGAGGAGTATTTACATATTTACCACCACTATTTTCAGTCTCCACTAATACCCGTCCGGTAAAACCAACTACGTTGCCATGTACATCCCAAATTGGAAACATAATACGTCCACGAAAACGATCGTAAAATCCCTGTCCGGCACGAGCTGCATCTTTTTTTATTACTAAGCCTGCGGCTATTAAGTCGTCTACCCCAATTCCTTTTTTTAAAAAATATTTTGTCAATAAATCCCATTGATCCGGAATAAAACCAACTTGCCATCTTTCAATGGTTTCTTTTTTTAAACCACGTTTTTCTAAATATTCACGAGCAGCGCTAGCACCGTCCATTTCTGTCAAAATATGATGAAAAAAATTAGCTGCTTTTTGGTTAATTTCTAAAATACGATTTTTTTGACTCTTATCTATTTCACTACGATAATTATCAATTTTTACACCTGCCCGATCAGCCAATAATTTTAAAGCTTCAGAAAAATCTAATCCTTCCATTTCTTGAATAAAGGAAAAAATATCTCCACCTTTTCCACAACCAAAACATTTCCAAATTTGCTTTTCAGCATTGACCATAAAAGATGGGGTTTTTTCCCGGTGAAACGGACAAGGTGCTTTATAATAAATACCGGCCTTTTTTAAAGGCACGTATTCTTGAATAGTTTGCACTATATCCAGCTTTTCTTTGATGAGTTGAGTATCGGCCATAGTAGGTTAAACTTATCATCAATTAGCAAAAAAAACAAGAGTGCAGCCTTGGCATATTGACTATTTATATAATTGTGTTATAAGTAATAACTTATCACTTTTCAGGCAATCCTGCCTGTTTACACGAGGAAGCCATGTCTGATCCCAATGTTCTGGTTTTGCTGTTTCCTTCCTATATCAACCTCGACAACCTCATCAGTGGGCGATCACCTATCTTGGGAATGTTCGGTATCCCCAGAGAAAAATTTAAAGAGGGTGGCTGGGAAGGCACTATCGCTTCTATTCCGGTGGGAAACAAACACCCCACTATAGTTCGTGGGTCATCACTTATGACCTGCCACTGGGAAGCCTTGGCAAAGGTTTGCGAAGATAATGGATATCTATTGTTCTATGAACGCGGGCACAGACATGCTGATAATATGATTTTGGTCGGTAATAATAAAATTACCGATGAAATCGCCATGCAGGCCGAAATCGACAAGTTCAAAGAGAGGTGGCACATTGCATAGCTTGAGAAAAAAAGTGGACGCAACCGCGGAAGTCCAAGACTGTCCCAACCACTATGTTCATAAAATATTTTGTGATTATAGTAGTGGCAGTCTTGGAAAAATGAAGGCACTTGATTTTATTATCGAGTGTTTTTTTGTTCTGTTAAAATTATTTTTTTAATAGATTATTCTCTCCTCAACGCTTCAATCGGATCAAGCGCCGCCGCTTTTTTGGCCGGATAAATTCCAAAAATTAACCCTACAAAGGCCGAAAAACCTAAAGATAAAAGAACTGAAGATATAGGAATCGCATACACCCAACTAAATTCATAATATTTTGCAATCCAATAAACTATTAGTGCCAAAATAGATCCCAAAATAATTCCAACTATTCCGCCCATGAGAGTCAAAACCACCGCTTCCATTAAAAATTGCATTAAAATATCTTTATTTTTTGCGCCAATTGCTTTGCGCAAACCAATTTCAAAAGTACGTTCCGACACCGACACGTACATAATATTCATAATTCCCACTCCTCCTACCAACAATGATACGCAAACCAAAGCCACCAATAAAAATGTCAGTCCATCAATAACACTGGATAAAATTCCGGCCGCCTCTTCCATAGTATGTACCGCAAAATCATCTTTATTAGGATCGGTGATATCATGATTTTCTCGAATACTTTCTTCTAGATCCAGTACTGTATTTTTTATTTGTGTTTTATCTTTGGCCTTGGCAATAATTTGACGCACATAATCAATACCCAAAATTCTTTTTTGCATTGTTTTGGTAGGAATGTAAATTACATTATCCATATCCATACCAAACATCGCGCCTCTTTTGGCCGCCACTCCGACTACTCTAAATGGTTTACCTTTGATATAAATTGATTTACCAACTGCATCATCAGCACCAAATAATTTGTCTGCTACCACTGATCCCAAAACTGCCACTTGATATAATGAATTTTCTTCATCAGCCGAATACAATCGTCCACTGAACAAATTAAAAACTTCGACATCCGGCATGTTGGAACCTTCGCCCCACAACAAAACTGTTTTTGTTTGTCCGCCGTATTTCACAACTGCTTGCCCAATCACTACACCATAAGCCGAGACAATGTTTGGATGTTTTTTTACAGTTTCAATATCCTTATCATTGAGAGACGTGATTGTGATACCGGTCGATTGACCGATCGCATTATCATTGGAAGTTTTTTTGGTGGATGGTACTTTAGTTTCAATATTTATAGTATTGGGAGAAAATACATCCAACTGCCCCAACACCAATTTATCCAAGCCCTTACCGGCTGCCATAATAGTAATTACTACTGCAATTCCAATCGCAATCCCTAAAGTCGTCAAAACCGTACGCAATTTTTGTGCTTTCAAAGAAACAATGGCTAATTTAAAATTTGTTTTAAGCATATTATTCGTACCGCAGCGCTTCAATTGGATCCAATTTAGAAGCACGACGAGCCGGTGTT